>NZ_JQNR01000005.1:2714427-3016030 GCF_000745345.1 Actinacidiphila yeochonensis CN732 | reverse complement strand
GTGCGCGACGAGGAAGTCCTTGCCGCCGGTCTCGCCGACGATCCGCGGGTAGGAGCGGTAGCCCTCGATGTTCTCGCCGACCGTCTTCCACAGGTACTGGAAGGTCTTCGTGGAGCCGGTGAAGTGGATGCCGGCCAGGTCCCGGTGGGGGAGGACGACCTCGGAGACGGCGATGCCGTCGCCGGTGACGAGGTTGATGACGCCGTCGGGCAGTCCGGCCTCCTTCAGCAGGCGCATCAGCAGCACGGCCGAGTGGGTCTGGGTCGGCGACGGCTTCCACACCACGACGTTGCCCATCAGCGCCGGGGCGGTGGGCAGGTTGCCCGCGATGGCGGTGAAGTTGAACGGCGTGACCGCGTAGACGAAGCCCTCCAGCGGGCGGTGGTCGAGCCGGTTCCACACCCCCGGCGCGTTGGCGACCGGCTGCTCCGCGAGGATCTGCCGGGCGTAGTGCACGTTGAACCGCCAGAAGTCGACCAGCTCGCAGGGGCTGTCGATCTCGGCCTGCTGCACGGTCTTGGACTGCCCGAGCATGGTGGAGGCGGCCAGCGTCTCCCGCCAGGGGCCGGACAGCAGCTCGGCGGCGCGCAGGATGATCGCGGCGCGGTCGTCGAAGGAGGTGGCCCGCCAGCCGGGCGCGGCGGCGAGCGCGGCGTCGACGGCGGCGCGGGCGTCGTCGGTGGTGGCGTTGGCGTAGGTGCCCAGGCGGGCCGCGTGGTTGTGCGGCTGGACGACGTCGAAGCGGTCGCCGCCGCCCATGCGCTCCTGCCCGCCGATGACCATGGGTAGGTCCATCGGGTTGCCGGCCAGCTCCTTGAGCCTGGCCTCCAGCCGAGCGCGTTCCGCGCTGCCGGGCGCGTACGTGTGCACCGGCTCGTTGACCGGGGCGGGGACCTGGGTCACAGCGTCCATGGAGCGTTGCCTCCTCGTGGGTCGGGCGGGGGGTGCGGGCCACCGGGGGCGCGTCGCGCGGGTCCGGCGGGTCCGGGGGTTTTCGGGGACCGGCCGCCCGGACCCGTCGGGGTCGTCAGGGTCGACGGGCGGGTCCGGGGCGGGCGGGCCGGGTCCGGCGGCTGTCGCCGGCGGCCGGGTTCGGCGGCCGGACTTCAAGGCCGGCTTCCGGCGGCTCGGGGTCGGCGGCTCGGGGTCGGCCGCTCGGCTTCAGCGGCCGGGAGCGAAGGAGCGCAGGAAGAAGGCGAGGTTGGCGGGGCGCTCGGCGAGCCGGCGCATGAAGTACCCGTACCAGTCTGCGCCGTACGGCACGTACACGCGCATCCGCTCACCGGCGTCGGCGAGCCGCCGCTGCTCGGCGGTACGGATGCCGTAGAGCATCTGGAACTCGTACTGGCCGGGCGTGCGGCCGGTGCGGGCGGCCAGTTCCTGGGCGATGGCGATCATCCGCGGGTCGTGCGAGCCGACCATCGGGTAGCCGCTGCCCTCGAAGAGGATGCGCAGCGCCCGTACGTAGGCGCGGTCGACCTCGCGGCGGTCCTGGAAGGCGACGGAGGCGGGCTCCTTGTAGGCGCCCTTGACCAGCCGTACCCGCGAGCCCTCGACGGCCAGCGCGCGGGCGTCGTCCTCGGTGCGGAAGAGGTACGACTGGATGACGGCGCCGGTGCCGGGGTGGTCGCGGCGCAGCTCGCGCAGGACGGCCAGCGTCGAGTCGACGGTGGTGTGGTCCTCCATGTCGAGTGTGACGGTGGTGCCGTGCGTGCTGGCCAGCTCGGCCACCGGGCGGACGTTCTCCAGCGCGATGTCGTGGCCGCCGTCGGGCAGCGCCTGGCCGAACGCGGAGAGCTTCACCGAGACCTCGGCCCGCTCGGCGAGCCCGGCGTCGGCCAGCGTCTCCAGCAGCCGCAGGTAGGCGTCGCGGGTGGCCTGGGCAGTGGCCCGGTCGGTGACGTCCTCACCCAGGTGGTCGAGCGTGATGTGGAGTCCGGAGTCGACCAGCGCGCGGACGGTGTCCAGGGCCGGGTGGAGGTCGTCACCGGCGATGAACCGCTGTACCACCGGACGGGTGACGGGCGCGGACGCCACAACGCGGCGCATGCGGTCGCTGCGCGACGCGGCGAGCAGAACGGGACCGAGCACGGGGTCCTCCTGGCGGTGCGGAAACGGGCACTGCGGCACGCCTTCCCCCAGGAGGAGCGCTGTAGCGGTTCCGTGGCGGAAAGGGTGCCGTCACCGTGAATGTAGGGACCCGTAACCGCCCGGACCATCGACACCTGTCACGCATCCGGGCGGCGTCCGTCATACAGATGTATGAGGCCGGTGGGGGACAATGGACGGGTGCCCGCTGACTACGGTGGTTTCCAGGAGCTGGTGGACGAGGTCTCGGCGCTGCTCGGCGCGCCGGCGACGCTGGAGGACCGCGACTTCCGCCTGATCGCCTTCGGCGTGCACGACAGCGACGACGACTCGGCCGTCGATCCGGTGCGCACCCGCTCGATCCTCACCCGCCGCTCGACGGCCGAGGTGCGGGCCTGGTTCGAGCGGTTCGGCATCGCCAGGGCCACCGGCCCGGTGCGCATCCCCGCCGCCCCCTCGGCCGGCGTCTTCCGCGGCCGGCTCTGCCTGCCCGTGCGGTACGGCGGCGTGGTCCACGGATACGTGTGGCTGCTGGACGAGGCGGAGCACTCCCCCGCACAGCTCGACGCGGCGATGGCGGTGGCCGCCCGCATCGGCGGTCGGCTGGCCGCGCTGGCCGGGGCCGGCGAGGAGGGCGCGCGGGCACTGCGCGCGCTGCTCACCGCGGTCACCCGCTCCGGACGGGACGACGCGGAGGACGACCTGCGCAAGGCGCTGGGCGCCGACTCCGAGCTGCCGCACGCGCTGGTGTGCGCCACTCCCCCGGGCGCCCGCGCCGGCAAGCGGCTGGCGCGCACGGCGGTGTGGGCGGAGGCCGAGGAGCCGGACGGCGGTGACCTGCCCGGGGCGCGGACGGTGCCGGGCGCCGCGGTGATCACCCGGGTGCCCGGCTGGGGGCCTGCGGGCGTGGTGGCGGTGCTGGTGCGGCTGCGGTCGCCGCACGTACTGGCGCCGGCCCGCTCGGCGGCGGTCCGGGTGCTGGCCGCGCTGGGCGGCGGCGAGCCGGCGCCGGCCGACCAGGGCGGGCCGGTGGCCGGGGTGAGCGACTCGCGCGTCGACCTGGCCGAGCTCCCGCGGGCATGGCAGGAGGCCGTGGCGGCGGCCCGGGCGGCGCGCGCCGAACCCGCGCTCGCGCCCGTCGCGAAGTGGTCCGGGCTGGGCCCCTACCGGCTGCTCACCGCGCTGCCGCCGGGGACGCCGCCGGACCCGGCGGTGGCCCCGCTGCTGACCGAGGCGCACCGCGAACTCGCCCATACCGCCGAGGTGTTCCTCGACCACGCGGGCCAGGCCGGCCGTACCGCGACGGCCCTCGCGATCCACCGCCAGACCCTCTACTACCGGCTGTCCCGGATCGAGCAGCTCACCGGCCTCGACCTCGCGAGCGGCGAGGCCCGGCTGCTGCTGCACATGGCACTGAAGGCGGCACGGTTGTAGGCGGCACCGGCCGGGCTCACATGGCGTCGATCTCCGTGAGGTCGATGTCGACGGTGAAGGGGTAGCCCAGCTTCAACCGGTCGTGGTGGATGCCGGTCGGAACGTAGCCGCCGGTCACCCGGTCCAGTTCGTAGACGTAGACAACCGGTCGGCGCCCCGTGCCCTGCTCGATCCGCCAGAAGTGCGGAATCCCCGCCTCCGCGTAGAGCTGCGGCTTGCGCTTGTTGTCCCGCTCCCGTGACTCGGGGGAGACCACCTCGATGGCGAGCACGACGTCCTCGGCCCGATACGCGGTCTCGTCCGCCGACTCCAGGACCGCCTCTGCCCGCACCACGCAGAGGTCGGGCTCAGGCCTGTTGCCCCGGTTCAGTACGACGCTCATTTCCCGGCGCACCCGGAGCTCCGCCGGTGCCTGTGAGCGCAGTCCATAGACGAGCAGGTCCAGTACCAGCGCGTGGAAACTCTTCTGCGGACTCACGAAGACGAGGCTCCCGTCGATCAGCTCGGTGTGCGGCGGGAGATCGGGGATGCGGTCCAAATCGTCCGCGGTGAAACCGCCCGGCGGGGGAAAGACCCAGGCCGGGAGTTCGTCGGCAGTCATGATTCCTCCCATGGACGGGATGATGTCCGCAGTGTTCACCGTAGCGCCTGGAAACGACAGCACCGCCCCTCGAACGAGTGAAGGGCGGCGCCGAAGTTGACGGCCCGGCCGGGTGGGGCCGGACCGGCTGCGTCAGTCCGTCAGGTTGACCGCGCGGGCCGAGGTGGCGCCGATCTCGTCGGCGATGTCGCTGAGCACGCCGGCCGGGATGGTGGAGTCCACGGTGAGGGCGACCAGCGCCTCGCCGCCGACCGCCGCGCGGGCGACCTGCATGCCGGCGATGTTCACGCCGACCTCGCCGAGGATGCGGCCGATGGTGCCGACCACGCCCGGGCGGTCGGTGTAGCGCAGGAACGCCATGTGGTCGGCGAGCGCCAGGTCCACGTCCTCGTCCCCGACCGCGACGATCTTCTGCTGGTGCTTGGGGCCGGCCAGGGTGCCGGAGACCGAGACCTCGCTGCCGTCGGCCAGGGTGCCGCGGACGGTGACGAGGTTGCGGTGGTTGGGCGACTCCGAGCTGGTGGTCAGCCGGACCTCGACGCCGCGCTCCTGGGCGAACAGCGGCGCGTTGACGTAGGACACCGTCTCGGCCACCACGTCCTCGAACACGCCCTTGAGCGCGCTGAGTTCGAGCACCTTCACATCGTGCTGGGTGATCTCGCCGCAGACCTCGACGTCCAGCCGGGCGGCGACCTCGCCGGCCAGCGCGGTGAAGATCCGGCCCAGCTTCTCGGCCAGCGGCAGGCCGGGCTTGACGTCCTCGGCGATGACGCCGCCCTGGACGTTGACCGCGTCCGGCACCAGCTCGCCGGCCAGCGCCAGCCGGACCGACTTGGCGACGGCGATGCCGGCCTTCTCCTGGGCCTCGTCGGTGGAGGCGCCCAGGTGCGGGGTGGCCACCACGTTGTCGAACTGGAAGAGCGGCGAGTCGGTGCAGGGCTCCTTGGCGTACACGTCCAGGCCCGCGCCGGCGACCCGGCCCTCCTTGAGGGCGGCGGCCAGCGCCTCCTCGTCGACGATCCCGCCGCGGGCGGCGTTGACGATCCGCACCGAGGGCTTGACCCTGCGCAGCGCCTCGTCGCCGATCAGGCCGACCGTCTCGGGCGTCTTGGGCAGGTGGACGGTGATGAAGTCGGAGACCTCCAGCAGCTCGTCCAGGGTGAGCAGCTTGACGCCGATCTGGGCGGCGCGGGCGGGCTGCACGTAGGGGTCGTAGGCGACGACCTTCATCCCGAAGGCGGCCATCCGCTGGCTGACCAGGACGCCGATACGGCCCAGGCCCACCACGCCGAGGGTCTTCTCGCTCAGCTCGACGCCGGTGTACTTGTTCCGCTTCCACTCGCCGGCCTTCAGCGCCGCGCTGGCGGGGGCGATGTTGCGGGCGCTGGCGATGAGCAGGCCGCAGGCCAGCTCGGCGGCGGTGACGATGTTGGAGGTGGGCGCGTTGACCACCATGACGCCGGCCTTCGTGGCGGCGGCGACGTCCACGTTGTCCAGGCCGACGCCGGCCCGGGCGACCACGCGGAGCTTGTTCGCGGCGGCGACGGCCTCGGCGTCCACCTTGGTGGCGCTGCGGATCAGGATGGCGTCGACGTCGGTGATCGCGGAGAGCAGCTCGGCGCGGTCCGCGCCGTTGCAGTGCCGGATCTCGAAGTCCGGGCCGAGGGCGTCCACCGTGGCGGGCGAGAGCTCTTCTGCGATGAGTACGACAGGCTTCTGGCTCACGTGGTCCTCACTAGTCCAGGGGGCGGCCGGTCCCGTGCGGCCGCCCCGGGGAGGGCGGGATGGGCGGGATGGGCTTGCCGCGTGGGAGACGCACGACGCTGTGAGCCTGACGCGCTTGTTAAGGGAGTGTATCGACGCGGTGGTCGGGCGCCATTGCCGAAATGGCAGGATCACCCGGAAGGGTTGCGTCGCTTCGTACAAAGCCGCAGGCAGCTCCGCCGGGCCGGAGAGCTCCGGCCCGGCGGTGTCGCGCCTGGCGCCCCGGTCCGCGCTCGGCGTCGTGTACGAGCGGGCGGGCCCGGGGCTGGCGGCTTGTGGCCGCGGTGTACGGCGGGCGGCCCCTCACGGGGCCGTCGGGATCAGGCCTCTTCGTCCACCCAGCTCATCAGCTTGCGCAGCTTGCGGCCGGTGGTCTCCAGCAGGTGGCTCTCGTCGGCCTTCTTGTACTCGTTGTACTTCGGCAGGCCGGCGTTGTACTCGGCGATCCAGTTGTTGGCGAAGGTGCCGTCCTGGATCTCGGCGAGGATCTTCTTCATCTCGGCCTTGGTGCCGTCGTTGATGATCCGCGGGCCGGAGACGTAGTCGCCCCACTCGGCGGTCTCGGAGACCGACCAGCGCATCTTCTCCAGGCCGCCCTCGTACATGAGGTCGACGATCAGCTTCAGCTCGTGCAGGCACTCGAAGTAGGCGATCTCCGGCTGGTAGCCAGCCTCCACCAGGGTCTCGAAGCCGGCCTTGACCAGCGCCGAGGTGCCGCCGCAGAGCACGGCCTGCTCGCCGAAGAGGTCGGTCTCGGTCTCCTCGGTGAAGGTCGTCTTGATGACGCCGGCACGGGTGCCGCCGATGCCCTTGGCGTAGGACAGGGCCAGCGCGAAGGCGTTGCCGGTGGCGTCCTGCTCGACAGCCGCGATGCACGGAACGCCGCGGCCCTCCTCGTACTGGCGGCGGACCAGGTGGCCCGGGCCCTTCGGGGCGACCATGCAGACGTCGACGCCGGCCGGGGGCTTGACGAAGCCGTAGCGGATGTTCAGGCCGTGGCCGAAGAACAGGGCGTCGCCGTCCTTGAGGTTGTCCTTGATGGACTCCTCGTAGACGCGGCCCTGGATCGGGTCCGGCACCAGGATCATGATGACGTCGGCCTCGGCGGCGGCCTCGGCGACGGTCACCACGCGCAGGCCCTGCTCCTCGGCCTGGGCCTTGGACTTGGAGCCCTCGTGCAGGCCGACGCGCACGTCGACGCCCGAGTCGCGCAGCGACAGCGCGTGGGCGTGCCCCTGGCTGCCGTATCCGATGACCGCGACCTTGCGGCCCTGGATGATGGACAGGTCGGCGTCGTCCTCGTAGAACAGCTCGGCCACTTGGGGTCTCTCCTTGGAATTTCGTCGGTACCGCCCCACCGTACGTCCGGCGGGGGGCAGGGGGTTTTCGGGTCTCGCTATGCGGATCGGTCGAGGGCGCGCAGCGAGCGGTCGGTGATGGAGCGGGCGCCGCGTCCGATGGCGATGGTGCCGGACTGCACCAGCTCCTTGATGCCGAAGGGCTCCAGCATCCGCAGCATGGCGGCCAGTTTCTCGGCGACGCCGGTGGCCTCGACGGTGACGGCCTCCGGGGAGACGTCCACGGTCTTGGCGCGGAAGAGCTGGACGATCTCCAGGATCTGCGAGCGGGTCTCGTTGTCGGCCCGCACCTTCACCAGCACCAGCTCCCGGGCGACGGCGGCGGCCGGGTCCAGCTCGACGATCTTCAGCACGTTGACGAGCTTGTTGAGCTGCTTGGTCACCTGTTCCAGCGGCAGCTGGTCGGCGACGTTGACCACGATGGTGATCCGGGAGATCTCGGGGTGCTCGGTGGTGCCGACGGCGAGCGAGTCGATGTTGAAGCCGCGCCGGGAGAACAGGGCGGTGATCCGGGCCAGGACACCGGGCTTGTTCTCCACCAGCACGGACAGCGTGTGCTTGGTCATGGGGGTTCCTTCACTTCCTGCGGCGGCCTCTGGGGGCCGGCGTACGGCGCTGGTGCGGGTCCCGGTGCGGGTCAGTCGTCCTCGCCGTCGCCGAAGTCCGGGCGGACGTCGCGGGCGGCCATGATCTCGTCGTTGGAGGTGCCGGCGGCCACCATCGGCCAGACCATGGCGTCCTCGTGGACGATGAAGTCCACGACCACGGGCCGGTCGTTGATGGAGTTGGCCTTGGCGATGACCGCGTCGAGCTCGTCCGCGGTCTCGCAGCGCAGTCCGACGCAGCCCATGGCGTCGGCCAGCTTCACGAAGTCCGGCACCCGGGTGCCGCGGTTGGGCAGCGAGCCGACGCCCTGGGTGGAGCCCTGGGTGGTGCCGGGGACGCTGCCGGCGCCGTCGTGCAGCACCGTGTTGGAGAAGCGCTCGCCGTAGAAGAGGTTCTGCCACTGGCGGACCATGCCGAGGGCGCCGTTGTTGATGATGGCGACCTTGATCGGGATGTTGTTCAGGGCGCAGGTGACCAGTTCCTGGTTGGTCATCTGGAAGCAGCCGTCGCCGTCGATCGCCCAGACGGTGGCCTCGGGGCGGCCGGCCTTGGCGCCCATCGCGGCGGGCACCGCGTAGCCCATGGTGCCGGCGCCGCCGGAGTTGAACCAGGTCGAGGGCTTCTCGTACTTGATGAACTGGGCGGCCCACATCTGGTGCTGGCCGACACCCGCGGCGAACAGGGTTCCCTCGGGGGCCAGCTGGCCGATGCGTTCGATGACCTGCTGGGGGGCGAGGCGGCCGTCCTCGGGGACGTCGTAGCCCAGCGGGTAGGTGTTCCGCCAGAAGCTCAGCTGGCGCCACCAGTCGGTGTAGTCGCCCTTGCGGCCGGCGTCGTGGTCGGCCTGGACGGCGACGATCAGGTCGGCCAGCACCTCGCGGGCGTCGCCGACGATCGGGACGTCGACGGCGCGGTTCTTGCCGATCTCGGCGGGGTCGATGTCGGCGTGCACGATCTTGGCGTAGGGCGCGAAGGTGTCCAGCCGGCCGGTGACGCGGTCGTCGAACCGGGCGCCGAGGGCGACGATCAGGTCGGCCTTCTGGAGCGCGGTGACGGCCGAGACGTCGCCGTGCATGCCGGGCATGCCGACGTGCTGCGGGTGGCTGTCGGGGAACGCGCCCAGCGCCATCAGCGTGGTGGTGACGGGGGCTCCGGTCAGCTCGGCCAGGATGCGCAGCTCCGCGGTGGCCTGCGCCTTGAGGACGCCGCCGCCGACGTAGAGGACGGGGCGCCGCGCCTCGTTGACCAGCCGGGCGGCCTCGCGGATCTGCTTGGCGTGCGGCTTGGTGACGGGGCGGTAGCCGGGCAGGTCCTGCTGCGGCGGCCAGGAGAACGTGGTCTGCTTCTGCAGGGCGTCCTTGGCGATGTCGACCAGGACCGGCCCGGGACGGCCGGTGGCGGCGATGTGGAACGCCTCGGCGATGGTGCGCGGGATGTCGTCCGGGTCGATGACCAGGAAGTTGTGCTTGGTGACCGGCATGGTGATGCCGCAGATGTCCGCCTCCTGGAAGGCGTCGGTGCCGATCACGTTGGAGGAGACCTGTCCGGTGATCGCGACGATCGGCACGGAGTCCATGTGCGCGTCGGCGATCGGGGTGACCAGGTTGGTGGCGCCGGGACCGGAGGTGGCCATGCACACGCCCACCTTGCCGGTGGCCTGCGCGTAGCCGGTGGCGGCGTGGCCGGCGCCCTGCTCGTGGCGGACCAGCACGTGGCGGACCTTGGTGGAGTCCATCAGCGGGTCGTAGGCCGGCAGGATCGTGCCACCGGGGATACCGAACACGGTGTCGGCGCCTACGGCCTCAAGCGAGCGGATGAGCGCCTGGGCGCCGGTGACGCGCTCGGCGGGGCGGCGGCGGCCGCGCTGCGGGTCCGCGGCTGCGGGTGGTGGGTCCCGGTGGCCTGCTCGGTCATCTGCGTTCTCTTCTCTCGAAGATGAGGGTCTTCTGGGGGCCGGACAACAAAAAACCCCTCGTGCCGTAAGGCAAGCGAGGGGAGCGCGCCGGTGGGTGCGAGGCGTTGGGGCCCCGGTCAGCCGACGCGCTTTCCAAGTACGAGGAGGGTGCGCATGGCCCCGACCTTGCTCCCGCTCCCCGGGGGGTGTCAAGCCGGTGGGATGGCCGTCTCAGCATTCGAACGCCTGGGGAGGGGTGGCAGGCCGCTCGACGGCACCGGGTCGCGGGACGCGCGCGGGTCGTCGTGCCGCACGCCGGCGGGCGCGTCGCGCGGTTCCCGGTGCGGGTCCCGGTGCGGCGGGACGTACGGGGTGCCGTTCGGGTCCCGGGTGCCGCCGTTCGGGTCCGTTTGCGGTTCGCCGGGCACCGCCGGCTCCCGCCGGGGGTCGGGGGGGACGGGGTAGCCGCCGCGGTTCAGACAGCGGCGCAGCGGGGCCTCCTCCAGCGGTCCGGCGAAGGCGGCGCCCACACCCTGGAGGCACCCCATGGCGCGCATGGCCTGGACCTGCTCCGGACGGTCGACGCCCTCGGCGACGGTGCCGATGCCGAGATCCGCGGCGATGCCGAGCAGCCCGCGGGTGATCTTGTGCTGCCGGGTGGACTCGACCACGCCGTCGGTGAAGGCGCGGTCGAGCTTGATCACGTCGACCGGGAGGGTGCGCAGGGCGCCCAGGGCGCCGTATCCGGCGTCGAAGCCGGCGAGCGCCACCCGCACGCCGAGCCGGCGCAGGCCGGCCAGCCGCTGCTCCAGCTCCTCCGGGGCGACCCGCGGGTCACCGCCGGCCACCTCCACCACCAGGCCGCCGGGAGGCAGCCCGTGCCGGGCCAGCAGGTGCTCGATGCCGCGGGAGGGCAGGTCGCGGTGGAGCAGCCGACGGGCGGACAGCCGTACCGTGACGGGGAGCCGGTGGCCCGCGCCGTACCGCTGCGCGGCCTGCTCGACCGCGCTCTCCAGCAGCCAGCGCCCCACGTCTAAGCCGCGCTCGCCGTCCGGTTCGGCGCGCAGGAACTCGGCGGGGGTGAAGAGTATGCCCTGGGCGGAGCGCCAGCGGGGCCGGGCCTCCAGGCCGGTGATGCGGCCGCCGGACAGCTCCACGACGGGCTGGTGCAGGAGGGTGAACTCCCCCTCGTCCAGCGCCTTCCTGACCCGGCCGGCCAGCTCGGTGCGGCGCGCGGTGTCGGCCTGGAGCTGCGGGGAGTACAGCTCGATGCGGCCCTTGCCGGACTGCTTGGCCCGGTACATCGCCATGTCGGCGTGGCGCATCACCTCGCCGGGGGTCGCGCCGGGTTCGGCGAAGGCCACGCCGACGCTGGCGCCGACGCGGACCTCGACGCCGTCCACCCGGTAGGGCTCGGAGAGGATGGCGCGCAGGCGGTCGGCGATGTCCAGGACGCGCTCCTCGTGGGCCGTCCGGGGGGCTCCGGTGCTCCGGGGCCCGGCGGCGGCCGAGGCGCCCGCGAAGCCGCCCCCGGGCCCGCCGACGCCGTCCGCGGTGGTCCTGGGGTGCGGGATGGGGACGGTGTCCGGGCCGGTGACCAGGGCGGCGAACTCGTCGCCGCCGAGCCGGGCGGCGGTGTCCCCGGCCCGCAGCGCCTCGCGCAGCCGCCGGGCGGCCTGTACCAGCAGGTCGTCCCCTGCCTGGTGGCCGACGGTGTCGTTGACCTCCTTGAAGCCGTCGAGGTCGACGTAGAGCACGGCGGCGGTGCGGTCCCCGGCCCGGCGGCCGCCGACCGCCCGGCCGAGCCGCTCCAGGAAGAGCGCGCGGTTGGGCAGGTCGGTGAGCGGGTCGTGCGAGGCGTTGTGCTGCAACTGGGCCTGGAGGCGGACGCGTTCGGTGATGTCGCGGCTGTTGAAGATCAGCCCGCCCTGGTAGCGGGTGACGCTGGACTCGACGTTGAGCCAGTCGCAGCCCGCGCCGGGCCGCTCCTGGCCCGGCGCCCCTTCGGCGGCGGCGAGCGGGCCCTGCGGGCCGGGACAGGGGCCGGAGCCCGGCCGGGGCCGGGCGGCGGGACGGGCGGGGCCGGAGCGGATGCGGCACTCGATCCGGGTGGCGGGCTGCTCCTCCGGCTGCGCGGCGAGGAAGCGCCGGACCTCGTGGAGCACCCGGCCCAGGTCGTCGGGGTGGATGTGGGCGGCCAGTTCGGTGCCGACCATCTCCTCGGGGTCCCGGCCGTAGACGCCCTGCGCGGCGGGGCTGACGTAGCGCAGCACACCGGTGGGCGCGGCGATCATGATGACGTCGCTGGAGCCCTGCACGAGGGAGCGGAAGTGGTTCTCCTTGTGGGCCAGCTCCTGGGTGAGGGAGATGTTGTCGAGCAGCATGATGCCCTGCCGGACCACCAGGGCGAGCACCACCGTGCAGGCGGTGACCAGCACCACCCGGTCCACCTTGCGGCCGGTGGTGACGTCGTAGAGGACGCCGAGGGTGCACACCGCGGCGGCCAGGTAGGGCGTCAGGGCGGTGAGGGAGGTGGCGACCCGGGGGGCGGCGGCGCCCGCGCGGCGCGGCGCGTGGGGCCGGGAGCCGACCCAGGGGGCGTAGGCGAGCAGCAGGCTGCCGGCGAACCATCCGGCGTCGAGCACCTGGCCCGAGCGGTAGTGCGCCCGCAGCAGCGGGGAGGTGAACAGCGCGTCGCACAGCACGGTGAGCGCCAGCGCGGCCAGCGCGGTGTTGACCGCCGCCCGGTTCACGCCGGAGCGCCGGAAGTGCAGCGCGAGCACCATGCTGACCAGGACGATGTCCAGCAGCGGGTAGGCGAGGGACATGGCCATCCGCGCGGTGCTGGGGCCGTCGAAGGTGGCGGTGCGGGCGAGGGCCAGCGTCCAGGACAGGGTGAGCAGCGAGCCGCCGATCAGCCAGGTGTCCAGCGCGAGGCAGACCCATCCGGCCCGGGTGACCGGCCGCTTGGCCAGTACCAGCAGCCCGGTGATCGCCGGCGGGGCGAAGAGCAGGAAGCAGAAGTCCGCGGCGGAGGTCCGCGGTACGGTCTCGCGCAGGACCACCTCGTACCAGCCCCAGATGCCGTTGCCCAGCGCGCTCATGGCGGAGGAGAACGCGAACAGCAGCCAGGCCGGCCGGTGCGGGCCGGCCGCTCGCCGCGCGTAGAGCAGCGACGAGACGGAGGCCGCCGCCGCCCCGGCCGCGAGCCCGAAGTCGCCCATCACCAGGGCCGTTTCGGTGTCGCCCCAGCCGAGCGCCGCGCCCACGGTGTAGCCGCCGCAGACGAGGGCCAGCAGCAGTTGGGGCAGCAGCCCGCCCCGCTCGCCCGCGGTCTCCTCCGGTGCGGCGAGCACCGCCGCGCCGGTGCTCACGGCTCGCTCCTGCGGGCCGTGGCGCGCCGGGCGCGCGCGCTTCCGCGCCATGCCCCCCACCATGTGCCACGCCGGTCCCGCATCGCCAGTCGCCCCCCTCACTGGGTCGTCGTTCGCACGCCGTGTCCGTGGTCGTTCGGTCACAACGTGCCCCCGTATGCCGACGATACACCAGATTGGTCACTCTGGGACAGGTTGTTTCTACACTGTGTAATCATCAGGGGACGGGCGGCCACTGGCCGCAGTCGGCGGCCGGCCGGCGGCGGGTTGACGACCGGTCGACGGTCCGTCCGCCGTCCGGTTGACGGTCCGTCCGCCGTCCGGTCGAGGGTCCGTCCGCCGCCTGTGGACGGTCCGTACGCCCGGCCTCCGGCGGGCCGGGGGGCGGGGGTTCCGCCGCCCTCGGGCCCGTTCCGGCGGGGCCGGCGGGGCGCCGCGGCCGAGCCGCCGGTACGTACGGCCGGCCGGGGTTCCCCGGACGATCCGTGCCCCCGGCGGGCGCCGCCGTAAACGTGCTGGAGCGGCACCGGTCCCGCTGGTTAGGGTCGCGGGATGAGCACTCGTACCTTCCGCGTCACCGTCCGCGGGGTCTTCGACGGACTCCGGCCCGAGCAGCGGGCCGAGCTTCTCGCACATGCCGCGGACCACGACGTCCTGTCCGCGGCCTTCACCGCCGAGGGGCACCTCAGCTACGACCTGGCGGCGCGCTCCGCCTTCACCTTCCGCTTCCAGGAATCGGGGGAAGAGGAGGAGGACATCCTGGCCGCGAGCGAGCGCGCCGAGGACGCGGCGCGGGCCTGGCTGGCCGAACGCGGCTACGGCTACAAGAACCTCCGGAGCAGCGCCGAGGACCTCTCCCAGGCGCCGCTGGGCAAGCGGCAGCGCCGCGAGGCGGCCCGGAAGGACTCCTGAGCGGGCCCCTGCGCCGGCGGCAGGCTCCGGCCGGCGGTCCGGTCGGTGCCTGTCGCCGGAGGCCGCTCAGGTGGCGGAGGCCGGCTCAGGTGACGGAGACCACGTTGGCCAGTTGCTCCCCGGCGGCGAAACGGCCCAGCTGGGCGGCGAGCAGCCGCCGGGCGCGAGGCAGGAACGCGGAGGTGCTGCCGCCCACGTGCGGGCTGATCAGCACACCGGGCGCGTGCCACAACGGGTGCCCCGCGGGCAGCGGTTCGGGGTCGGTGACGTCCAACGCGGCGGTCAGTCGCCCGGATTCGGTCTCGGCCAGGAGCGCCTTGGTGTCGACGACCGGTCCGCGGGCCATGTTCACCAGCAGCGCGCCGTCCTTCATCCGCCCCAGGAAGGCGGCGTCGGCCAGCCCGGCGGTCTGCCCGGTGAGCGGGGTGGTGAGCACGACGACGTCGGCGGCGGGCAGCAGCGCGGGCAGGTCGGCCAGCGCGTGCACCGGGCCGCGCGGGGCCTGCCGGGCGGCGCGCGCGACCCGGTCGACCTCGACCTCGAAGGGGACGAGGCGGTCCTCGATGGCGGCGCCGATCGAGCCGTAGCCGACGATGAGCACCCGGCGGTCGGCGAGCGCCGGGTAGAAGCCGGAGTACCACTTCTCCCGCTCCTGGCCGCGCACGAAGCGGGGGACGCCGCGCAGCGAGGCCAGGATCAGGGTGAGGGCGAGCTCCGCGGTGCTCGCCTCGTGCACCCCGCGGGCGTTGCAGAGCTGGACGCCGGGCGCCATCCGGGCCACGTGTCCGGCGACGTTGTCGGTGCCGGCGGTGAGCGTCTGCACGACCCGCACCGCGGCCATCGCCGCCAGCGGGCGGACCAGCGTCTCCTGGCGCTTCATGTAGGGCACGACGTAGAAGGCGGCCTCGGCGGGGTCGGCGGGGAAGTCGTCCTCGCCGTCCCAGAAGACGTACTCCAGGGAGTCGGGCAGCGCGCCGGCCTCCTCGGGCGGCAGCGGCAGCCACACCACCGGCCTGCGGGCGCCGGTCACGGCGGAGGCGGCGGAAACGGCGGAGGCGGCGGGTCGCTCGGCACGGTGGGCGGGGGGAGCGCTGTCGGCACGGCGGGCGGCTGGATCGGTCATGGTCAGGAGGCTACGGCCTGTCCGGTCCCCTCCGGTGGGGGCCGTGGCGTGTGACAGAGTGGGCCCGCGCAAGGAGGTTGTGTTCGGGTGGAGGGCAGGACGCTCGGGGCCGCGGCGCTCGCGGTGGGTGCGGTGGGGCTGGGGTGCATGCCGATGAACTGGGCGTACAGCGCGTCCCGGCGGGACGGCGAGGAGTCGCTGCGGACCGTGCACACCGCTCTCGACCACGGGGTCACGCTGCTGGACACGGCTGACATGTACGGCCCCTTCACCAACGAGCTGCTGCTCGGCCGGGTACTGCGGGAGCGCCGGAGCGAGGCGTTCGTGGCCACCAAGTGCGGGCTGCTGGTGGGCGAGCAGCACCTGGTGGCCAACGGCCGCCCGGCGTACGTGCGCAGGGCCTGTGACTCGTCCCTGCGGCGCCTCCAGACCGACTCCATCGACCTCTACCAGCTGCACCGGGCCGACCCCGAGGTGCCGGTGGAGGAGACCTGGGGGGCGATGGCGGAGCTCGTCGCGGCCGGGAAGGTGCGGGCCCTGGGCCTGTGCGCGGTCGGCGCGGGCGGCCCGGCTGGGCGGGCGGCACGGCCCGCGGGTCGGGCCGGGGCCGCCGCAGGGGCCGCCCCTACGCCGAGGTGCTGGACCAACTGGCCCGGGTGCAGCAGGTGTTCCCGGTGGCGAGCGTGCAGGCCGAGCTGTCGGTGTGGGCGCGGGAGGCGCTGGCCGAGCTGCTGCCGTGGTGCGCGGCCCGGGGTGTCGGCTTCCTGGCCGCCCTGCCGCTGGGCAGCGGCTTCCTGACGGGCACGCTCACGCCGGGGCAGGGCTTCGAGCGGGACGACCCGCGGGCGATGCACCCGCGCTTCACCGCGGAGATGATGGCCGCGAACCAACCCGTGGTGGCCGGCCTGCGCCGGGTCGCCGCCCGGCACGGCGCCACCCCCGCGCAGACCGCCCTGGCCTGGGTGCTCGCACAGGGCCCGTCCGTCGTTCCCGTGCCGGGCGCCAAGACGGCCCGCTGGGCAGCGGAGAACGCCGCGGCGGCACGGCTGCGGCTGACCCCCGCCGACCTCGCCGAGATCGACGCGCTGCCCCCCGCGCGCGGCTCCTGGGACTGACGGCCGGGCAGGATCGGAAGCGGCCAAAACGGCGGAAGCAGCCGCGGCGGGGGACGGCGGTCGCCGGGCGGCCGGGCCCGCTCCCCCGGCCGCGTGGCCCGCCGCCCTCCACCGCCCCGCCCGCGGGCCCGCCCTCGCCCGCTTCCGATCCCGGCGCGCTCGCGCGGGACGTCCGGCCAGGCACCCGTCCCCGGCCCTCGTGAGCTGTCAGTGCTCGACCGCCCTCAGCCCCTGCCGAAGTGCACCGCCGGAAAGGCGCCCGCGGCTCTGAGGGTTCCGCTGAGGCCGCCGGCCAGCTCGGTGAGGCGCGCGGTGGCCGCCGGGCCGAGGTGGTCGTACGGGGCGGCGTCGAGACGGTCGGTGAGCGCCTCGGCCTCACCGCGCAGGGCCGCCCCCTCCGCCGTGAGGTCCCCCGCCTCGTCCAGGAGGCCGCGCTCGCGCAACCCGTCCCGGGCCGCGGCCCACTGCCGCGCGGACCACCCGCGGGTCCGCATGAACAGCGCCGACGTCGGCGCCCTGCCGGTGGCGTTGTGCAGGACCAGCGCCTCGACGCCGGACAGGCCGGCGATCGCCAGGGCGGCGAGGTGGCCGTCGCCGCGGTGCTCGCGCAGCAGCGTCGCCGCGTGCCACAGGGCCAGGTGCGGCTCCTCGGGCACGGGCAGGTCGGCGTTCGCGGCGTACAGCGGCCGCGCCTCCCGGCGGCACGCCTCGGTGGCGCGCAGCGCGAGCCGGGCCGTCTCGGCCATCTCCTCCGACGCGATGGCCTCCGCCCCGAGCAGCCGCCGCAGCGTCGCGTCGGCGCCGCGCAGCCGGGCCGCGAGCACCGCCTCCGGCGCGGCGACGGTCCACGCGGCGGGGATGTGGCGCCGCACGTGCTCGGGGTTGAAGTTGTAGAACGTCGCCGTGACGGTGCCCGCGCCCACGGCCCCGAGCGGGGCGGCGCGGCCCGCGAAGTAGGCCATGGCTCCGCGCTCCAGCCCGAGGGCCGCGAGTTCGTCCTCCGGCTCCGGCGCGAAGTACACGGCCGCGTGCAGGGGGCTGACGGCGTTGTGGCAGCGGCGGCCCGTACCCGCCTCGGACGTCGTCATGCCGTGGCCCCTGTCTCGGTGTCGGCGGCGATGGCGGCGGTGGCGGTGATCGGGTGCGGTGGCCGAGCGGGGCGGGCGGGGCGGTCCGGTGCCATCAGACGTCCTTCGCGGACTCGTGGTGGATGGGGTCGGTCAGTCCGGCGGCGGTCTGGGTGAGGTGCTGGGCCAGCACCTCGGCCGCGGTGCCGGCGTCGCGGGCGAGCGCCGCCTCCTCCAGCCGGCGGTGTTCGGCGGCCCCGTCCCGGTCGGGGTTGCGGTGCGCGGACCAGCGGCGGGCCAGCTCGCTCGCGGTCCACAGCCGGTCGAACGCCTCCAGCAGGACGGGGTTGCCGCACCCGTCCAGGAGGGTGCGGTGGAAGTCCCGGTGGGCTTCGGACCACGCGGCGCTGTAGTACTCCCCCTCCTCCGGCAGGTACGCCGGGGTGCGGGCCAGCCGGTGGTGGGCGGCTCGGACACGGGCCTCCCAGTCGACGTCGCCGCGCTCGACGGACATCCGCAGGACGACCGGCTCGATGGCCCGGCGGGCCTCGGCCACCTCCTGCCAGCGGCGGTCGGAGAAGGCCGGGACGGCGAAGCCGCGGTTGGGCAGCCGGTCGGCGAGCCCGTCGCCCACCAGCCGCACGAGCGCCTCGCGCACCACGGCCAGGCTCACGCCCTGCTCCTTCGCGAGGTCCTGCGGTTTGAGAGCGTCGCTCGGGGCGTGGTCCCCGCGCATGATCGCGTCCCGCAGGCGTACGTAGACCTGCTCGGAGAGCATCTGCTTCCCCGGCGGTGCCGGGGTGTGGGTCGTCTCGTTCATGACTTAAGAATAGACGATGAAACGAATAATCGATTATGCTCGCCGCGATCGATTCGCGAGGTGGTTCGATCAGGGCGGCAGCCGCGGCACCCTTCGGCCCTCCGCCACCCCTCCCCTCCACCTCGCAGCACGGCCTGAAAGGAACGACCCGATGAGCGCCAACGACCCCTTCGCCCGCCTTCCCGAGGCGTCCTCCTTCACCGTCACCAGCACCACCGTCGGCGACGGGGATGCCTGGCCGCCCGAGCAGTTCTCCGGCGTCTTCGGCGTCCCCGGCGGGAAGGACCGCTCACCGCAGCTGTCCTGGAGCGGCGCCCCGGAGGGCACCAGGAGCTACGCCGTCACCGTCTACGACCCCGACGCGCCCACCGGCTCCGGGTTCTGGCACTGGGCGGTCGCCGACATCCCCGCCGCCGTCACCGAACTGCCCGAGGGCGCGGGCGACGACACCGGCTCCGGCCTGCCCGAGGGCGCTTTCCAACTGCCCAACGACGCCCGCGCGGCCCGCTTCATCGGCGCGGCCCCGCCGGCCGGGCACGGCCCGCACCGCTACTTCACCGTGGTGCACGCCCTCGGCGTCGAGTCCGTCGGCGTCCCGGCCGACGCCACCCCGGCCGCCCTCGGCTTCGCCATGGCCGGCCACATCCTCGGCCGCGCGGTCCTGATCACGTCCGCCGAGACCGCCGCCTGACGCACCGCGGCGGGGCGGACCTCCACCGGCCTGGTCCCCGCCGGGCCGACCGACGCCAGGCCGGCCGGCGCCGGACCGATCCCCGCCAGCCTGCGGCCCGCCCGGCCGGTCCCACCCCGGCGACGGTTCCCGACCGTGATCGCGGTCGGGAGCCGTCGCCACCGCGCCGTGCGCTCGTTTGATCCCGAACGCGCGCGCCGTGCCGTCCCCGTGTGGTGTGCTTGGCTGCGAAGCGGAGCAGGCCACAGGCGCGGGAGCTGACGGTGAGGACACGAGGCGGGACCGGGCGGACGGCCCGGGCGGGCGGCCGGGGCGTGCCGAGCGGCGCGGCGCGGCCGACGGAAGCGGCGGCGGAAGCCGGGCGCGGGAGGTCCCGGCGGCGCGGCCCCGCGCTGTGCGCCACCGCCCTGGCGGCCGTGCTGCTGGCGGCCGGCTGCTCCTCCGGCGGCCCGGCCGAGGACAACCCGCTCGCCCACCACCCGTCGACGGGCGCCGCCTCCGCCCGTTCCTCGGCGCCCGGGCACAGCGCGCCCTCGGCGAGCGCGACGCCCTCCGCCTCGCCGTCCGCCGCACCCGCGAAGGGCAGCGCCAAGGTCGTCGGCACCGTCGCCACGGGCCTGTCCGCACCCTGGGGGCTGGTCCAACTCCCCGACGGCGGGCTGCTGGTGGCCGAACGGGACTCCGGCACCATCGTCAGGGTCGACCCCAACACCCACAGCGTCACCACGATCGGCCTGGTGCCGGGCGTGACCCACACCAAGGGCGGCGAGAACGGCCTGCTCGGACTGGCGCTGTCGCCGGACTTCGGCGCCGACCACCTGGTGTACGCCTACTTCTCCACCGACTCCGACAACCGCGTCGCGAGCATGCTCTACGACCCGTCGCGGCCGGCGGGCGAGCAGCTGGGCGCCCCCGACACGATCCTGCGCGGCATCCCCACCGGCACCCTGCACAACGGCGGCCGGATCGCCTTCGGCCCGGACGGCGACCTGTACGCGGGCACCGGCGAGACCGGGCAGCGCGCGCTGGCCCAGGACAAGGCGTCGCTGGGCGGCAAGATCCTGCGCATGACGCCCGACGGCCGGCCGCCGTCGGACAACCCCATCCCCGGCTCGCTCGTCTACTCGACCGGCCACCGCAACGTCCAGGGCCTGGCCTGGGACTCCGCGGGGCGGCTGTGGGCGTCGGAGTTCGGCCAGGACACCTGGGACGAGCTGAACCTGATCGTGCCCGGCGGCAACTACGGCTGGCCGGACGTCGAGGGCATCGCCCACCACCCCGGGTTCATCGACCCGGTGGTGCAGTGGCACACCGACGAGGCATCCCCCAGCGGTATCGCCTACGCGGCCGGGTGCATCTGGATGGCGTCCCTGAAGGGCGAGCGGCTGTGGCGGATCCCGCTGGCGGGCACCAGGGCCGCGGCGGCGCCCCAGGCGTTCCTCACCGGAAAGTACGGGCGGCTGCGCACGGTGGTGGCGACCGACGACCACACCCTGCTGCTGACCACCAGCAACACCGACGACCGCGGCACCCCGCACTCCGGCGACGACCGCGTCCTGAAGCTCACCGTCAGCTGACGGGCCGGCCGTCCACCCCGCCCTCAGCGGACGGGCCCGGACCTGGCCTCGGACCCGGACGGCGCCGGCCGGCCGCCTGTACGGCGCTACCCGCCTCGTTGAGCCTCCTCACCAGGACTCCGGCCTCCAGGATGCCCAGCCCCGAAGCGTGCGAGCGCAGTGCGCGGACCGCGGCGACCATGTCCCCCGCGTCGACGCCGGCCCCCGCGAGGATGCGCTGAGCCCATTGGACGCGCGGGTCGAGGGATGAGGCGATGATCCTCGCGATCTCGCGGGACGCCCTTTCCAGACCGGGGCGTTCGACCTCGTCCGCCCCCTCGACGAGGTCCTCCACCGCGGCGAGGGCGACGCCGAGGTTGTCGACGACGGCGAACCCGCTCTTGCTCACAACAGTGGTGTCCTTCAGCTCGTACGCGGGTGGCTGCCTGCGCGGCGGGAGCCCGCGGGGGCGGGTCGCGCCCGTCCGCCACGCAACCGGTGCCGGCTCGGCCGAACGGTGCGAGGTCCACCGTACTGTCGTGGCACGGACCCGTGGGAGCAGGTCCCCGTCCCGAGGCAGTGCCCGACGCGCGGCCGGGTACACCGGCTGGCGGTGCCGGCGCCGTCGGCCTGGGAACGCCCGCCGTGCACACGTGTCCGGAAAGACCGGAGGCGGCACCCCCGGGTGGGGGTACCGCCTCCGTTCGCCGTCACGGCCCGGAGAGTCCGGGGCCGCGGGGTGCCGGGCCGTCAGGTCCGCGGCAGGGGCCGTTCGGCACCGCCGTCAGGACGGCCGGACCGTCAGGCCTGGAGCTTCTCCAGGACCAGTTCGCGGACCCGCTTGGCGTCCGCCTGGCCGCGGGTCAGCTTCATGACGGCGCCGATCAGGGCGCCGGCCGCGCCGAGGTTGCCGCCGCGCACCTTGTCGGCGACGGCCGCGTTCTCCGCGATGGCCTGGTCGACGGCCGCGCCCAGGGCGCTGTCGTCGGAGACCACCTTCAGGCCGCGTCCCTCGACCACCGCGTCCGGGTCGCCCTCGCCGGCCAGCACGCCCTCGATCACCTGGCGGGCCAGCTTGTCGTTGAGGTCGCCGGCCGCGACGAGCGCGGCCACCCGGGCCACCTGCTCGGGGGTGATGGGCAGCGAGGACAGCTCCGTGGCGGCCTCGTTGGCGTGCCGGGCCAGCTCGCCCATCCACCACTTGCGGGCCGAGGCGGCGTCCGCCCCGGCGTCGATGGTGGCCACGACGAGGTCGATGGCGCCGGCGTTGAGCGCGGACTGCATCTCGTGGTCCGAGATGCCCCACTCCTTCTTCAGCCGCTCGCGGCGGGCCAGCGGCAGCTCCGGCAGCTCGGCCCGCAGCCGCTCCACCCAGGCGCGGTCCGGCGCGATGGGCACCAGGTCCGGCTCGGGGAAGTAGCGGTAGTCCTCCGCCTCCTCCTTGATCCGGCCGGAGGTGGTGGAGCCGTCCTCCTCGTGGAAGTGGCGGGTCTCCTGCACGATCGTGCCGCCGGAGGAGAGCACCGCGGCGTGCCGCTGGACCTCGAACCGGGCGGCCCGCTCGACGCTGCGCAGCGAGTTGACGTTCTTCGTCTCACTGCGGGTGCCGAACTTCGCGGTGCCGTGCGGGCGCAGCGACAGGTTGACGTCGCAGCGCATCTGGCCCATCTCCATCCGCGCCTCGGAGACGCCCAGGGAGCGGATCAGCTCGCGCAGCTCCGCCACGTAGGCGCGGGCCACCTCCGGAGCGCGGGCGCCGGCGCCCTCGATCGGCTTGGTGACGATCTCGATCAGCGGGATGCCGGCCCGGTTGTAGTCCAGCAGCGAGTGCGAGGCGCCGTGGATACGGCCGGTCGCGCCGCCGATGTGGGTGGACTTGCCGGTGTCCTCCTCCATGTGGGCGCGCTCGATCGCCACCCGGAAGACCTCGCCGTCCTCCAGCTGGACGTCCAGGTAGCCGTTGAAGGCGATCGGCTCGTCGTACTGCGAGGTCTGGAAGTTCTTCGGCATGTCCGGGTAGAAGTAGTTCTTCCGGGCGAACCGGCACCACTCGGCGATCTCGCAGTTCAGCGCGAGGCCGATGCGGATGGCGGACTCCACGCCGATCTCGTTGACCACCGGCAGGGCGCCCGGCAGCCCCAGGCAGGTCGGGCAGACCTGGGTGTTGGGGTCGGCGCCGAGCTCGGTGGAGCAGCCGCAGAACATCTTGGTGCGGGTGCCCAGCTCGACGTGGACCTCCAGGCCCATCACCGGGTCGTAGGACGCCAGGGCGTCCTCGTAGGACAGCAGATCCGTGACGGTCACTTTTCGCTCTACCTCTTTCGTCCGCCCGGTCAGCCGGTCAGGGAGTCGGTCTCGGCCCGGCGCAGCTCGCGGACGAGCAGCACGATGCCGGTGGTCACCACGGCGGCCCGCAGCAGGGCGTCGACCAGCCGCAGCTTGTCGTCCTCGGCGCGGGCGGTACGGACCTTCTTGACGGCGGTGTAGCCGCTGAACAGGGACGTGCCGATGGACAGGTACGTGCCGCCCTTGCCCTTGCCGCCGGACTTGCCGCCGAACCCGCCGCCGGACTCACCGGAACCGGCGGACCTGCCGCCGAAGGTGTCGGTGGACGTGGCGGGGGTCTTCTTGTCGGTGCTCACAGCTGCGGTGCCTCCTCAAGCAGTGGGTGGCCCCACTTCGACACGAAGGCGGCCTCGACGGCTGCGCCGACCCGGTAGAGCCGGTCGTCCTGGAGTGCGGGCGCGATGATCTGCAGTCCTACCGGGAGACCATCCTCCGGGGCCAGGCCGCACGGCAGCGACATCGCCGCGTTGCCGGCGAGGTTGACCGGGATGGTGCACAGGTCGGCCAGGTACATCGCCAGCGGGTCGTCGGCCCGCTCGCCGATCGGGAAGGCGGTGGTCGGCGTGGTGGGCGAGACGATGACGTCGACCTGGCCGAAGGCCCGCTCGAAGTCGCGGGTGATCAGGGTGCGCACCTTCTGCGCCGAGCCGTAGTAGGCGTCGTAGTAGCCGGAGCTGAGCGCGTAGGTGCCCAGGATGATCCGGCGCTTGACCTCGGGCCCGAAGCCGGCCTCGCGGGTGAGGGCGGTGACGTCCTCGGCGGAGCGGGTGCCGTCGTCGCCGACCCGCAGCCCGTAGCGCATGGCGTCGAAGCGGGCCAGGTTGCTGGAGCACTCCGAGGGCGCGATCAGGTAGTACGCGGCCAGGGCGTAGCTGAACGACGGGCAGGACAGCTCGACGACCTCGGCGCCCAGGCTCCGCAGCAGCTCAACGGACTCCTGGAAGCGCTGGACGACGCCGGCCTGGTAGCCCTCGCCGCCGAACTCCTTGATGACGCCGATCCGCAGGCCCTTGACGTCGCCGTTGCGGGCCGCCTCGACGACCGGCGGCACGGGGGCGTCGATGGAGGTGGAGTCCAGCGGGTCGTGCCCGGCGATGGCCTCGTGCAGCAGCGCCGCGTCCAGGACGGTGCGGGCGCACGGCCCGCCCTGGTCCAGGGAGGAGGAGAAGGCGACCATGCCGTAGCGGGAGACGCCGCCGTAGGTGGGCTTGACGCCGACGGTGCCGGTGACGGCGGCCGGCTGGCGGATGGACCCGCCGGTGTCGGTGCCGATGGCCAGCGGCGCCTGGAACGAGGCCAGGGCCGCGGCCGAGCCGCCGCCGGAGCCGCCGGGGATGCGGGTGAGGTCCCACGGGTTGCCGGTGGGGCCGTAGGCGCTGTTCTCGGTGGAGGAGCCCATCGCGAACTCGTCCATGTTGGTCTTGCCCAGGATGACCACGTCGGCGGCCTTGAGCTTCTTGGTGACCGTGGCGTCGTAGGGCGGCAGCCACCCTTCGAGGATCTTCGAGCCGACGGTGGTCGGCACGCCCTCGGTGGTGAAGATGTCCTTCAGCGCCAGCGGCACGCCGGCCAGCGGGCCCAGCCGCTCGCCGGCCGCCCGCTTGGCGTCCACCTCGCGGGCCTTGGCCAGCGCGCCCTCACGGTCCACGTGCAGGTAGGCGTTGACCTTCTCGTCGACGGCCTCGATACGGGCCAGGTGCGCCTCGGCGACCTCGACGGCGGTGAGCTCGCCGGAGGCCACCTTGGCGGCGGTGTCGGCCGCGGTGAGCCGGATGATGTCCGTCATGGTGGTCAGTCCTCCCCCAGGATCTGCGGGACCTTGAAGCGCTGCTGCTCCTGCGCGGGGGCGCCGGACAGCGCCTGCTCCGCGGTCAGCGACGGCCGGACGGTGTCCGTGCGCATCACGTTGGTCAGGGGCAGCGGGTGGGAGGTCGGCGGGACGTCCTCGCCGGCCACCTCGGTAACACGGGCTACGGCACCGATGATGTCGTCGAGCTGTCCGGCGAAGTGGTCGAGCTCTTCGTCGGACAGCTCCAGACGTGCCAGCCGGCCGAGGTGGGCGACCTCCTCGCGCGTGATGCCAGGCATGCAGCGAACCTCTGGGGGTGAGTTGTCGGGTGTGGCCCCCAATCCTACGGCGGCCCGGCACCCGCCCCCCACCGGCTTCACCCGGCCGCGGACGACCGGCCGCCGGCAACCCCGCCGACGACCCCGCCGACGCCCCGCCGACGCCCCCGCCGACGACCAGCCGCAGAGCCCGCCGACGACGCGGCTGACGACCGGCCGGAGAGCCCCGCCGGCTACCGGGCGCCGGGGGCTGGGGCGGCGGGGGCGGGGCGGCGGCGATGGCGGGCCGGTCGGCGCCGTGGCCGCGGGCCCGCAGCCAGGCCGTGGCCTCCTCGGGCGGCATCGCTGCGGACACCAGCCAGCCCTGGACGGCGTCGCAGCGCATGTCCCGCAGCCGCTCCCAGGTCTCGTCGTCCTCGACGCCCTCGGCGACGACCGTGAGCCCCAGCGAGTGGGCGAGGTCGACGGTGCAGCGCACGATCTCGGCGTCCTCGGCGTCGGCGCAGAGCCGGGCCACGAAGGAGCGGTCGATCTTCAGCTCGCTGACCGGCAGCCGCCGCAGGTGCACCAGCGAGGAGTAGCCGGTGCCGAAGTCGTCCAGGGACATCCGCACCCCGTGGCCGGTGAGGCCGTTGAGGGTGTCGGCGGCCCGCTGCGGGTCCTCCAGCAGCACGTGCTCGGTGATCTCCAGCTGGAGCGCGCAGGGCGGCACCTGGTGGCGGGCCAGCCGCGCGGCGACCGCGCCGGCGAAGCCGGGGCTGCGCACGTCGCGCGGGGAGACGTTCACCGCGACCGGCACCTCCAGGCCCATCCGGCGCCAGCGCGCCACCTGGGCGAGGGCGGTGTCCAGGACGTACTCGGTCAGCCGGGGCATCAGCCCGGAGGTCTCCGCCATGGTGATGAACTCCTCCGGGCTGACCCGGCCCCGTTCGGGGTGCACCCAGCGCACCAGGGCCTCCAGGCCGGCCACCCGGCCGTCGAAGTACACCTTGGGCTGGTAGTGGAGTTCGACCTCGCCGGCGTCCAGGGCGCGGCGCAGGTCGCCGAGGAGGCCCAGCCGGTCGGGGGTGTTGGCGTCGCGGGCCGCTTCGTAGACCTCGGCGCCGCTGCGCTCCCGCTTGGCCTGGTACATCGCGACGTCGGCGCGGCGCAGCAGGCCCTCCGCGTCGGGCGCGTGGTCGGGGAAGACGCTGACGCCGGCGCTCGCCTCCAGCACCAGCGTCAGCCCGTCCAGGCTCAGCGGGGAGCCGAGCGCCGCGACCACGGCGCGGGCCACCCGCTGGGCGCGGGTGGCGGAGCCGCAGTCGGGCAGCAGCACCGCGAACTCGTCGCCGCCGAGCCGGGCCGCCTCCGCGCCGCGCGGCAGGGCCAGCCGCAGCCGGTCGGCGGTCTGCAGCAGCAGCCGGTCGCCGGCGAGGTGGCCGAGGGTGTCGTTGACCGAGCGGAACTTGTCGAGGTCGATGAGGATCAGCCCGACCTTCTCGTCGCCGCCGCGGGCGCAGTCGATCGCCGACCAGGCCCGCTCCAGCAGCCACTGCCGGTTGGGCAGGCCGGTGAGCGGGTCCCGCAGCTGCTCCTCGGCGCGGGCGTGGGCGATCCACAGGGTGGAGTCCAGGGCGATCAGCGGCACCGAGAAGAGCGGCAGCAGCAGCGGCGCGTGCGCGGCGACCACCAGGATCAGCGGGGAGATGCCCAGCAGGGCGGCGCCGACCATGCCCTGCCGCAGCAGCGCGGTGCGGGCCACGGTGGGCAGGCCGCCGCGGCGGGGGGCGAACGCCGCCCAGAGCAGCACGCGGGTGGCGGCGAGGTAGGCCAGGGCGGTGACGGTGACGGTCGGCAGCGCCGTCCAGCTCCAGCCGTCGGGCCGCCAGGGGTGCTCGACGGAGGGGTGCCGGCCGCACAGGTCAAGGACGAGGGCGGCGGCGCCGATACCGAGGACGTCGATGGCCCCGTGCAGGACGGCCTGCCGCCAGCGGTGCCGCCGGGCGGCCCCGACCAGCACCACCACGGCGAGGCTGACCAGGCCGGCGGGCGCCCAGCCGTAGAGCAGCAGGACCGCGAGGACCAGGGCGGCACCCGATCCGGTGCCGCCCCACCAGCGGTCGCGGCCCATCGCGACCAGGTGGCCGACGACGAGCCCGGTCAGCACCGCCAGCGACCAGCCGACGGCGCCGTGCGGGAACAGCGGGCGGCCCCGGACGAGCACGCCGCCCAGGGCGGTGGCGAGGGCGGCCGCGGCCAGCGCGGGCAGCGCCCGTCGCGCCAGGGCCGCGACCCGGGCGGGGAGCACGGCCGCGGGCGTGCCGGCGGCCGGCGGCGATGCCCCCGCGGCGCTTGCGTTGGCTTCCATGCCCGTTCCCTCTCACAGCCTGGTGGCACCTTTCGGGTGCCGGGCAGGCCGGGCGGTACCGCCTGGCCGCTGCGATGTCGGTGCTCCGACATGAGCACCCCTCAACAGTAGGGCGCGGCGGCACGGCGCGGACACCGATCGACTCCCATTGCCGGAATGCGTTCCCCTGGACGCGCCGGCGAACTCCCCTTTCTGATATGGGCCGATCGAGTGAATGTGGCGGTCTCTCAGCTGAACCGGGCGCGGCTGGCGGGCCGCGCACGGGACCGGCTCACTCCTGTTCGCCCTCGCTTTCCGCGGGGTTCACCGCGGCGTCCCGGGCGGCCTCGGGGCCCTCGTCCAGGAGGACGGCGAAACCCGCCTCGTCCAGCACCGGCACCTTCAGCTGGACGGCCTTGTCGTACTTCGAGCCGGGGTTGTCGCCGACGACCACGAAGCCCGTCTTCTTCGAGACGGCGCTGGTGACCTTGGCGCCGCGGGAGGCCAGCGCCTCCTTCGCGCCGTCCCGGGTGTGGCCGGCGAGGGTACCGGTGACGACGACGGTGAGCCCCTCCAGCGGCCTCGGTCCCTCGTCCGAGCCCTCCTCGGTGAACCGGACGCCGGCGGCGCGCCACTTGTCGATGATCTCCCGGTGCCATTCCTCGGCGAACCACTGCTTCACGGACGCGGCGATGGTGGGCCCGACCCCGTCGACGGCGGCCAGCTCGGCCTCCTCGGCCTGCATGATGCGGTCCAGGTCGCGGAACTCGCGGGCCAGCGCCTCGGCGGCGACCGGGCCGACGTGGCGGATCGACAGGCCGGTGATGATCCGGGCCAGCGGGCGGTCCTTGGCGGCGGCGATGTTCTCCAGCATGGCCAGCGCGTTCTTCTTCGGCTCGCCCTTCTGGTTGGCGAAGAAGGTGACGACCTTCGGCTCGCCGGTCTCCGGATCGCGCTTGGGCAGGCCGGTGTCCTGGTCCAGCACGTGGGAGCGGATCGGCAGCAGCTGCTCGATGTCGAGCGAGAAGAGGTCGCTCTCGTCCCGCAGCGGCGGCTCGGCCGGCTCCAGCGGCTGGGTGAGGGCGGTGGCCGCGACGTACCCGAACGCCTCGATGTCCAGGCAGCGGCGGCCGGCCAGGTAGTAGATCCGCTCGCGCAGCTGAGCCGGGCAGTAGCGGGCGTTGGGGCAGCGCAGGTCGATGTCCCCCTCCTTCATCGGCTGGAGGGGGGTGTCGCAGTCGGGGCAGCGCTCGGGCATCACGAACGCGCGCTCGGTGCCGTCCCGCAGGTCGGCGACCGGGCCGAGGATCTCCGGGATGACGTCGCCGGCCTTGCGCAGCACCACCGTGTCGCCGATCAGGACGCCCTTCTTCTTCACCACCTCCTGGTTGTGGAGGGTGGCGAACTCGACCTCCGAGCCGGCCACGGTCACCGGCTCCACCACGGCGTAGGGGGTGACCCGGCCGGTGCGGCCGACGCCCACCCGGATGTCGACCAGCCGGGTGTTGACCTCCTCCGGCGGGTACTTCCAGGCGATCGCCCAGCGCGGGGCGCGGGAGGTGGAGCCGAGCCGGCCCTGGAGCGGGATCTCGTCCACCTTGACGACGACGCCGTCGATCTCGTGCTCGACGGCGTGCCGGTGCTCGCCGTAGTAGGCGATGAACTCGCGGACGGCGGCCAGCGTCCCGACCGTCCTGGCCTGCGCGGAGGTCGGCAGGCCCCACTCGCGCAGCAGCTCGTAGGCGTGCGACTGGCTCTCGACGGCGAAGCCCTCGCGGGCGCCGATGCCGTGGACGACCATGCGCAGCGGCCGGCTCGCGGTGACCCGCGGGTCCTTCTGGCGCAGCGAGCCGGCGGCGGCGTTGCGCGGGTTGGCGAAGGGCTTCTCGCCGGCCTCGACGAGACGGGCGTTGAGCTCCTCGAAGCGGTCGCCCGGGAAGTAGACCTCGCCGCGGACCTCCACCAGCGCGGGCACCCGCTCGCCGGCCAGCCGGTCGGGGATGTCGGCGATGGTGCGCACGTTCGGCGTGATGTCCTCGCCGGTGCGGCCGTCGCCCCGGGTGGCGGCGCGGGTGAGCCGGCCCTCCTCGTAGGTGAGGTTGACGGCCAGGCCGTCGACCTTCAGCTCGCACAGGAAGTGGTAGGGGCTGTGCGCGTTGTCCGGCGGGCCGAGTTCGGCGCCGACGCGCTCGGCCCAGGTGCCCAGCTCCTCGGGGGTGAAGGCGTTGTCCAGCGAGAGCATCCGCTCGCGGTGCTGGACGGAGGTGAACTCCGTCTCGTAGGCACCGGCCACCTTCTGGGTGGGCGAGTCGGGGGTGCGCAGGCCGGGGTGCTCCTCCTCGACCGCCTCCAGGCGGCGCAGCAGCCGGTCGAACTCGGCGTCGCTGACGACCGGGGCGTCGTTGACGTAGTAACGGAAGCGGTGCTCCTCGACCTGCTCGGCCAGGCGTGCGTGCTCCTCACGGGCCTCGGCGGGGATCTCCGCGCCGACGGTGCCGTCGGCCTCCTGCTCGGCTGCCACGTCTGTCGTCCCTCCTCGGGCCGCGGGCGGGACGGCCGCGGCGTCGGCTTCGATCACTCCGGGTTGTCGGCGAGCGAGCGTGCGGCCCTCGCGCAGTGCGTGAGCGCGGCACGGGCGTAGGCCGGTGTGGCCCCCGCCAGACCGCAGGACGGGGTGACGGCCACGGAGCGCGCCAACGCCCCCGGATCCAGCCCCAGCCTGCGCCACAGCGCCCGGACACCACTGACGCTACCGGCTGGGTCCGACAACGCGGCGTCGGTGCCGGGCACGACACCGGCGAGCAGCGCGGTGCCGCCCTCCGCGGCCTCGCCGATGGCGTCGTCGTCACGTTCGGTGAGCAGGGAGAAGTCGAAGGAGACGCCGGCCACGCCGGCCCGGCGGAGCAGCCCGAACGGGACGCCGGGGGCGCAGGAGTGGACGACGACGTCGGCCCCGGCGGCGCCCGCCGCGGCCACCAGGTCGCGCAGCGAGCCCTCGACGACGGCCCGGTCCACCGCCCGGTGGGTGCGGTAGCCGCTGGCGGTGGCCACCTGGCCGAGCAGCACCGAGGTGAGGGAGGGCTCGTCGAGCTGGAGCAGCGGGCGGGCGCCCGGCACCCGGCGGCGCACCTCGCGCAGGTGCGCGGTGAGGCCCTCGGCGAGCGAGGCGGCCAGGTCCCGGCAGGCGCCCGGGTCGCGCAGGGCGGCCTCGCCGTTGTGCGTCTCCACGGCGGCGGCGAGCGTCCAGGGGCCGACCGCCTGGACCTTCAACGGGCCCTCGTAGCCCTGGGTGTACTCCTCCAGCGCGTCGAGGTCCTCGCCGAGCCAGGAGCGGGCCCGGCGGGTGTCGCGGCCGGGCCGGTCGCCGAACCGCCAGCCGCTGGGCTCGACCCGGGCGTACAGCTCGACGAGCATGCCGAGGGTGCGGCCGATCATGTCGGCGCCGGGGCCGCGGGCGGGCAGCTCGGGCAGGAACGGCAGCGTCCCGACGGCCTCCACGGCCACTTTCGCGGCTTCGCGGGTGTCGGTGCCGGGCATCGAGCCGACGCCTGTGGCGGCGGCTTCCGGCAGCGTGAACGGGCTGGGGGTCTCGGGGGTCGCTGTGGTGCTCACGCCCGCACCTTATGCGGTCGGGCGGGCGGCGCGGCCCGGCGCGGGCGCCGAACCCGGCCCGGGACGAGGTCGGGACGCGACGCCGCGGGGGCGGTACGGGTGCGTGACGCCGCCGGGGCGGGGCCGTTCCCGGCCGGAACGGCCCCGGGCGGGGCGGTACGGGCCGGGAACGGGGCCGCTGTCAGAGTCCGGGGCGGACGGAGACGTCGGTGAGCGCGGCGTCGCGCGGCAGGTCGACGGCGGTCAGCAGGGCGGTGGCCACCGACTCGGGGTCGATCAGCCGGCTCGCGTCGTACGCGCGGCCCTCCTGGCGGTGGATCTTCTCCTGCATGGGGGTGGCGGTGCGCCCGGGGTAGACGGAGGTGACCCGAACCCCGTTGTCGCGCTCCTCGGCCCGCAGCGCGTCGGCCAGTGCCTTCAGGCCGTGCTTGCTGGCAGCGTAGGCGCTCCACTCCGGGGAGGCGCTGAGCCCGGCGCCGGAGTTGACGAAGACCACGCTGCCGCGGCTGAGCCTGAGCTGCGGGAGCAGCAGCCGGGTGAGCTCGGCCGGGCCGACCAGGTTGACGGCCAGGATCTCGTTCCAGATCTTCGGGGTGAGGTCCCCGACCGGCCCCAGCTCGGCCACCCCCGCCACGTGCAGCAGCGAGTCGAGCCGGTCCGGGGGCGCCTGGTGGCCGAGCGCCCAGGACAGCCGGGCCGGCTCGGCGAGATCGCCGACGAGGGTGTGCGCGCCGGGCAGGGCCTCGGCGAGCTGGCGGGCCCGGCCGGCGTCGCGGGCCAGCAGCCAGACCTCGTCGCCCCGGGCCAGCAGCCGCCGGGCGACCGCGGTGCCGATGCCGGACCCGCCGCCGGTGACCAGGTGGACGCGGGGGCTGTCGGTGCGGTCGGGGGCGGCGCTCACACGTGCTCCTGGAGGTAGGCGAGGGCGGCGGCGCCGTCCGTGGCGAAGTGGACCAGCTCGGACAGCGGCAGCGGCAGGAAGCCGTCGGCCTCCATGCGGCGCAGCTGCTGCTCCAGGCCGTCGTAGAAGCCGGCGCTGTTGAGCAGCACCACGGGCTTGGCGTGCAGGCCGTGCTTCTTCAGCTCGATGATCTCGGTGGCCTCGTCGAGGGTGCCGGCGCCGCCGACCATCACGACCACCGCGTCGGAGCGGCGCAGCAGTTCGGCCTTGCGCTCGGCGAGGTCGGCGGCGACGACCATCTCGTCGGCGTCGGCACGGGCCTTGGCCCGCAGGAACTCCACGGACACCCCGACCAGTCGGCCACCGGTCTCCTGGACGCCGTCGGCGACCACCTTCATCAGGCCGGTCTCCGACCCGCCCCACACCAGGGTGTGGCCGCCGGCGCCGAGCAGGCGGGCGAACTCGCGCGCGGGCTCGGTGTAGCGGGGCTCCAGGTCGGCGGCGGAGAGGAAGACGCAGACGTTCATCGGCCGCACCGCCCGCTCCCCCGGCGTCGACGCGGCGGCCGCCTCGGGCGCCGCCGTCGCGGGGGTCGGGGTGGTGCGGGTGGCGGCGCTGTCGGTCATGCGGTCCTTCCGGTGGGAGCGGGCGTGCGGGCGGTCCGGTCGGTGGCGGCGATGGTGGCCGAGCCGATCACCCGGGTGCCGTCGTAGAGGACGACGGCCTGGCCGGGGGCGACCCCGCGCACCGGCTCGTCGAAGGCCACCGCGAGGGTGTCGCCGTCCGCTTCGGCGGTGACGGCCACGTCCTCGCCGTGCGCGCGCAGCTGGGCGGTGCAGCGGACCGGCCCCTCGGGCGGCGCGCCGCACCAGCGCGGCCGGACCGCGGTGAGCGCGGTGACCTCCAGTGCCTCGGCCGGGCCCACCGTGACGGTGTTGTTCACCGGTGAGATGTCCAGCACGTAGCGGGGCTTGCCGTCGGCCGCGGGCACGCCCAGGCGCAGGCCCTTGCGCTGGCCGACGGTGAAGGCGTAGGCGCCCTCGTGGGTGCCGACGACCGCGCCCTCCTCGTCGAGGATCGGGCCCTCCTGCGAGCCGAGGCGGCGGGCCAGGAAGCCCTGCGTGTCGCCGTCGGCGATGAAGCAGATGTCGTGGCTGTCGGGCTTGCGGGCGACCGCGAGGCCCCGCCGCTCCGCCTCGGCCCGGATCTCGTCCTTGGTGGCGCGGGTGTCGCCGAGCGGGAACATGGCGTGCGCGAGCTGCCGCTGGTCCAGCACGCCGAGCACGTAGCTCTGGTCCTTGCCGGCGTCGGCGGAGCGGTGCAGCTCGCGGGTGCCGTCGGGGGCGGTGGCGACGTTGGCGTAGTGGCCGGTGCAGACCGCGTCGAAGCCCAGCGCGAGGGCGCGGTCGAGCAGGGCGGCGAACTTGATCTTCTCGTTGCAGCGCAGGCAGGGGTTGGGGGTGCGGCCGGCGGCGTACTCGGCGACGAAGTCCTCGACCACGTCCTCGCGGAACCGTTCGGCGAGGTCCCAGACGTAGAAGGGGATGCCGATCACGTCGGCGGCGCGGCGGGCGTCGCGGGAGTCCTCGACGGTGCAGCAGCCGCGGGCGCCGGTGCGGAAGCTCTGGGGGTTGGCGGACAGGGCGAGGTGCACCCCGGTCACGTCGTGCCCCGCCTCGGCGGCGCGGGCGGCGGCGACGGCGGAGTCCACGCCACCGCTCATGGCGGCGAGCACGCGCAGCCGGCGCGGGGGCTGGTTGGGGAAGTCGCTCACCGCTCCAGGGTAACGGCCGCCCCGCCGGGCCCCGCCCGGGCTTTTCCGTACCGCCCCGTACCGGCCCGTACCGCCCCGTACCGCCGGCCGGGGAAGGGGAGCGCCGGGGCAGCGCTGGGGAGCACGGGGAGGCATCCGGGAAGAACAAGCGCTTGCTCAGCGTTGCCGCGAGGGATCTGGACAGTCCCTCTCTACCGATGGGTAACATCACCGCATGGCATCCGCACCGGCCACTGATCCGGCCCTCGGCGACAGCCCGTCCGACCACGACGTCGACCACGGCTCCGACGGCGCCTCCGGCAACACGTCCGCCAGCGCGCCCGCCAGCACGTCCGCCAGCGAGTTCGACCGGGACACCGCGGTACGGCCGCGTCCCGGCGAGCCCGGCGTGTACGACGCCTCCCTCTCCGCGGGCTGGACGATCATCGCGGCCGTGAACGGCGGCTACCTGCTGGCCGTGGCCGCGCGGGCGCTGGCCGCCGCCCTGCCGCACCCGGACCCGCTGACGGTGACGGCGCACTACCTCACCCCGTCCCAGCCCGGTCCGGCGTGGGTGCGGACCGAGGTGGTGCGGACCGGCCGGAGCATGTCCACCGGCCAGGCGTCGCTGCTCCAGTACGACGAGGACGGCCGGGAGGTCGAGCGGCTGCGGGTCATCGGCGCGTTCGGGGACCTCGACGGCCTGCCCGACGACGTGCGCACCTCGGCCGCCCCGCCGGACATGCCCGGCTACGACGGCTGCGTGTCGGCCGACGACGCCCCCGAGGGCAACCCGGTGCCGGGCTCCACCGCGATCCTGGACCGGCTCGACCTCCGCCTGGACCCGGCGACGGCCGGATGGGCGCTCGGCGCGCCCTCGGGTGACGGCCGGATACGCGGCTTCCTGGGCCTGGCCGACGGCCGCGACCACGACCCGCTCTCCCTGCTGCTGGCGGTGGACGCCCTGCCGCCGACCGCCTTCGACCTGGGCCTCAGCGGCTGGACGCCGACCCTGGAGCTGACCGTCCACCTGCGCTGCCGCCCGGCCCCCGGCCCGGTGCGGGTCGCGCTCGCCACCCGGAACCTGGCGGGCGGACTGCTGGAGGAGGACGGCGAGGTCTGGGACAGCGCGGGGCGCCTCGTGGCGCAGTCCCGCCAGCTGGCCCGCGCCCCCCGCGGCTGACCGCCGGCCCTTTGCCGGGGCGGGCCCCGAAGGTGCCGGCGACCGGCCCCCGGCCGAAGGGCAGAGCCGACGGTCGTACCGAAGGGGCCGCGCCGAAGGGCCGCTGACCGCCCCGCCCGGCAGGCCCCCGAACGGTCGCGGGCACGGCGGTCGGCACGGCAGTCGACACACCGCTGGAACACGTGGCCGGGTACAGCGTGTCCGGGCGACCCGGCCCGACCGTAGAATCGACCCACCATGGCCTACCTCGACCACGCCGCCACCACGCCCATGCTCCCGGAGGCGGTCCAGGCGATGACCGCGCACCTCACGGTGACCGGGAACGCCTCCGCACTGCACGCCGCCGGGCGGCGGGCGCGGCGCACCGTCGAGGAGTCCCGCGAGACGCTGGCCGCCGCGCTGGGCGCCCGGCCCAGCGAGGTCGTCTTCACCAGCGGCGGCACCGAGGCCGACAACCTCGCCGTGAAGGGCCTGTTCTGGGCCCGCCGCGCCGCCGACCCGCGCAAGGTGCGGGTGCTGGCCAGCCCGGTGGAGCACCACGCCGTGCTCGACGCGGTGCACTGGCTGGCCGACCACGAGGGCGCGGTCGTGGAGTGGCTGCCCGTCGACGGGTACGGGCGGGTGCTGCCCGAGGTGCTGCGGGCCGCCCTGGAGCGCTCCGACGACGTGGCCCTGGTGACGGCGATGTGGGCCAACAACGAGGTCGGCACGGTCCTGCCGGTGCGGGAACTGGCCGAGGTGGCGCAGGAGTTCGGCGTGCCCATGCACGCGGACGCGGTGCAGGCCTTCGGCCAGCTGCCGGTCGGCTTCGCGGCCAGCGGGCTGGACGCGATGGCGGTCACCGGCCACAAGGTGGGCGGCCCCTACGGGGTGGGCGCCCTGCTGCTGCGCCGCGAGGACACCCCCGTGCCGCTGCTGCACGGCGGCGACCAGGAGCGCAGCCGCTCCGGCACGCTGGACGTGCCGGCCGTCGCCGCGTTCGCCACGGCCGCCGCGCTGGCGGCCGAGCGGCGCGAGGACTTCGTCCGCGAGGTGGGCGCGCTCCGCGACGACCTCGTCGCGGGCGTGCGGGCGGCGGTCCCGGACGCCGTACTCAACGGCGACCCGTCACCGGAGGGCCGGCTGGCCGCGAACGCCCACTTCACCTTCCCCGGCTGCGAGGGCGACGCGCTGCTGCTGCTGCTGGACGCCCAGGGCATCGCCTGCTCCACGGGGTCGGCGTGCACCGCGGGGGTGGCGCAGCCCAGCCACGTCCTGCTGGCCATGGGGCGCAGCCCGCACGAGGCCCGCGGCACCCTGCGGTTCTCGCTCGGCCACACCTCCACCGCGCAGGACGTGGCCGCGCTCGTCGAGGCGATCGGCCCCGCCGTGGATCGCGCCCGCGCCGCCGGCCTGTCCTGAGACCGGCGGCGCCCGCCCCCGCCCGTACGGCGGCAGGGCGAGGCCCCGCGACCGGGGCGGACCGGCGCGACCGGGGCGACGCGGGGCGACCGGGGGCGGGAACCTCAGACCGGTGCCTTCTCCGGGGTGTTCCCCCCGGTCCGCTCCGGGGCGTTCTCCGGGAAGTGGCAGGCGACCTGGTGGCCGGTGGCCAGGGCGGCCAGCGGCGGCTCCTGCTCCGCGCACAGGTCGGTGGCCTTCCAGCAGCGGGTGCGGAAGCGGCAGCCGGAGGGCGGGGCGATCGGCGAGGGGACGTCGCCGGTGAGCAGGATGCGTCCGCCCGCCGCCGCGGGCTCCCCGCCCGATCCGGGCGCCGGGGCCGAGGCGCGCTGGCGCCGCTTCGGGTCCGGCACCGGCACGGCCGACAGCAGGGCGCGGGTGTAGGGGTGGAAGGGCGTGGTGTACAGGGCCTCGCGGTCGGCGAGTTCGACCACCTTGCCGAGGTACATCACCGCGATCCGGTCCGAGACGTGCCGGATCACCGAGAGGTCGTGCGCGATGATCACGTAGGTCAGGCCGAGTTCGGACTGGAGGTCGTCGAGGAGGTTCACCACCTGCGCCTGGATGGAGACGTCGAGCGCGGAGACCGGCTCGTCGGCCACCACCAGCTTCGGCCGCAGCGCCAGGGCGCGGGCGATGCCGATGCGCTGCCGCTGGCCGCCGGAGAACTCGTGCGGATAGCGGTTGTAGTGCTCGGGGTTGAGGCCGACCAGCTCCAGCAGCCCCTGCACCTCCTTCTTCACCCCGTGCTCGGTGGCGACCTTCTGCAACCGGAACGGTGTGCCCACGATGGTGCCGATGGTGTGGCGCGGGTTCAGCGAGGAGTAGGGGTCCTGGAAGATCGTCTGCACGTCGCGGCGGAGCGGCCGCATCGCCCCGGCGCTCAGGTGGGTGATGTCGCGGCCGTCGAACTCCACCCGGCCGCTGGTCGGTTCGAGCAGGCGGGTGATCAGCCGGCCCATGGTGGACTTGCCGCAGCCGGACTCGCCGACCACGCCCAGCGTCTCGCCGGCCGCGACCTCGAAGTCGACGCCGTCCACCGCCCGTACGGCGCCGACCTGGCGGCGCAGCAGGCCCTGGAGGATCGGGAAGTGCTTGGTCAACCCGCTGACCCGCAGCAGGGGTTCACCGGTCGGCCGGGCCGGCCCGGAACCGGCCCCGGCCGGCCCGGCCTTGGCCGGTGCCGTCCGCGCGGCGGGCACCTGCGCGGCGGGCGCTTCCGCGTCCGATCCTTCCGCGTCCGATCCTTCCGGGGCGGGGTCGTTGGCCGCGAGGTCATTGGCCGCGGGGTCGTCGGCCGCGGGGGCCGCAGCGGGGTCGTTGGCCGCAGGGTCCGCCGCGGGGTCGTTCGCTGCCGGGAGGCTGTTCTCCGCCACTGCTTCGTCCTGGCCCTTCACAGCTTCGGTTCGATCTCTTCGGTCCAGATCCGGGACCGCTCGCCGTCGGCCAGGTGGCAGGCGGCGAGGTGTCCCGGGCCGCCTCGCGCAGTCGGGGTACGGCGTTCTGCGACAGCCCGCCGGTCAGTTCGGCGTAGGGGCAGCGCGGGTGGAAGGCGCAGCCGCCGGGCACGTTGATCAGGCTCGGCGGGGCGCCCCTGACCGGGGTCAGCCGCTCGGCGCGGTCCCGGTCCAGCCTCGGCATGGAGCCCAGCAGGCCCCAGGTGTAGGGGTGTTGGGGCCGGGTGAAGAGCTGCTCGGCGGTGCCGCGTTCGATGGCCCGGCCGGCGTACATCACCAGCAGGTCGTCGGCGACCTCCGCGACCACCCCGAGGTCGTGGGTGATCATGATGACGGCGGAGCCGAACTCCTGCTGGAGGTCGCGGATCAGGTCCAGGATCTGGGCCTGCACGGTCACGTCGAGGGCGGTGGTGGGCTCGTCGGCGATCAGCAGCTCGGGGTTGTTCACCAGCGCCATGGCGATCATGGCGCGCTGCCGCATACCGCCGGAGAACTGGTGCGGGTAGTCCCGGAGGCGCTTCCTCGGTTCGGGGATGCCGACCCGGTCCAGCATCTCCAGCGCCCGTTCGGTGGCCGCCTTCTTCGGCACCTTGTGGTGCACCCGGTAGGCCTCCACGATCTGCGCGCCCACGGTGTAGTAGGGGTGCATCGACGACAGCGGGTCCTGGAAGATCATCGCCATCTTCCGCCCGCGCAGCCGCCGTACGGCCTCGGGCCGGGCTCCCACCAGCTCCTCGCCGTCGAGCCAGACCTCGCCCGAGACGTGGGCCCGCGCGCCGCGGTGCAGGCCCATGACGCCGAGCGAGGTGACGGACTTGCCGGAGCCGGACTCGCCGACGATGCCGAGCGTACGGCCGCGCCGCAGGTCGAAGCTGAGCCCGTCGACGGACCTGACCAGGCCGTCGTCGGTGTCGAAGTGGACCCGCAGGTCGCGCACCGACAGGTACGCGTCCGGGTCGGGCGCGGACCGCTCGGCGTCGGCGTCCCCGGCGGCCGGCCGCGGTGCGGGCACCGCGCCCTCGGGCCGGTCCGCCGGACCGGCCGGGTCGGCCGGCAGGTCCTTCCGCAGCGCCTCGCTGCTGTTGCCGTCGGTGCTCACGAGTACCTCACGCGGGGGTCGAGGAAGGCGTACACGACGTCGACCAGGAGGTTGCAGACCACGATGAAGAACGCGGCCACCATGGTGACGCCGAGGATCTTGGGCAGGTCGTTGTCGGTGACGGCGCCCACCGCGTAGTTGCCGATGCCCTGCAGGGAGAAGACCTGCTCGGTGAGGAGCGCGCCGCCGATCAGCAGTCCGAAGTCCATGCCGAAGATCGTCACGATGGGGGTGAGGGCGGAGCGCAGGCCGTGCTTGACGACCACGGTCCGCTCCGGCAGCCCCTTGGCGCGGGCGGTGCGGATGTAGTCCTCGTTCATCGTCTCCAGCATGCCCGCCCGGGTGAGCCGGGCGTACAGCGCGGAGTAGAGGAAGGCCAGGCTGACCCACGGCAGGATCAGGTTCCACGCCCACTGCGCCGGGTCCTGGGTGAGGGGCACGTAGTGGACGTTCCACACACCCCACTGGAAGTCGAAGAGGGCCAGGGCGAGTTGGCCGGTGAAGAAGATCGGCAGCGAGACCCCGGCCAGTGCCGTGCCCATGGAGAGCCGGTCGAAGACCGAGCCGCGCCGCAGCGCCGAGACCACGCCCACGGCCACGCCGGAGAGCACCCACAGCACGGCGGCGCCGACGGCCAGCGAGAGCGTCACCGGGATACGGGACTTGAGGTTGGGCCACACCTCGACGTGGCTCTTGAAGGAGTAGCCGAAGCACGGCACGTGGCACTTGGCGGCGTCCGGCCCGAACTTGTAGTCCGCGCCCACCACGATGCCCTTGATGAAGTGCCAGTACTGGTCGTACAGCGGCAGGTCGAAGCCGAGGTTCTTCTTGACCGCGGCGATCGAGGCGGGGTTGGCGTCCTTGCCGACGTACTGCGTGGCGAGCTGGGTGGTGGTCTGCCCGGCGAGACGCGGCACGAGGAAGAAGATCGCAAAGGTGACTGCGCTGACCACCAGCAGCAGCACGATCGCCGCGATCACGCGTCGGATGATGTACGCAGCCACAGTTGTCCGGCGTCGGGGCCGCCGCGCGGGGGGTGCCCGGCGGCCCCGACGCCTTCACCTGCCTTTCGGAGTCGACTCGTGTCCGTCGTTCGCCACGGCTACTTGGAGGAGCCGAGCAGGGTGTAGTCGTAGATGCCGAGGTACGCCTGGGTGACGGTCACGTTCGTGGCGGACGGCGGCCGGTACAGCAGGTTCTTGCGGTAGATCAGCGGCACGACGGTGGCGGTCTGGTTGACCATCTTGTCGATGTCGCCCCACGCCTTGGTGCGGGCCGCCGCGTCGGTGTTGGCGATCGCCGCCGACAGCGCCTCGTTGATCTTCGGGTCGTTCAGCTCCATCAGGTTGTTGCCGCCCGAGGGCTTGATGGCGCTGCCGTCCACGATCTGGTCCAGGAAGCCGTAGCCGGTGGGCCAGTCGGAGCCCCACGCCATCAGCATCAGGCCCAGCTGGTGCGAGTGCACGTAGTCGGGCACTCCGACGAAGTTCGAGAAGTACTTGCCGGCCGGGTACTGCTTGATGGTGAGGTTGATGCCGACGGCCTTCAGCGACTGCTGGATCGCGGTGGCCATGGCGACCTCGGTGGGCCGGTCCGAGCGGGCGGTGATGTTCATCGAGAACCCGCCGGGCTTGCCGCACGCGGCCAGCTCGGACTTCGCCTTCGCCACGTCGCCCTTGTCGCCGGCGGACGGGTAGAGGTCGAACTTGCTGTAGCCGTTGACGGTCGGCGGCAGCAGCGTGCTGGCGACGTCGCCGTGCGAGGGACCGCCGAACGCCTGCTGCACGGACGCCTTGTCGATGCCGTACTCCACCGCGTTGCGGCAGTGGATGTTGTCGAACGGCGCGACCTTCGAGTCGATCGCCAGGTACTGCGTGGCGCCCGCGTACGGGTCGTCGCTGTTGGCCTTGTACTGCGGCTGCGTGAGCAGCTTGGGCTGCGTCTGCGGCTGCACGCCGGTGCCGGCCGCGTCCACGGTGCTGTCGTCGGCGAGCAGGTCGTCGTCGACGGTGGTCGGGTTCACCTTGAACTTCAGGGTGATCTTGTCCGGCAGCGCCTTGCGGATCGGGTCGTTGGCCGCCGACCACTGCGGGTTGCGCACCAGCGTCGCGCCCTGGCCGTCCTGGTAGGACTGGAACATGTACGGGCCGGTGGACTGGATGTGGTTGACGTACGAGGCGCCGGTGTCCTTGGACTGCTGCACCGGGGCGGTCTGCGCGAACGTCGCCAGGTAGTCGAAGTCCGCGAACGGCTTGCTGAGGTGGAAGACGATCGTGCTGTCGTTCGGCGTCTCGATCGACGCCAGCCCGTTCGGGTCCTTGTCCTTGTACGGGCCGGGGTACTTGGCGTCGTCGGCCAGGTACGCCTTGAAGTACGTGGGGCCGTTGGAGAGCGCCTCGGGCGCGAAGTTGCTGCGCTCGACGGCGTACTTGACGTCCTTGGAGGTCACCGGGGTGCCGTCCTGGAACTTCACGCCGCTGCGCAGGGTGTAGGTCCAGGTCTTGGCGTCGGCGCTGGGCTTGCCGAGGCCCGTCGCCAGGTCGGGGACGACGGTCAGGCCGTCGCTGCCCGCGGCCGGCTTGAAGGTCAGCAGCGGGCGGGAGTACAGCCGGGAGAAGTCCTGCACCCAGCCGTAGTAGGTGTTGCCGGGGTCGAGGGAGTCCGGCGTGTCGGAGTCCTCCATCGTGACCGTGCCGCCCTTTTTGGAGGACTGGTTCACGATGCTGGTCAGTGCGGCGTTCTGCCCGGCGGTGGCTCCGGTGCCGCCCTTGCCGTTGGACGTGGCGTGGCTGCCGCCGCCCTTGCCGCCGCAGGCCGACACCCCCAGGGCGAAGGCGGTGACCAGCGCCAGCGCCGCTGTCGCTTTGCTCGTTTTCATGCCGAGGACGACCTCCTGATCGGTGGGTGGTGCAGAGCCAGGCCGGCCGCGGGGATGGGCGGCGGCGCCGGCGGTTCGGCGGTGCGGATGCGGGTGGGGAGCAGGGGTGCGGGCCTACTTGCCGCGCGGGTCGAGCGCGTCGCGCAGCCCGTCGCCGAGCAGGTTGAAGGCGAGGACGGTGATGAAGATGGCCGCACCGGGCACGACCATGAACATCGGGTCGATCTCGAAGTACGTCACGGCGTCGGTGAGCATGTTGCCCCACGACGCCTGGGGCGGGGCGATGCCGACGCCGAGGTAGCTCAGGCCGGCCTCGAAGAGGATGTTCGTGGGGATCAGCAGCGTGGAGTACACGAGGATCGGCGCCACGAGGTTCGGCAGCAGCTCCCGGAAGAGGATGTACGGCCCGCGGGCGCCCAGGCTGCGTGCCGCCTCGACGAACTCCCGCTCGCGCAGGCTGAGCGTCTGGCCGCGCACGATCCGGCCCATGTAGGGCCAGTTGAAGAAGCCGATCACGAAGATCAGCACCCACACGTGCAGCCACAGCCCGCTCAGCCCGAAGGCGCCGTCCTGGAGGGCCGCGGAGATCGAGATGGCGAACAGCAGCAGCGGGAAGGCGAGGAAGATGTCCATCAGCCGGCTGATCAGGCTGTCCACCCAGCCGCCGTAGTAGCCGGCGACGACGCCGAGGACGGTGCCGATCACGTTGGACAGCACGGTCGCGCCGGTGGCCACCAGCAGCGACAGCCACGAACCCTCGATGATGCGGGAGAGCATGTCCCGCCCGTACAACGGGTCCACGCCCAGCGGGTGCGCCCAACTGACGCCGCCCCAGCCGCCCTTGGGGGCGAGCAGGTTCGGGTCGACCAGGTTCTGGTGGAACTTGTCCGGGTCGAGGTCGAAGATCGACTCGATCGGCCGGGCCAGCACGGCCAGCAGCACCAGCAGGATGACGACGATGCCGCCCGCCACGGCCACCTTGTCCCGCCGGAAGCGCCGCCAGGCGATCTGGCCGAGGGAGCGCCCCTCGATCAGGCTCGGCCCGGCCCCGCTCAGGACAGCCTCGGGCTGGGCCTCGGCCTGTCCCGGGGTGGTCTCGATCGGTGCGGTCATGGTGGTGACGACCCCTCTCGCCGGCGGGCTGCCAGCGCGCGCCCGGCCGCGGTGGCGGCTCGGACCCCGCTGTTGCCAGTTGCTGCTCGGTGCCCTGCTCAGTGCTCTGCTCGGTGCCCTGTTCAGTGCTCTGCTGGTGCTGTCCTGCGGCTGTTCTCGGTGCTGTCCCGCGCCTGCTCGACGGCCCTTGGGGCCTCTTCGGCGCCGGCTCCGCGCCCGTTCGGAATGTGCCTGGTACTGCCCGGTGCTACCCACTGCTGGCTGGTGCTACTCGGCGCCGTCAGGTGCGATACCGCTCGGCGCCGCCCGGTACTGCCGGGTGCGGTGCCGCTCGGTGCTGATCCGTGCCGATCCGTGCTCTGCTCGGTGCTGATCCGTGCTCTGCTCGGTGCTCTGATCCGTGCTGCTCGGTGCCTGTTTCGACGTGCGTGCCGCGCTGTGCCGCCCGCCCGCCGTACCGCCGCGGGCCGCCGTTCGTACCGCTCGCCGCCGCGCGACCGCCCGCCGACAACGGCGCGGACGTCACTCCGTGTCGCACTCTTCGCGGCTCCCCGCGACCGGTCTGGTCGCGCAACAGCCGTTCTTTCAAGCCGACTTCACTCGTACCGCTGTTCGCCGCCCGGCAGGCCGCGCGGCCGGTCGCACAGTGGTCGGCCGGCCCGTCCAGCGTCGGACCCGGAAATCCTTTTGACATGCACTTTCCAGGACCTCCTGCCGCTGGATTCTTCTGCCCGCTCGCGATCACCCGCCAGCCCCCGCCGGGAAGGGATGCGCAACTGTGATCTTCTGACGGACCGTTTGTTACCCGTTCGTCCGGCCGGGGTACGGTCATGCCGTGAACGAGCGGCTGCGTGCGGTGTGTGACCTGATGGTGCCCCAGGCCAGGGAGATGTCCGGCCTGCATGAGTACGACGGGCGGGTGCAGGACCTCTCACCGGACGGCGTGCGGGCCGCGCTCGCCGCGCTGGAGCGGGCGCGCGGCACCGGGCCGCTGCGCGACGCCCACGACGAGGCCCACCTCGCCGTCTTCGAACGGGCCCTGCGCGTCCAGTACGGCGACCTCGAACTGCACCGCCGCAGCCCCTACCCGCACCTGTCCAACCTCGAACTGGCCACCTACGACCGCGAGTACGCCCCGGCGAAGGAGCGCGAGCGGGCCCGGCGCCGCCACCTGGCGCGGTGGCCGGACGCCGTGGACGCCGCCCTGGCCTCGCTGGACCTGGTGCCGGCTCCGGTCGCGGGGGCGCTGCTCGGCGCGGTCCGCGGCCTGACGGAGGGGGTCGACCCGGAGAGCGGCGCCGAGGCCGCCGCCGCGCTGCGGGCGCACGCCCGGCTCACCACCCACCTGGAACGGACCGCCGCGCACGGCGACCCCGATCCGCGGCTGGGCGGACCGGCGCTGGCCGCGCTGATGGGCTCGCAGGAGGGCCTGGAGGTCGACCTCGCCCGGCTGGCGTCGGAGGCCGCGCGGGAGCGCGCCCGGCTGGAGGAGATGCTGGCGCGCGCCTGCGCCGAGTTGGACGCGCGCCGGAGTGTGGCGTCGCTGATCCCGGAGCTGCTGGCCGACCACCCGGCCGCCGACGAGGTCGTCCCGGAGGCGGCCCGGCTCACCGAGGAGGTGATCGCCTTCACCCGGGACCTTGGGCTCGCCCCGCACACCGACGGCGAGTGCGCGGTCGGCCCGGCCCCGGCGTCGCGGAGCTGGGCGATGGCGATGATGACGTGGGCCGCGCCGGGCGAGCGGGACGCCCCGTCCTGGTACCACGTGACGCCGCCGGACCCGTCGTGGCCGGAGGAGGAGCAGGAGGAGTGGCTGACCGTCTTCAGCCGCACCAGCCTGCCGGCGATCACCGTCCACGAGGTGGCGCCCGGGCACTTCGCGCACGGCCGGGCGCTGCGCCGGGCCGCGGGGCCGGTGCGGCGGCTGCTGCACGGCCTGTCCTTCACCGAGGGGTGGGCGCACTACGCGGAGGAGGTCTGCCTGGAGGAGGGGTTCCGGGCCGACGACCCGCGGTTCGCGGTGGGCGTGGCGTTGGAGGCGCTGGTCCGGGTCACCCGGCTCAGCTGCGCGATCGGGCTGCACACCGGGGCGCTGACCCTGGACGACGCCACGGAGCTCTTCGTCCGCGACGCCCACCTGTCGCCGGCCGCGGCGGCCTCGGAGGCCCGGCGCGGCACGTTCGACGCCGCGTACGGCCGCTACACCTGGGGGAAGCTGGAGATCCTGCGGCTGCGCGAACGCGCCCGGGCGCAGTGGGGTTCGGGCTTCACGCTCAAGCGCTTCCACGCGGCGCTGCTGGAGCTGGGCAGCCCGCCGCTGGGGCTGCTGGACGCGGCGCTCGCGGGCTGAGCGCGCGGCGGGACGGTTCGGGGATCGGCCGGGGCCGCTGGGGGCGTCGGGGCAGGGTGCCGACTGGGCCCGGCTGGGCGTCGGACAGCGTCCCGGCCTGGCCCGGCAGCGCGCGGGGCCGGGCCCAGCGGTTCGCCCGCCGTAGTGCATGGCCCGGCCCAACCGGGTACGGCCCAACCAGGTACGGCGCGGAACCCACCGGGCCGTGCCGGACGGCTCGCCCCTCCGGCCCTCCCCGGCTCCGGCCCCGCCCTCCGGTCCTGCGGCCCTCCCGCGGCGACGGCCGTACCGGCCTCAGCGGTCGAAGATGGGCCGGCCGAAGGTACGCATCCACAGGGCCACGGGGTCGTACGGGTCGGCCAGCGACACCGTGGAGACGGCGACGCCGTCGGGCACCCCGGCCACCGCCTGCTGCATCATCATCCGCACCGACTCCGCCGCCTGCGGGGCGCCGTCGTGCACCTCCACGCCGACGGCCAGGTACGGCTCGCCCAGGACCGGCTGCACCCACGCCTGGCGCAGGCCGCGCACGACGGGTGTGCGGTGGGCGGCCTGGGCGAGCAGGGCGTGGAACTCGGGCAGCGGCAGGGAGGGCTCGCCGATCTGGAGCGGCCCGGCCGGCAGCACGTCGAGGCCGACCGCCACCCGGCGCAGGTCGGCCCAGGGCACGCCGATCCCGCCGCCGGCCGCGTGCGGGTTGATCCACAGGCCGAGCCGGTCGGGGTAGAGGCACTGGGCGATCTCGCGGCCGGAGACCACCTCGTGGTCGCGGTTCCACCCGCTGGCGGCCAGCTCGCGCGGCGAGCTGAAGCAGGGCGTGTAGCCGTACCCGTCCAGTTGCATGGAGCCGTACCGCGCGTCCGGTGAGCCCGGCGAGCCGTGCCAGAGCAGCATCCACACCTGGCCCTCGGCCAGCGACGCGAGCAGGTTCTCGTATGCGTCGAACCGGCCGGGTGCCACCTGGAGCAGCGACTGCTCCACCTGGCCGGCCGGCGCCGCACCGCCTTGCGCGCCCGCGATCACGTGGGACCGCCCCTTTCCCCTCGTCCTTGCGTTCACCTCACGTCGCCCGCCATCAAATCAGGTGGGGGTTCGCGGTGGAACGTCGACCGACTCAACCGCTTCCGGATATACGGCGCGTACAGGTCCGCTGAACGTGCCCGGCCCACCGGGTGTGCGCCGGTCCCCGTCCGCGGGTTCCGCGCGCCGCCCGGCCCGGGACCGGGTCCGTCGGGGACCCGGCCCCGGGCCCGGGCTCAGTCGCGGGCTCAGTCGCGGGTGAAGAACGGCTGCACCCTGTCGAGCATCCAGTCGCCGACCGGGTCCTGGGCCAGGTCCAGGAGGATCAGGTGGACCGGCCAGGGCGGCAGCGCGGTGCCCGCGGCCCGGCCCAGCGCGTCCAGGGCGGCGGCCCGGTCGCCCTCCTGCCAGCCGTCCAGCTCGACCCCGACGAAGAGCGCCGGCGGGTCGTCCTCGACCACCGCCATGGCCCGCCGGGCGCTGAGCACCACCGGGGTCACCGCGAACTCGCCGGCCGCCGCGGCCAGGAAGTCCACCGGTTCGCTCTCGTGGTCCGGCTCCCACAGCCGCACCCGCGCGCCGGAAGCGGTCTCCGCGCCGCGCTCCCCCGCCGCGGGCCGGCACAGCCGGGCCACGGCCGCGGGCGGCAGCGGCACCCCGACCGCGCCGCCGGGGTTGACCGCGATGCCCAGCTGCGGCGGCAGGCCGCGGGCGAACTCCTGGACCGGCGCCACCGTGCACGACATGCCTTCGGCGGCCAGCCGGAACTGCTGCTCGGAGCTGAACACCGGCACGAACAGCGCGCCGCCCAGCTCCATCGTGGGCAGGTCGAGTTCGACCGAGTCCGGGCTGCCGCCGTTCGGCAGCGGCACCCACACGTGCGAGCGGCCGAGCACCTCCAGCAGCCTGGGCGTGGCCGCGGGGTTGCCCAGGCTGGCGCTCAGCACCTCTTCCAGCTCGTTGGCCGGCCATATGTACGGCGCCGGATTCTCCATACCCACCCTTGTCCGCGCTTGTCCGTCACGTGCGCGGGAAACCCTATCCGGCCCGGGGCCCGCGGGGGATGCCGCCGACCGGGTGCTTCCGGACGGGCGCGGAGGAGCATGAAGGGACACGGAGGGGTGCGGACCGGTCGGGGTGGAGCCGGCTCGGCCCTCGCCGCGCCGCTGCCCGGCGGAGGCCGGAGCGCTGCCGGACCGCTGCCGGACGACGGGCCGCTGTCCGGCGGGCCGGCCGGGCGGGCCGGGCGGGCGGGGCCCCGGGGCGACGTGCAATGATGAGGCCAGACATCTGCATAACGGCCGTTCGAGGCCGCGCGGGAGAGTTCCGGGACCAGCCGGCCGGTACGGCGGCGGGCCCGGCGCCGAAGGAGCAAGCCCTCCCTTGAATCTCTCAGGCACAGATACCGCGCGGGCGAGGCAGATCTGAAAAGCGGAGCGGTGCGCCCCCGGGCCCCGCTCCCACCCAAGGTGCAAACCGTGGCCCCTCGCCGGGTTCACGGTGAACCTCTCAGGTTCCGATGACAGATGGGGAGGCCGGACCGAGGGCCCCTCGTCCGGCCCGTACCGGCCGCCATCCGACCGTCACACCTGGGAGTCCACAACCCCATGAGCGAGCCCCGCAGGACCGCGCTCGACGCGCTGCACCGCGCCCTGGGCGCCACCATGACCGACTTCGCCGGCTGGGACATGCCGCTGCGCTACGCCAGCGAGCGCGAGGAGCACCAGGCCGTGCGCACCCGGGCCGGCCTCTTCGACCTCTCGCACATGGGCGAGATCGCCGTCACCGGGCCGCAGGCCGGACAGGCGCTGGACCACGCGCTGGTCGGCCACCTGTCGGCGCTGGCGGTGGGCCGGGCCCGCTACACGATGGTGTGCGCGCCCGACGGCGGCATCCTCGACGACCTGATCGTGTACCGGACCGGCGACCAGGAGTACCTGGTCGTGGCCAACGCCTCCAACGCCCAGACGGTGCTGGACACGCTGGCGCTGCGCGCGGCCGGGTTCGACGCCGAGGTGCGCGACGACCGCGACGCGTACGCGCTGCTCGCCGTCCAGGGCCCGCAGGCGCCGGCCATCCTGGCCTCCCTCACCGACGCCGACCTGGACTCCCTGCGCTACTACGCCGGGCTGCCGGGCGTGGTCGCGGGCGTGCCGGCGATGATCGCCCGCACGGGCTACACCGGCGAGGACGGCTTCGAGCTGTTCGTGGCGCCGGGCGACGCCGAGAAGCTGTGGCAGGCGCTGACCGAGGCGGGCGCGCCGCACGGCCTGGTCCCCTGCGGGCTGTCCTGCCGCGACACCCTCCGGCTGGAGGCCGGCATGCCGCTGTACGGCCACGAGCTGACCGCCTCGGTGACGCCCTTCGACGCGGGCCTGGGCCGGGTCGTGAAGTTCGACAAGCCGGGCGACTTCGTCGGGCGTGAGGCGCTGCTGGCCGCGGCCGCCCGGGCCGCGGAGGTCCCGCCGCGCACCCTGGTCGGCCTGGTCGCCGAGGGCCGGCGGGTGCCGCGGGCCGGCTTCCCGGTGGTGGACGCGGCCGGCGCGGTGATCGGCGAGGTCACCTCCGGCGCGCCCTCCCCGACCCTCGGGGTGCCGATCGCGATGGCGTACGTCGACGCCGCCCACACCGAGCAGGGCACGTCCGGGGTGGCCGTGGACATCCGCGGCTCCCACGAGCCGCACTCCGTGGTGGCGCTGCCGTTCTACAAGCGCGCCCGCTGACCGGTGGCTGGTCCGGTCACCGACCGGTCACCGGACCGGCCACCGGTCGATCGCCGGACCGGCCACCGGCCGGTTCCGTCTGAGCCCGCCGTCCGCGTCCCCCGCCCGGCTCCCACCGGCGGCGCGCCGGCGGGCTCGTACCGAAAGCCCCACCTCCCCCCACCCGACCGCCGCGTGCGCCGTCCGTGGCCCGCGCGGCCGTACCCACACCTCCATATCCGGGAGAATTCGCGCCATGACCATCAACCCTGAGCAGCTGCGCTACAGCAAGGAGCACGAGTGGCTCGACGCCGCCGAGGACGGCGTGTCCACCGTGGGGATCACCTCGCACGCCGCCGACGCGCTCGGTGACGTCGTCTTCGTCCAGCTCCCGGAGGTCGGCGCGTCGGTCACCGCGGGCGAGAGCTGCGGCGAGCTGGAGTCGACCAAGTCCGTCAGCGAGCTGTACTCGCCGGTCAGCGGTGAGGTGACGGAGGTCAACCAGGACGTGGCCGACGACCCGTCGCTGGTGAACACCGCCCCCTTCGCCGGCGGCTGGCTGTTCAAGGTGCGGGTCTCCGGGGAGGCCGAGGAGCTGCTCTCCAAGGCCGAGTACGACGCGTTCATCGAGGGCTGAGGCCGCCATGTCGCTTCTGAACCAGTCCCTGCACGACTTCGACCCGGACGTCGCCGCCGCCATCGACGCCGAGCTGGAGCGTCAGCGCACCACCCTGGAGATGATCGCCTCCGAGAACTTCGCGCCCACCGCGGTGCTGGAGGCCCAGGGCTCGGTGCTGACGAACAAGTACGCCGAGGGCTACCCCGGCCGCCGCTACTACGGCGGCTGCGAGCACGTCGACGTCATCGAGCAGCTCGCCATCGACAGGGTCAAGGCGCTGTTCGGCGCCGAGGCGGCCAACGTGCAGCCGCACTCCGGCGCGCAGGCCAACGCCGCGGCGATGTTCGCCCTGCTCAACCCCGGGGACACCATCCTGGGGCTGGACCTGGCGCACGGCGGCCACCTCACCCACGGCATGCGGATCAACTTCTCCGGCAAGCTGTACGACGTGGCCGCCTACCACGTGGACGCCGAGACCGGCCTGGTCGACATGGCCGAGGTGGAGCGGCTGGCCAAGGAGCGGCGCCCGAAGCTGATCGTGGCCGGCTGGTCGGCGTACCCGCGCCAGCTGGACTTCGCGGAGTTCCGCCGGATCGCGGACGAGGTCGGCGCCTACCTGATGGTGGACATGGCCCACTTCGCCGGCCTCGTCGCGGCGGGGCTGCACCCCTCGCCGGTGCCGTACGCGGACGTGGTGACCACCACCACGCACAAGACGCTGGGCGGCCCGCGCGGCGGCGTCATCCTGGCCAAGGCCGAGCTGGCGAAGAAGATCAACTCCGCTGTCTTCCCTGGTCAGCAGGGTGGCCCGCTGGAGCACGTGATCGCCGCCAAGGCGGTCGCGTTCAAGGCGGCGGCGACGGACGAGTTCAAGGACCGGCAGTCCCGTACGCTGGAGGGTGCCCGCATCCTGGCCGAGCGGCTGTCCCAGCCGGACCTGGCCGGGGCGGGCGTGTCGGTGCTGTCCGGCGGCACGGACGTGCACCTGGTCCTGGTGGACCTGCGCGAGTCCGCCCTGGACGGCCAGCAGGCCGAGGACCGGCTGCACGCGGTGGGGATCACCGTCAACCGCAACGCGGTGCCGAACGACCCCCGGCCGCCCATGGTCACCTCGGGCCTGCGGATCGGCACGCCCGCGCTGGCCACCCGGGGCTTCGGCGCCGACGACTTCCGCGAGGTCGCGGACGTCATCGCCGCCGTGCTGACCGGCTCCCCCTCCTTCCCCGAGGAGGAGCAGGCGCCGCTGCGCGCCCGCGTGGCCGCGCTGGCCGGGCAGTACCCGCTCTACGCGTGAGCCGCGGGGGCGGGCCGTCGAAGCCTCGGCGGCCCGCCCCCGGGCAGCGCACCGCCCCGCGCGGCCCGGCCGCGCGGACCGACCGGGGGACAACGGCGTCCCCCGCACACCAGGAGCCGCACCACATGGCAATCTCCGTCTTCGACCTGTTCTCCATCGGGATAGGCCCGTCCAGCTCGCACACCGTCGGCCCGATGCGGGCGGCGGGGATCTTCGCCCACCGGCTGAAGAACGACGGACTGCTGGCGCACACCGCCTCGGTCCGCGCCGAGCTGTTCGGTTCGCTGGGCGCCACCGGCCACGGCCACGGCACCCCCAAGGCGGTCCTGCTGGGCCTGGCCGGCCACTCCCCGCGCACGGTGGACACCGAGGCGGCCGAGGGCGAGGTGGACCGGGTCCGCGCGCTGCGGCGGCTGAACCTGCTGGGCGCCCACGAGATCGCCTTCGACCCGGACGCCGACCTGGTGATGCACCGCCGCCGGTCGCTGCCGTACCACGCCAACGGGATGCGGCTGCTCGCCCGGGACGAGGCCGGCGCGGTGCTGCTGGAGAAGACGTACTACTCGGTCGGCGGCGGCTTCGTCGTCGACGAGGACGCGGTCGGCGAGGACCGCATCAAGCTGGACGACACGGTGCTGCGCCACCCGTTCCGCACCGGCGACGAGCTGCTGCGGCTGGCCCGCGAGACCGGACTGTCCATCTCGGCGCTGATGCTGGAGAACGAACTGGCCTGGCGCACCGAGGCGGAGATCCGGGCCGGGCTGCTGGAGATCTGGCAGGTCATGCGGGAGTGCGTGGAGCGCGGCATGAGCCGCGAGGGCATCCTGCCGGGCGGCCTGAAGGTGCGCCGCCGGGCCGCGCAGTCCGCCCGCCAGCTGCGGGCCGAGGGCGACCCGGCGGTCCGCGCGATGGAGTGGACGACGCTGTACGCGATGGCCGTCAACGAGGAGAACGCCGCGGGCGGCCGCGTGGTCACGGCCCCCACGAACGGCGCGGCCGGCATCATCCCGGCCGTCCTCCACTACTACCTGCGCTTCGTCTGCCCGGCCGGAGCGCCCCAGGCCGAGCAGGACGACGCGGTGGTCCGCTTCCTGCTGGCGGCCGGCGCGATCGGCATGCTCTTCAAGGAGAACGCGTCGATCTCCGGCGCCGAGGTCGGCTGCCAAGGCGAGGTCGGCTCGGCCTGCTCGATGGCGGCGGGCGGCCTCGCGGAGGTCCTGGGCGGCAGCCCGGAGCAGGTGGAGAACGCGGCGGAGATCGGCATGGAGCACAACCTGGGCCTGACCTGCGACCCCATCGGCGGCCTGGTCCAGATCCCGTGCATCGAGCGCAACGGCATGGCCGCGGTCAAGGCGGTCACCGCCGCCCGCATGGCGATGCGCGGCGACGGCCGCCACCACGTCTCCCTCGACAAGGTGATCCGCACGATGAAGCAGACCGGCGCCGACATGAAGGTCAAGTACAAGGAGACCGCCCGCGGCGGCCTCGCGGTCAACGTCATCGAGTGCTGACGAAACAGGGCCTGACCTGCGACGTCTCGTCTTTCAGAGCTGTCAGGCGCTTTCCTGCTTGCACAGCGAAAACTCCCTGAAAACTCCCTCGGACGAAGCAGAAAGTCCCTGAAAACTCCCTGGCGAACGCGGGCCGCAAGGCCCCCTGACCTCGGGCTGCGCCGACTCCGCCGCCGTCCAGAGGCGGGCTTCAGTCCCTGGATGGTGGTGGACAGGCTCAGTCGAGCGGCGGGCTTCGGAAGAAGCCGCAGCGAGTCACAGTCAGTGATCTGCCGCGGCTTCTGCCGACCACTGACCTGCCTGGGGACGCCACCCGGCTCCCAACCCGAGACCTACGCATTACGAGCCCGAGAGTGATCATGATGGCTACTGCCAGCATCGATCATTTGGTACTGAACCCGCAGGTCAGAACGTTGCACCGTGATCCACGATCCCGTCCGAACCGGCACGTGTTACCCCGTCCGCTCACGCATCGCTCACGCAGGCTGGCCACTTGCGACCGCTTCTAGCCCGCCAAACCGCCGCGGCGTGGCAACCGTCGACCCAGCGGCTCATGTCTCAGTTGCCGATCCAACCGTCGCCGTAGCCCTCCGGTAGTCGCGCATCGGCGCGGCGAAGACCGTGAACACCACCCACCCGACCGCACCGGCGACCCATACCGAGCCGTGCACGAGCTGCACGCGCAGGACCCTCCCTGTGGGCGATCACCCGACAACTCAGTCTGCCGCGCAACACCACAGCCGTCGCCGACAGGTGATCTCGGACGAGTCCTGGCCGGCGGCCGATCAGCAGATGCGGCCTCCTACCTGACCAAGCCGTACACCGACCTGCGCGGAGCTGAACCGGATCGCGGGCACGAACAACTACGGACGGAAGGTGATGAACAGGTAGCGGAAGGCGGATAACCCCCAGCAATCAAGGCAGCTCGCGCAGCTGGTGATCTACGGGGACAGTGGATGGCGGGAGGGTTGTGATGAGGAGTTCATCAGCATCGCGCTTGCCGGTCTTACCACTAGCGCTGTAGCGCGTCTTCACCAACCGTTTCGTCAAGGGCCACGAGCGTACGCCGAGCGTCTCCCGGTCCACGCGGCTAGGCGTCATGCGAGCGTGCGCGTAGAGCCAAGTGCTTTCGGTCAACATTGGGTTGTTGTCGTAGCTGAGCAACCAGCGGAACTGCGCCTTGGTACGCAGATATCCGGCGAGCTGCATGTGGAGCATGTGGTCGTCTGATTCCGCCTTGCCACCCCTGTCGCCGCCGTATCCACCTCGGGGGTCGAAAGAGGTTCGGTACAAGTGCGAGGCTTTTTCGATGTAGGGCGGGTCGAGGTAGGCAACAACGCGAGACGGGATCAGCTGCGGGTAGTAGCTGGGCACGTCATCGAGTGTCTGCTGCCAGTCCTTGTGCCAGACATCGACGATCCGGCCGGTGTCGTACAGGTGACCGACGTATCGAAGCCGTTCCTCTATCGCTTCCGGATTCCACCGGCATCCGATGCCGTACGGGCTCGCTTGCTTGCGTCCACCGATCGGGCCTGCCTTACCATGAAGGATTCCAGAAAAAGTTGTGCGGTTTAGAAATAGGCACTGTGTCGCCAACTCCAGTCGGACCGTGGCAGGCTTCGCTTTCCGAGCGGGCGCCCAGGAACGCCAATAGTCCCACCGCTCGACAGCGGCTACTCCGCCCGGCTTGACGTATCGGGTCCACTCGTCATGCATACGGCCGATCAGCGCCTCTGTATCGGCGGCCGCGGTCTGCCAGAAGGCAGTCACCAACGGATCCACGTCAGCGAGCAGCACTCGGTCGACGAGCCCTTGGCCAACGAGTCGCAAAGACGCCGACGCTCCGCCGGCGAAAGGCTCGACCAGCAGGTTGATTTCCGGAACGGCCCTCGACCCCTTGGCGGCATCCAAGATTCGGGCGATCACCGGCGCGAGGGACGACTTTGCTCCGGGGTAGCGCAGGGGCGACTGGTACCTGCTCATCATGAGCGCGTGGTCAACGACGCCGAGGGGTGAAACGAGTGGGCGGGGGTTGTCGAGGATGTGCGTCGGGATTGCCGGCGCAGCAACATGCGCAGCGTGAGCATCACGGAGGGGGGCGACCGGCAGCACAGCCACATTCTCGATCATGGGGCAAACCGTACCGGAGCCGCTTGTCCACCAGTCGAGTCGAGGCCGAGGCGTTTGGTGGCTACGAGGCGGAGCACATCGGTGCCCACGCCGATCGGGAACGCGGCCTTCCCGTGCGCGGCCGCCACCGGGATGATGCCATCGACGTACATCGAGGAACCGGTGCGGTCGATCACGTCGAGGATTGCCGGCAGCGTCGGGTAGGCCGCCGGGTCGGCTTGCCCGCCGTTGGCATCATACGGTGCACCCACCGGTGGGGGCACGGTCGGGACGACGACTCGCCCATCAAGCGCCCGATACACGAACTTGCGGCCCCAGTATGTCTCCTTGCCGTAGGCCCGCGCGTTGTTGGCGTTTACGACTCGCGCAATGATCAGTTCGTCGCATACCAACAGGTCACCCGGTTCGAGAATGTCGTGCCGGGCCAGCTGGCGCGCGTAGTCGACCAGAACTCCGGACTTCTCAATCCCACAGACGTATGGCGCGTTGCCCGGCGTCGTGCTGCCCATTGCTTGGAAGTACTCAAGGGCTCGCCCGCGCAGCTTTGCTGGTGTGCCGAACACGGCCAGCGGGCCATCGACGATGAACAGCGTCATGGGCAGAGCCTTCTGGCGCGACTGCTCCCACAGCAGCGTCGCCAGCCCGACCAGCACCAACAGCTCGATCACCGACATGAGCCGCCCGAGAGCGGACTGGTTCGTACCCTCCTCGCCAACCTCCTCGTGGATACGAAGCACGTCGGTGGGAAAAAGGTGCACGCCGCACGCGTCGCAGTCGGCACCAGCGGGTGGCACAGGAATGTCCTTCTTGCAGTCCTGCGTCGGGCAGTTAACCGGCACTGTAGCCGCTGGGGACCCAGGAACGCCGTGGAGAAGGAAGAGCAGGTCCAGCAGCGGCTGGTCGAGGCGATTGACGTCGATCTTCTTCTGCCGAAACAGCTCGTTGATGACCTCTCGCCACGAGGTCACGATGTCGGCGTCGGCGCGTGTGTACGCGCCGGAGACAGGCAGATCCAGCGTCACGAGGGCGGTGTTGACCGCACGCTCGATCTTGTACGGGTCGACAAACCGCTCGGCCCGCTGCGACTCCAGAACTCCGAGGTCCACGTACGCTGCGGCGGCCTGCGCAAACCCGTACAGGACCGATGGCAGGCCGTCACGAACCTGCTCAACGACGTGTGAACCGTCGATCGCCAGCGCAGCGGTGAGTCGCTCTGGCGCAGGCGGGGCGGCGAAGTCGCCCCGCGGACGGATTCGCTTGCGGATCGAATCCAGGTCCTGGATCGCCTCAGCCGGAACATGGAAGGTGCGTTGGTCCGCGATCGCCCGGATGGCGGCCGCCGAATGCCCCAGCCGCGATGCGATCTCGTGAGCCCCGCCGACAGTCTCGTACGGCATCAGAGTGCCGTCCCGTTCAGCGTCAACGGCGTGTCACCAGCCGCTGCTCGTGCTTCGTTGACGAGCGCGATGTCGTACCGATCGATCTGGACGGGGACGATGTACGGCGAGGACAGTGTCTTTAGCCGCACATACCCGCGGTCCTCGGAGGCGATGATCGCATCTGAGAACGCCCCGAAGTCGTAGAACTTGGCCAGCTCCCGCACCTCTGTCGTGTTGTTCAAATGGGCGACAACCCAGTTGGCAGTATTCGCCTTGACCTGGTGCGCTACCCCCGAGACCTCCTGCGTCGCGTAGGTCATGCCGAGATTCAGCTTGCTCGCTTCCTTGGCGAGCTTGACCCAGACGTCGAGGTCATCCTTATACCGATCCGACGAGAACAGGTTGTGAGCCTCCTCAAGCATTACTTGAATGTGCGGCGGTTCCTGCCCGGAGGTAAACACCTCGGTCTGCTTAGAAAGCAGCCGACGCGTAATCGACTCGCTCAGAGCCTTGGTCACAGCTTCGGCTCCGACATGCAAATCGACGATCACAATGCGCCCCCGGAGAAGCTCCTCGTAAATCTCGATCGCAGGGTCGTTCTGTGTCGCAGGGCTGTGAAACGGCCGCAGCGGATTCAGATTTCGCCAGCCTCGGACGCTGCGGTTTCCGCTGCGAGTCGTGAAAATCGGCTCAACGCTCTTCCAGCGGACATCCTTCGCAAAGTTGGTCGCGTCGGCATCTCCGGCGTCGCGCAGCTCCACGATCTTGTCGACGACATTTTCGACGTCTGCTGCAGCGATGGCCACCAAGTTGGCACTACTCCCGGCCTGCACAAACGGGTTACGGCCGAGTCCGGTGACAATCTTCTGCCGAAAAGCACCGCTGATATTGATTCGCGCGCGAAAATTTGTCGGCACCGCGAACCCCGCGCGCATCAGCGCGCCATAGAGAACAAGTCGGGCACGTTGGGCATGCGTGGTGGCGGAGCGATCTCCTGGCACATCCGCATAGGACATACCCGCGAAGTCCTTGACGTAGCCAGACTCATCACTGCTAAGAGTGTCGGAAATCAACCCCTGAACTGCGTCAATCTGATTCTCGGAAAAGAAGTTGATATTGAGAGGCTTCACGTGTGGCTGCGTACCGTCCGCACCAAACTTGAAGATGCGGACATGGTTCGCACCGATCGCCGCAATCTCGGTACCGTCCTGCGTGTTTGGGTTGGCGTACTCCCCCTGCGGGTCGAAGATCAGCTGACCGATGGGGTGTCCGCCAGCGGCGCGCTGTCGTTCGGAGACTACGAACGTGCGCGCGATGATGATCTTTGCGGTATTCGACTTGCCCATCCGGGTCATGCCGAGCAAGGCGGTCTTGTTGCCAATGAAGTCCCGGATATTGACTTCGACTGCGGCGTCAGCCTGCTTGGAGGCCTTAGCTCGCCGCCGCGTCGCGGAGTACCGCACCGCACCTATGCGTACACGTTCTACTGGGCGCCCAGTCGGTTTGAGGTAGGAGGCGATCGTCGCGAGGCCGTCACCGATAGGCTTCAGGACTCGATACGTGGACGTGGCGTAGAAGTTGTCCACGTCGGCACCGAACTCCAGCACCTTCTGCCCATCCACGTCGTCTTCGTAGAAGGTGCCGAGGATCTTGCACCGCACGCCGGTGAACGACACGCGGTTCTTGGTGAACGGGTCAAGCTCCGCATCAAGCACGGTGGATGGCGATGGGTCCTGGTTGTTCGAAAGGGCCGTTCGCAGGGATTCCTCGCGCACGGCGTGCAGGTCACGCTCAAGCGACAGCGGTGCCGTGCCCTCGACACGCAGAAGCAGCACCTCGTCATCGTCGACGCGAGGGTCGTTGACATCCTGTGCGGTCGCGAGGAGGAACGAAAACTGCGAAATGCCACCGGCGTCGAACTTCCAGCGGTCGTGGGTCAGCACGACGGCCTGGTCGTAGTCGATCTGGTGAATCGCACCTATCCGGGTCGACCGACCATCGGCAAGCAGCTCAGACCGCAGCAAAGACCCGGCACCAACGCCGGGGATGAACTCCATCATGCTCCACCCTCTCCGAACGCACCCACCACAAAGCCTCGCTCATCTCACCGACAAGATCAATAACTCCGTAGGGCGCTGTAGGTGACAGTGACGTACGAAGCGCTGCTGGCTGGTGGATCAGCCTACTGCCAGGTGGGTTCGCCAGGTGCCGAGTTGAGTCGAATCTGGCGACCTTGCCGATGTCCTGGGCGCCACCGGGCAGAGCCCACTGACCGGTGGCCGGCGGCGCTGGAACGGGATGGCGCCCTGATCATCGACGACGAGCAGGTTGCTGGCAGGGACTCTCAGAAGTCCGCAGCAGCTACCTGCGCTGCCCCATGGACAGCCATCACATTGGCCAGCGCCCGCTTGTCCGTGATCCATTCCGTGTCGCCGGCGGAGACCGAATGCTGTACGGCTTCGAAGGTGACTCCGTCGACCGCAACGGGCTTGGCAAGGTGTGCCCGCATGTAGTGCTTGAAGAGCGCGGGCAACTGGTCCGGCCGAGTTCCAGTCTTGGCCCTCAGAGAGAAGAGCGGGAGGAACCACTCTCCGAAGCCGTCCTTGATCTCCTGGGTCGTTCGGTACGCCTCGTGCAGCGGCTGGAGGCTGGCCGTGTGGTCGTATGGGAGGTGGCCGTGCAGGGCGTACTGCAGCCGGGTGCCGTCGTGCTCGCGGAAGTGCTGGCCGTGGGCGGCGATGTGGTTGGCCGCGTTCTGGGTGATGGTCATGACGGCTACATCCGCCTGGTGCCTTCGGGCTGCGGCGAGGACGGTGGCGTGGATGCCGACGCGCGGGTCGAGGACGAGGCCGTTGAGGCCGAGGGGCGAGAGATCGATTCCGTGGTCGCGGGTTCGGGAGACGATCAACCGCTCGGCGACGTTGCCGGCGGTGTTCTGCAGGTGCTTGGGCTGCTGGCGGTGGCTGGCGTGGATGTCCGAGCGGTCGAGGACGGGGCGGTCCTTCGCGAGTTCGGCGACGAGGTGGAGGCCGCTGCGTTCCCGGGTGGCGGTGCTGCCGCAGGCGTTGCAGGGGTGGCCGCCGGTGCCGGTCATGTGACCGCAGGCCCGGCAGGTGGGGACGGTCTCGCGGCTGATGCTGAGGGTGCCGGCACGGAGGTTGTTCTCGATCATCTCCAGCGCGAGGTTGGCGACTTCCGCGTCGGTGTCGGTCAGGATGCCGCCCACCGGGGACTGGCCGGACGTGTACTTGGCGGCAATCAGGTCGGCCTCGAACCGCTGGCGGGGGATCGTCGACCCCTCGGCCTGGCGGTGGCGGAGGTCTCCGGCGAGGGTGACGGTGTTCCACAGGTGGGGTGCGGGCGGTAACCCGAGGATGGCGTTGAGGGCGGCGGCGAGTCGGATGCCGACAGCCTTGCCAGGGCGGGTGGCGAAGGTGAAGGGTCCGTTCTGGACGGGCCCGTTGAGGAACAGGTGTCGCACGGGCTCCTCCTAAATCGGCGGGGTGGTGGTTCCCGTCCGGGTGAACCGGCCGTCGTGCAGCTCGTAGTGGAGGATCGCGGCGTTGGGCATCTTGCCCTTCCGCTCCTCCGCGAGGATCTCGGGCAGGCTGCGGAGTTCGAGCAGGGAACGCAGCGCCACCGCGGCGGTCTGGTGGGTGAAGGCGACGACCGTGCGCGCTCCCTGAAGCTCGGCACGGGCCAGCGCGGCGAACTCGGCGGCCCGGTTGAGCACGCCCTCTGCGAGCGACTCACCGCCGCCCGGCGCAGTCCAGATGTGTTTGCGCAGGCGGCGCTCCTCGGCGAGTGCGGGGTAGCTGTCGTAGAGCTCACGCTTGGTCATGTAGGTGGCGTCGCCGTAGTGCTGCTCGTCCAGGAGCGGCGTCTGCTGGGGCCAGCCGTCGGGGAGGGCGGGCAGGGCGATTGCGGCGGTGTCGATCGCCCTGCGGTAGGTCGAGGTGTAGACGTGCGGTTCGGGGCCCGCGAGCTGCGGGAGGACTTCGGCGAGCCATTGGGCCTGCCGGAAGCCGTGCGGGGTCAGGCCGACGATGGTGCGGGAGATGGCGTGGGCAGCGGTTCCGCTGTAGGGGCGGGGGTCTTGGTAGAAGCCGTTGTACTTGTCGGCGTTCTCGACGGACTCCGCGTGCCGGATGACGAGCAGGGGCAAGACGAGGCTCCTATCCGGCGAGGTTGGCGACGTAGGAGCCGCTGACGGTCCAGGGGGTGAGTTCGATGCCGAAGCCGCTGTGTTCGCCGTCCTGGGTGTGGACGAGCTTGCCGGCCAGGTGCACGGTGTCGCCGGATCGGAAGGCGCCGGTGTAGGCGCCGAGGTACGAGCGCATGTGGGTGATCCGGCGGGCGAAGGAGTCGGCCTCGTCGATGGTCGAGCTGAGGATGGTCTTGACCTTGATCCCGTAGACGGCCGGGGTGGTGAGGCCCTCGGCGTGGTCGGTGATCTTGGCGAGTAGTGAGATCTCGCCGATCTCCTTGGAGGAGATCCGGGCGAAGGTCTTGTCGCGGTCGGAGCGGATGGGTTCGCAGTTGATGTGCGCGCCGGCGTTGGCGGTGAGCCCTTGGAGCTTGCGGCGTTCCTGCTTGATGAGGGCGTCGAAGGAGCTGCCCTCCATGTACTTGGCCCGGCGGATGTACAGCCGAGTGAGGTCGTCTCCGTCGTACGGCCGGATCAGGTCGGTCTGCTGGAATAGCTCCTGTGCGGCCTGGTAGCCCTCCGGTCCGTAGCAGACGAGGTCGATGTCGGAGCGCTCGTTGAAGCAGCCGACGAGGAAGGAGCCGGTGACGCCGATCAGGCCCTGGGCGTCGTTCGCGGTGATCCACTCGGTGATCGCCAGGAGGTCCTTGCCGGCCGGGTTGTCGGCGACCGGGCCGGGGTCCTCGTGGATGGCGGCGAGGGCCTGGCGGCAGGAGTAGTGGACGGCGACGTCTTCGCGCGGGATGCCGGTGATGACGCAGCCGAGGGTGTCGGAGTAGACGTAGCACTCCGGCCTGCCGGCAAGGATGCCGAAGGACTTCGACACGACACTGTTCTGCCGGTAGGTCCGGCCGAACAGCCGCCGGTCGCCCTTCTCGTCGGGGTGGTACTTGACGTAGCCGAGGTAGTGGCTGCCGGGGTGGCTGTCGCCGATGACCTTGAAGACGACTCCGTGGTGGTCCATCAGGTAGTCGCGGTCGCGGACGGTGGGGACCGGCCTACCGGTGTTCAGCAGTGAACCGTTCCAGAGTGGGGAAGGTGCCGGTGTCGATCGTGTCGGAAGACTCATACTGATCAAGTCCCATCGTGAAGAGGGTGCGCCGGTACTGCCACTTGATGTGCTTGTCGTGCCGCGTGGGGTCGGTGGGCCGCATGAGGGCGAGGAAGAAGAAGCACTTGACGAGCAGGAAGTCGCCCAGGTGCTCGCTCACCCGCTGCCCGATCAGGGATGCGGTGGTCTCGTCGAGGGCTGCGGTGTAGGCGGCGCGCTGTTCCGCGGTGATGCTGTAGCCCTTGCCGCCGCCCTTGAAGGCCACGATGTCGAGAGCGGGGTAGACGTCGTAGCCGAGCGGGATCGGTCCGTGGTGCTGCCAGTCGATGACCCCGGCCTGAAGGACGTTGGGCAAGCCGTAGTCCAGGTGCCCGTGCACCATCGGGAGCCGAGCCAGCCGGTCGAGGGCGTGCTTGACCGCCTCGTGGACGCGCGGGGTGTCGAAGTCCGGGTTCTCCTCGAAGACCTCAGCCGCGAAGGCCGCCTCCTCGAACCACGGCGTGACCGGGAGGGGGTGCCTCGCCTGGGCCTGCAGGAGCTTCGATGCGACGGCAGCCGCCGTGCTGATCACCTGGTAGCTGACCTGACCGTCCCGCCCGGCGTCGGCCAGCGCCTCCTCGTGCAGCGAGCTGTCGCCGATGGCGCGCTCGATGACGAAGTAGCTCTCGTTCTCCGAGCCGCTGTCGACGATCTCCGGCACCGGGTAACCAAGACCGGCGGCCAGCTGCTGGAACTCGGTCTCAACCCGCAGATCCTCACCGCCGGTCCGCTTGTAGAGCAGGCCGTCGGCGGACCTCCACACCGCGCCCTGCGTGGCCGTTCTGTCCTTCACGAACTCCCAGTCACTCATCCATCCATCCTTCCGTAGAGCAGAGTTCGGGTGGAGCACGGCTGCTCCGCGCGAGTCGGACGGGGTGGGGCTGGCCGCTCCCGGGGGAAAGAGCGACCGGCCCCCGTCACCGCCCGGCCGGTGCGCCTGGACCAGCACGGGCGGAGTCGGTAGGCGCGCGGCGAGCGGTGCTGCGAGAACCATCTGTACGCGTGGGCGCGTGGCCAGGTGGGCGCGTGGGGACGGGGCCTGGGACGGTCGGTGCGGACGAGGCTCGCGATGAGTGCCGCCCGGCGGGCCGAGCGAGGGTGCTCGGGTACCGCGACAGCGGGCACCGCCAGTTCGGCCCAAACCTTCTTGCCATGGGTCGTCGGTTCCGCGCCCCAGGTCTCCGACAGGCCCTCGATCAGCAGCATGCCTCGACCGGTGGTCAGTTCGTCGTTGCCGAAGTTCGCGGCGCCGGTGGGCATCCGGCGCGACGGGTCGTAGACCTCGATCACCACCCGGTCGCCGTCCGGAGAGAGGTAGATGCCGGCCAGCAGTCTTCCTGGCGCGTGGATGACCGCGTTGGCGAGCAACTCGTCGGCGACCAGCGCGATGTCGCCCAGCGAAGTCGGGTCGATCCCCCACGAGCGCGCGACTCGGACGACGGCTTCCCGGGCCGGCGGGACGTGGTCGCGCTTGGTGCCGATGAACGAGATACGCCGAGCGTGAGTGGAGGCGATCACTGGTCACCGTCGCAGGCTTGGACCGCGTCGACAACGCTGTTGCACGGCCAGGGGCCGCAGCCGTCGCCGCACCGGCCGTCCTCGAACTGGTGGCGGTCGAGGACCTCTCGGGCGTGGGGGCTGGCGGTGGCGAGGCGCGCGCGACGCTCAGCGACGTGATCTGAGGGGCTCGCGGTTGCGTTCGACGCCCGGCCGTCTTCCGAAGCGAGAGGAACGGCCACCGCGTCCGCTTCCCGCTGATGCGTGGTAGCGCCTCCTCTGGGCGTCCGAGCGGAGGGTCATCGGCGCTTCTCCTTAGCCACTGGGTAGAGCCGCGCATGCGAGAGACCGCAGATGGGCCTCGGTCATGCGGGAGCGGGGAATCGCGAGCTGCGAGGGTGGTCGAGCTGCTGACGTCCAGACAACTCCATCTCGATGCACCACGGTTAGGGCAACGGCTCCGCGTGCATGATCCATGCAGATCGTGCATGGCGGGTTGTCCTGGTGCGGCTACGCTCGGCTCGCCAGGGCAGGATCAGCATTGGCAGGAGAAGCCATGTCGCGGACGGCCACAGGACACTCCGCTGCGAGTGGGATCGGAGAGGTGATCCGCCGCGCGCGAGTGTTGAGCGGCCGGTCGCAGGCGGACGTGGCCACCGAACTGGGCTACCACCAGTCGAAGATCAGCCGGTTGGAGAGCGGCAAGGGGACGCAGGACATCGACGTCCTGCGCGCTGTCGCAGCCGTGCTCGACATCCCACTGGAAAGCCTCGGCCTGTCCTCCCATACCAGTGCGGACAGCAGGACGGACGACATGCACCGTCGCAACTTCCTGGCCGCGAGCGTCGCCGCGCTCGCGACCCCGACGCCCCGTCCCCGCGTGGGGATAGAGCTGGTCCAGGCGCTGCTGCCTGGACCTGTTCCAGCCGATCACGCGCCACAACCCCAGGCCGCACTCGCGGCCCGGCTCTCCCAGGCTCGGAGGCTGTTCTACACCTGCCGGTACGCCGAACTCGAAGGCGCTCTGCCCTCACTGATCGCCGACCTTCGCCAGGCCCAGGATGCCTCCCGCGGCGACGATCAAGTCCTGTCCGGCCTCCTCGCGACGGCGTACCAGACCGCGGTCAGCCTGCTGCTCAAGCTCGGCGACCACGGCAACGCCTGGCTGGCGGTCGGCCGTGCCATGGCCGAGGCCGAACGGAGCGCCGACCCCGTGGTGATGGCCTCCAGCGTCCGCGTTCAGGCGCACGTCCTAGCGCGCGACCGGCACACCGCGCCCGCCGTCACCCTCATCCGGCACACCGCCGACCAGCTTTCCGGCAGCTACGACCGGCGCCCGCCCGAGTACCTCGCCGCGCTGGGGCTCATGCTCCTTCGCGGGGTGACGGCCGCAAGCGCCGGCGGTGACCGCGCCACGACCGCCGAGTTCCTCGCCGAGGCTCAGGAGGTCGCGCGCTACGTCGACCTCGACAGCCCCGAAGCCTGGGCAAACTTCAGTCCGACCAACGTCGCGCTCCACTCGGTGAGCGCCTCGGTCGTCCTGGGCGACGCCGGAGCGGCGCTGGAGGCCGTCCAGCCGCTGATGCGCAGGCGTATCCCGGTCCCCGAACGCCGGGCGGCACTGTGGGTGGAGGCTGCACGGGCCTACAGCCAGCAGGGCAGACTGGCCGAGGGATACAAAGCGCTCAGGATCGCGGAGAGCTGTGCCTCGGAGGACATCCGCCGACGGCCCAGCGTGCTCGAGCTGGCCGGTGACATGGCCGCTCGCGACCGGCGCGGCGCCGTCCCGGAGCTTCGCCGTTTCTGCCAGGAGTTGGGAGTCCAGGTTTGACCGAGCACCGCGAGCCGTTCCTCTACGTCGTCGTCTGCGCGTCGGGCATCGCCGACGGAGTGGGCGAACTGATCACCGCTGCCCATTCCGAGGGCTGGGGAGTCGGCGTGATCGCGACCCCGAACGGACTCGGGTTCATAGACCAGGAAGCCATCGAAGCCCAGACCGGCTACCCGATCCGCTCCGCCTGGCGCACACCGAGCATCCCCCAGCCACTGCCCCCGGCCGACGCCATCGCCGTCGCCCCGGCCACGTTCAACACCATCAACAAGTGGGCCGCCGGCATCTCCGACACCCTCGCGCTCGGCATCCTTTGCGAGGCCTACGGACTCGGCATCCCCGTGGCCGTCCAGCCCTACGTCAACTCCGCCCAGGCTGCCCACCCGGCGTACGCGGAGAGCCTGGCCCGGCTCCGGTCGATGGGCGTCCTGATCGGCGACTACGTCCCCCACAAGCCCAAGGCCGGCGGGGGCCGCGACAAGTACAACTGGACCCACGTCCTCGACCTGCTCCGCCCCGTGGCGGCCTCAGTGGCGGAGAGGGATTAGCCGGTGCTCCCGCCTTCAGACGGGCCGCCAGGTGTCGCTGCCGCGATCGTGATCCGAGAGGGTCGGGTGCTGATGGTCCGGCGCCGAGTCAGCGAGGGCCAGCTCTCGTGGCAGTTCCCGGCAGGCAAGATCGAGCCCGGCGAGTCTCCCGAGCAAGCGGCTGTTCGCGAGACCGCGGAGGAGACGGGGCTGAACGTGGCCGCCATCAAGGTCCTCGGCGAGCGCGTCCACCCGGAGACTGGCCGATGGATGTCGTACATGGTCTGCGAGATCGTCAGCGGCACCGCTGCCGTCGGTGACCCACGAGAACTGGACGCACTGGCGTGGGTGGCGCTTGCAGAGATCCCCGAATACGTCCCATACGGGATCTTCGAGCCAGTGCAGGCATACCTGGATATCGCGCTCAAGGGCTGAGTGAACAGCTGTGGGCGACCACCAACTGGTGGCCGCCCACGGCGGCAGCAGAATTCCGGTCGCTGGTGGTCAGCGGTGTCGGGATTGGGTGACGGGGCGCTGCAGGGCAGTCGTGGCGGATGACGGGTTGGTCGTGGGGTGGCGGACGGTCGGGGCGGCAGACGAGCGCAGGAGTGCCGCCTCGACGGTGCGGTTGGGTGCGGGGTTGTAGCTGGTGTGCTGGATGCGGGCGATGAGGACCTTGGCGGGCAGGCGGGCGCTGCCGAGTTCGCGGCGGGCGGCGGCCTCGGTGAGGAGTTGGTGGGGTATGTAGCCGCCGGCCTCGGCGTCGGCGAGCACGGTGGCGAGGGCGGGCCAGTTGGGGTCGGCGAGATCCGCGTCGCGTGGTCGGGAATGGCGGCGCGGACGTCGCTGGCGAGGGTGTTGCGGGTCTGCTCCTTGGGTTGGCGCTGGGCGAGGAAAGCGATCTGGTCGGCGGCGGCCTGGTCGTAGGCGGCCTGAAGGTGCTGGACGGTTCGGCGCGCGGCTTCGGCCTGCTGGGCATGGCCCTTGGCGGTGTGCCAGCGCGGGGAGAGGATCGCGGCCCAGACGAGGGCTGCGACGAAGACGGCGAGGGTGCTGCCGTCCTTTCCGCTGCCGGCGTGCACAAGATCGCGGGCCGCCTGTCGCAGACCGGCTGCCGCCGTGTGATCTGCACGAATCTGGGAGCGCTGGGCGCGGGCGAAGGTCTTTGCTGCTACTCGGAGTTCGGCGCGCAGGTCCTGGGGTGCGGTCTGGGCGGTGGCCTCGATCAGTTCACCGAGGGCGGTGATGTGCGCCTGCGCACGCGCGTCACCACTGTCGCTGGCGGTGTCGTGGTTGGTGGTGAAGGTGTCGAGGGCGTTGGTGGCGTGCTGCCAGCGGGTGGCGGCCTTGTTGCGGCGGGCGGTGGGGTACTCCTCCGGCTTGGCGGCCTCAAGGAGCGCCTGGAGCTTGGGCAGGGACAGGTCGGGGGCGATCTTCCCGCCGGGGATGTAGTTGGGCTGCCCGTTGGCCTTCAGGTCTCCGGAGCGAGCGACGGAGTAGCCCCGAAGGTCGCCGGACGGGAAGCGGAGGATCTTGACCTCGACGCCATCGGCCTGGAGGTAGGCGAGAAGTTCCTCCGCGTTGCTCGCGTGGGGGATGGCTGCGCGGATGCGGTCCTGGAGCCACTCGCGGCTGGTCTGTTCCCAGCCGAGGCGCTTGGCCTTGTGCACCTCGGCCTGGGTGGGGCGGCGTTCGGCGGTCCGGTCGCCGGTCCCGAGCTGGCGCAGGCCGTAGTCCTTCTCGATCTCGCAGCACTCGGCTCCGACGCGCTGGCCGCTGTTGTGGAGCTTGGGGCGGCGGCCGTCCTCGCGGACGGTGATGGCGAGGACGTGGATGTGGTCGTCCGCGTGGCGCACGGCGATCCAGCGGCACGCCAGGTCGTCGTCCTTGGGGGCGATGCCGGCGGCCCGGACGATTTACAGTCCCGATGGGGGCGGCTCCGCTGCCCTTGGTTCGGTGAGGCGGTGGCTGCCGGGGAGGAACGTGGTCAGCCCGCAGTCGGGGGTGATGGGGGTGAGGTAGTGGGCGGCCTTGATCGCCATGCGGGGGGTGTGGGGGAAGCCGAGGTCGGCGGTGACGCCGTACATGTCACGGTGCCAGCCGTGGCGCCCGGGGATGCGGATGGTGCGGGGCGGACCGCTGGGCAGGGCGATGAGGTGGGCGGACAGCAGGTGGATGTTCGGGCTGAGGAGCTGGACGACGGTGGGCAGGACGGCCGGGTTGGCGAGGAGGGGAAGGAAGGCGCGGTCGAGGTTGAGGCATCCGCGGAAGCCGTCCTTGCCGTCGCCTCCTCGGTCGCGGCCCTGGGTGATGTCGCTGACCAGCAGCTTCTCGGCGGCGGCCAGGAGCTGTTCGCGGAGTTCCGGGGTGATCGCGTCGCGGATGACCGCGTACCCGTCGCGTTCGAAGGCGTCGATGGTGCCGGCGTCGGGGGCGACGGGCGGGAGCGGGGTGCTCATGCCGGTATCTCCTTCACGGCGTTGGTGAGGGTGGTGGCGAGCTGCCACAGGCCGGCGTCGTCGAGTCCGCAGAGCTGGCGGAGGCGGGCCTGGGAGACGGGGCGGCCGGAGTCGCGGTAGCCGAGGACGGTGAGCCGGGGCCCGGGGTGGCGGCGGCCGAGGAGGGCGTGGATGTCGGCCGGGTGCCCGCTGGTGGCCAGGACGATCGGCGCTCGGGTGCCGAAGTAGCGGGGGAAGGCGTCCGGCGCGAGGGCGAGGGGGCGGGTGCCGTCCTCGGCCAGGGCTGTGAGGTCGTGGATGTGGACGTACCGCAGGCGTAGGTCCGGGTGTTCGGCGCGGAGCCGTCGGGCCAGGGTGGTCAGGGCCTCGGCGGGCAGGTCGCCGGCGGAAGCGAGGACCAGGTCGGGTTCGCCGGGGCCGGGGTGGGTCAGGTGGGACCAGATCGCGATGCCGTGTCGCAGTTCCTCGTAGAGGGTGTCCAGCGGGTGGTGGACGCTCGAGTGTTTGCCGGCGACGACGAGCGTGCAGCGGTCGAGCTTGCGCAGGGCGAAGGTGAGCGCGGCCGCGGCGCGCGCGGGGTCGGCGGGGGTGAGGACGTGGAGCGTGGGATCGCCGCCGGCCAGGAGTGCCGAGGTGAGACTCCCAAGTACTCCTGGATCAGGGCCCGCAGGGCGTCGGTCCACTCGGTGCGCGCGGTCCACAGGCTGCCGTCGCCCATGACCGCGACAGTGGCGTCCGACGCGGTCATACCCTCCAGGCGCGACAGCACCACGTCCTGCTTCATCCAGTGGAAGGCGCGGCAGACCGTGACGAGGTCGGCGCGGTAGGAGGGGGGCGGGGTGAACTCCTCGGCCGAGGTGTTGTGCAGGCGGACGCAGCCGTCTCAGGGCGGCGGCCACACGGCTGCGGCTCCCCCGTGCCGCTGCTGGTCCCCGGCGCGCGGATCACCGGTCAGGGCCGCCCCGGGCCAGCTGGGCCCGTGCCCGGCCTCCGGGGTCAGCGGGCGTCGCCGGCGCCCGCCAGCGCGGTCCCGTAGGTCTCGACCGCGAGGTACGGGTTCAGGTGCGGGTGGCGGCTGCCGACGGACACGTCACGCCAGAAGCGCTGCAGCACGTTCGCTGTGCGGAAGCCGCCGGCGCCGTTGAGGTCCATCAGCCGTTCGACGGCCGCGCGGGCGTCCCGGCCCGCGTCCGCCAGCGCCATGCGCAGCCGCGGAGCGTCCACGTCGGACAGTGTGCGCGCGTCCGCCTCCCGCGCCACCGACAGCATCGTCTCCTCGGCCCGGTCCACCAGGCGCGCCGCCTCCGCGAGCCAGTACCGCGCGCCCGCCGACTCCCCCATCCGCGCGTGCGCGCTCATGAACGGCTTGCGGTCCGAGGCGAACATCGCGAACGTCGTGTCGAGTGCGCCGCGCGCGCCGCCGACCACCGGGCCGAGCACCGTCATCGCGTAGAGCATCACATCGTTCAGGCCGAACGGGGGCGCCGCCGCGACCCGCGACGCCGGTACGGGCAGGTCCTCCGCGACCAGGGTGTGGCTGCCGGTGCCACGCATCCCGGCCATCTGCCACGTCCGGTCGATCGTCAGCTCCGCCACGGGAATCACGGCGAGGGAGAACACACCGTCCACCATCACGGCGAGCGAGGCCCAGGCCGCGTCCTCGCATCCGGACACGTTCTGCCAGCGACCCGACACCCGCACGACGTCGCCGTCCCGGACGCCCTGCGCCCCGGGAACACCCGAGCCGCAGAAGAGCGCGTCAGCGTCCGCGAACAGGTCGTCCGCGCCCGGGAAGCACGCGCCCGCGAGGTTCTTGGACGTCGCGCACGTCCCGGCGACCCACGCCGACGACGGGCAGGCCCGCCCCAGCGCGGTCAGGCGCCGGGCCACCGCCTCGACGCCCGCTCCGGCTCCGCCCTGCCCTCTCGGTACCCGCAACGCGAAGTCCCCGGCTTCCCGCAGCGCGTCGAGGCTCTCCGGTGCCGGGCGTTCGTTCCGTTCGGTCTTCTCGGCGTGAGCGCGCAGGATGTCGTTCGTCTTGTCGGAATCGTCGATCATGCCATCGACCCAACCACCGGCCTCGCGGCCGCGGCCATACGCGAGCGTCGCCGGTCCATACGCGTTTGTGCGTGCCGCTAAAGTCGTATGCATGGACCTGATCAGCGAGGTGATCCGCACCCTGCGCGTCGGCAGCGCCGCCGCCCGACTGATCCGGCAGACCGACCGGCGGGGCGTGCGGTTCCCGCCGTTCTCCGGCAGCGGGTTCCACATCATCCGGCGCGGCACGTGCTGGCTGGTCACCGAGCACGGCGAGCCGGTCCGGCTCGGGCCGGGCGACGTCGTACTCGTCTCCGCGGGCATCGCGCACGGGCTGTGCGCGGCCCCCCGCGTGCTGGCGGACCTGCCGGAGATGGTGCTGGGCCCGTTTCCGCCGGAGCCGGGCCCGGCGGACTTCGAGTTCCTGTGCGGCGCCTACCACCTCGATCACGGTCCCTCACCGCGGCACCCGCGCGCGCTGCCGGACCTCGTAGCGCTGTCGCCGGCGTACGAGCGCGCTCCACGGCTGCGCACACTGATCGATCTCCTCGCGGCGGACGTGGCCGCCGATGCCGCCGCGACCGGCCCGGGCACCGGCGCCACGCTGCCCGCACTCCTCGACCTGGTTCTCGCCGAGGTGCTGCGGCAGTGGTACGACGAGCAGGACGCGTCCGGCCGGCCGCGCGCCGACGACCCGGGGATAGCCGCCGCGCTGCGCGCGATCCACGAGAACCCGGAGCGGGCGTGGACGGTGGCCCAGCTGAGTTCGGCCGCCACCATGCCGCGCACGGCGTTCACGCGCCGCTTCACCACGGTGGTGGGGGTGCCGCCGATGAGGTACCTGACCACGTGGCGCCTGGGCCGCGCGGCGCGCATGCTGCGCGAGTCGGACGCCCCGCTCGCGGCCATCGCGCACCAGGTCGGGTACACGAGCGAGTTCGCGTTCTCGGCCGCTTTCCGCCGCGAGTACGGCACTGCACCGGGCGGTTTCCGCCGCACCCCGGTCCTGCTCGCCGCACGCTGAGGCCGGCGCGGACACGGAGCTCCCATACAAGGGGACCGCTCCGGACCGTCCGTACCGGTCTCCCGCGTACCCGGACCGGGTCCAACGGCGTTCACGATCCGGGCCGGCAGGCGGTCACATGATTCCGCGCCAGGGCCACGGGCGTTCGCCGCGATGCGGAGGGGGACAGCTCCCCGGGCATCCAGACCGACAACCGCGCAAGCCTCCGACAGCGCCGTTCGAGACTCCTTGGACGCCGTCATGACGGGAGGCACCTGGCGATACGGAGGCGGAGATCCGCGACTCGACAGGCATCGCAGGCGACGGCACCCGGTGCGATCCCGAGCCGGTCGACCTCACGACGGGCGAGGTGGGCCGGGGCCGAAAAGAGGAACGGAGGCGTGAGGAGTCGGTTCACAGGCTCACTCTCGGTCGGTGGTGGAGGGTCACCTCTCTCCAGGATGGGCCTCTCCTGCACCGCGTGGCCCGGCTTCCGCCCGCACACGTCCCGCACGGCCGCTCGGGGAGCGACCGCACGGGACGAAGTGCGGGGCCCTGCGCGGCCGCCACCTGCACGGCCGGGGGCGGAAGTCCTCGTTCGCGGGATCGGCGGTGAACGGCGGCGGGGCCGGTCAGGGCCGGGATGCGTGTCAGCCGGTGGCGTCCGTGCGGGTCACCTCGTCGGCGGCGGGCCGCTGCCCCGCCTTGTCGGCCACGCCGTGTTCGATCTCTGCCGAGCTGGACATCAGGGTGCCGGCCTTGCCGTACGGGGTGTCCTTGACGAGCACGGTGCGGGAGCCGAGGAAGGTGAAGTCCTTGCTGTCGAAGACCCACTCGGTGCGGGAGGCGTGCTGGTCGTCCTCACGGACGATGCCGAGGCCCTGGCGGCCGATCGCGTCGCGGGCCTCGGGCGCACTGGCGACGCCGGGGATCCTCGCCGCGGCCCGGTAGAGGGCCGCGGCGGTGCGCGGCGGCATCACCCCGCCGAGCAGGTTCCCGATCTCGTCGAACGCCCACTGGTCGGGTTCGCTGTCGTTGGTCCGGGGCTTCTGGGACTTCAGGTAGTCGAGCAGCGCGTCGGGGTCGGTGGGCAGTGAGCCGAGCCACTTGTAGGTGGGACGGGCGACACCCGCCGGGGTTCCGTCGGTGTCGCCCAACTCGGCGTTGAGGCGGGTCGTCACTCCGTCGACGCGCAGGAGCCCCTGCTGCTGGACCGGGTCGGGGTCCTGGGAGAGCCACTTCTCGGTGTCCCGCAGCGGCCCCAGGACGGCCTTCCCGCTGGTGAGGTCCGCCGCGCGGCCCTCTTCCCGGGTGTAGACGTACTGGTTGTCGCGCACGGTCGGAACGGCACGCCGTCCCGCGGTGTCGGAGATCTGTGCCAGCAGGGCCACGGCGGGCAGCGCCCGGGTGTCCGCGCGGCCGCCGGCCGACGTCTCCTGTCCGGTGCGGGTCAGCGCGATGCCGGCGGTCAGCGCGCCGGCCAGGGCGAGCGCGGTGGCCGGGGCCAGGAGCGCGGGCCGCAGCAGCCGGCGCTGCGGCCGGGTGCGGGTGCGGGTCCGGGAGTGGGAGCGGGTGGCGTGGTCGCTGTCCTGGTCGATCCGACGCATGAGCTGCTCCTTGTGGTGCAGGAACCGCTCGTGCGGAAGGTTCTGTTCGGCGGGGGCGGGCAGCAGGCGGGCGATCTCTTCGCGGTCGTGCCGCGGGTCCCGGGCGGCCGGGGACGCGGTGTCCTTCATGCGGGCTTCTCCCCTACGGTCAGGGCCGCGATCGCGGCCTCACCTGTCATCTCTCCGCGGGCGCCGGGCCGTTCCATGCCTTCTTCCGCCAGGGCGGCCAGCCTTCCGCGGGCGCGCGAGAGCCGGGAGCGTACGGTGCCGACGGCGATGCCCAGGGCCTCGGCGGTCTGCTGGTAGTCCAGGCCGCCCCATACGCACAGGGCCAGCACCTCCCGTTCCTGGCGCCGCAGACGGCAGAGGGCCGCGTGCACGGCACGCAGGCGTCTGGCGTCGTCGATGCGTCCGGCGGTCTCCGGGGCGAAGTCCTCCTGGACGTCCGGCTGCGGCTGCCGCGCCAGGAAGCCCTGGCGCCTGCGGAATCCCCGCCGCGCGTTGTCGGCCTTGTGCGTGGCGATGCCCAACAGCCAGGGCAGGAGCGTCCCGCCGTCCTCCTGGACGCGCGCGCGGGCCTGCCACGCCGCCAGGAACGTCTCGGACATGACCTCTTCGGCCGTCGACCAGTCGCCGGTCAGCCGCAGCCCGTGGTTGTACACGGCACGTGCGAACTGCTCGTACAGCTGGGCGAACGCCTCACGGTCCCCTTCGCGTACGCGTCGGCGCGTCTCGTTGTCTGTGTCCCTCACACCAGGTTCTCTCCGTGGCCTGTGGGGAGTTCCTGTGGCCTGCGTCACGCGTCGTTCCGGCTGGGCCGAGGGGACGGGCGGCGCCGTTGCCCACCCGAACGGACTGGCGGCGACGCGGTTCGGGGGCTCCCGGGCGGCCGGTCAGCCGAGCTTGTTGACGGTGGTGTCGTCGGCGTCGAGCCGCCGTCCGTCCGCGGCGCGGACCTCCAACGCCCGCAGGGGAAGCCCCTGCCCGCGGTCGACCAGCTCCGAGTGCGGCTCGCCGGGGGCGAAGAGGTTCTGCTCGCCCCACTGGCGCAGCGCGACGATGACGGGGAAGAGGCCCCTGCCCCTCGGCGTCAGTACGTACTCGCGGTAGGCGCTGCCGTCCGAGGCGGGGACGGTGTCGAGGACTCCGGCGGCGACCAGCGAGCGCAGGCGCGCGGCGAGGATGTTCTTCGCCACGCCGAGGCCGCGCTGGAACTCCCCGAAGCGGCGGCTGCCGTCGAAGGCGTCCCGCACGATCAGCAGCGACCACCAGTCGCCGATCGCGTCGACCGACCGCGCGACGGGACAGTCGCTGTCGTCGAAACGGGTCCGCTCCACCATGCCACCCTCCACACTGGTTGCAACATGCTACCAGATACGGCTACCGTCACCTGGTGGCACGTTGAAACCAGTTCCGCGAAAGGGCTTCACATGGCAAGAGTCCACGGGGGCACGACGGGGATGGCCGAGGCGGCGGAGGCCGTGGCGCTGGGAACGGGGACGGGGGTGCCCGCGTTCAGGCTGTCCAGAGGGGGCACCGTGCTCTTCGCCGTCGCCTGTGGAACGGCCGTGGCCAACGTCTACTTCGCGCAGCCGCTCCTGGTGACGCTGGGCCGCGACTTCTCGATCGGCACCGCGACGGTCGGCGCGGTCGTGACCCTGACCCAGATCGGTTACGGCCTGGGGCTCTTCCTCCTCGTACCGCTGGGGGACATGCTCGACCGCAGACGTCTCGTCGTGGCGCAGCTCCTCCTCCTGGCGGCGGCGCTGACGGCGGTCGGCACCGCGAGCAGCGCGACGCTCCTGCTGGGGGGCCTCGCGGCCGTGGGGCTGCTCGCGGTGGTCACGCAGACGCTGGTGGCCTTCGCCGCGTCCCTCGCCCCACCCGAGGAACGCGGACGGGTCGTCGGCCTGGTGACCAGCGGCGTGGTCACCGGCATCCTGCTCGCCCGCACCGTGTCCGGTCTCCTGGCCGACCTCGCCGGCTGGCGCGCCGTCTACCTCTCCTCAGCGGTTCTCACCTGCGCGATCGCCCTGGCACTCCACCGCCTGCTGCCGTCCCGCACCAGCACCAGCACCAGCACCAGCACCAGCACCAGCACCACGTCGACGGCCAGGACGTACGGGCAGTTGCTGCGCTCCACCGTCACGCTGTTCGCCCGCGAGCGCCTCCTCCGCGTGCGGGCCCTGCTCGCCCTGCTGGTCTTCGCCGCCTTCAGCACCCTGTGGAGCAGTGTCGCGCTGCCGCTCAGCGCACCCCCGCTCTCCCTGTCCCACACCGCGATCGGAGCGTTCGGACTGGCCGGAGCCGCGGGCGCCCTCGCCGCCACAGCGGCCGGCCGCCTGAACGACCAAGGCTTCTCCCAGCGCACCACCGGCATCGGCCTGGCCCTGCTCACCGCCTCCTGGCTGCCGCTGGCCCTCACCCGGCACTCGCTCTGGGCGCTGGCGGCCGGCGTGATCCTCCTCGACCTCGCCGTACAGGCCGTCCACGTCACCAACCAGACCCTGATCTACGCTCTGCACCCGGAGGCGGGCAGCCGGCTGATCGGCGGCTACATGGTCTTCTACTCGATCGGCAGCGCCTCCGGCGCCGTCGCCGCGACCGCTCTCTACGCGGCGGCGGGCTGGACGGCCGTCTGCGCGCTGGGCGCCGGGGTCAGTCTGCTCGCTCTCCTCCTCTGGGCAGCCACCCGCCGCGGCGCCACACCATCGCCGCGCTGACCCACGCGACGCCCCCGGCCTGATGCTCCCCGCCTCTCAGCACTGCCTCGGCGCTGCCTCAGCACCGCCGGGGGCCCGGGGAGAGCGCAGCGCACGGTTCGCCGGACTCCACCGCGCCGTACACCCCCGGTCCGCCGTCCGTGCCGGCCGCCCCTCCCGTCACCCCCAGGCCGCGGGGCTCACGCTTCGCGGGGGACTTCGCGCGGACGGTGGGCCCGCTGAGGGCTCCCGGCGCGGTCAGAAGGGGCAGGCGCGAGAGGCGGCGAGCCGGGGTCCTGCCCCGTCCCCGGCCGCCAGGGACAAGCGGATCGGGCACGGCGGGGAGCACCGCCGCCGCGTCAAGCGGAGGGCGGCGAGTTGGAGAACGCCGTCGCGACCAAGGAGTATGCCGGGTGGGAGGTGCCACGGCGTGGGACGCCTCCGAGGCCGACCGGGACGTCCGGCCGGTGCGAGAAGACGAGAGATCCCGAACCGTCCGCCGGCCGGCGGATCGCCGGTGCGGGCAGCAGAGAACCGAGGCGCGATGACCACGATTGCCTACCAGGGAGAGCCGGGTTCCAACTCGGCCGCCGCGACCGCCGACCTCTACCCCGGCAGCACGGGCCTGCCCTGCACGAGCTTCGAGCAGGCGCTGGACGCGGTGACGCTGGGCACCGCCGACCTCGCGGTGATCCCGGTGGACAACTCGACCGCCGGCCGGGTCGCGGACGTGCACCACCTGCTGCCGGAGTCGGGCCTGTCCATCATCGGCGAGTACTTCCTGCCCATCCGCTTCGACCTCGTCGTCGTGCCCGGCGGGTCGGCGGAGCAGATCGAGTACGTCCGCAGCCACGTGCACGCGCTGGGCCAGTGCCGCAAGGTCCTGCGCGAGGGCGGCTGGCAGACGCTGGTCACCCAGGACACCGCCGGGGCCGCCCGCGAGGTGGCGGAGCTGGGCGACCCCCGGCACGCCGCGCTGGCCCCGCCGGCCGCGGCCCGCGAGTACGGGCTGCGGGTGCTGAAGGCCGGGGTCGAGGACGACCCGGACAACACGACCCGGTTCGTCGTCCTGTCCAGGGACGCGGTCGTCCCCGAGGCCACCGGCGCGCCCACGATGTCGAGCCTGTTCTTCTGCGTGCGGAACATCCCCAGCTCGCTGTACAAGGCGCTGGGCGGCTTCGCCAGCAACGCCGTGAACATCACCAAGATCGAGAGCTACCAGATGGGCGCTGGGCTGCACCCCAGCCGCTTCTACGTCGAGGTCGAGGGGCACCCGGACGATCCCGGCGTCGCCCTCGCCCTGGAGGAGCTGAACTTCTTCTCGTCCGAGGTGCGGCTGCTGGGCGTCTACCCGGCCCACCCCCACCGCCGGCAGGGGCACGAGGGGCACGAGCGGCGACCGGAAGCCTGAGGGGCGACGCCCCCGCGTCCTGGTCGCCGGTGCTTGCCCGCCGAGCCCGGGTCCGTCACGCCGGGGGCTCCCGGGATTCCGAGGGCTCCGGGGACTCCGCGACCGCCGGGCGTTCCGGGACCGCCGGTGACGCCGGGACCGCCCGGAGGCCGTCGAGGAGGATCTCAAGGCGTCGGTGGACGGCGGCGTCGGAGGACGGGCGCGCCGGACCGGGCAGCGGGCGGACGAGTTGGGCGAGCGCGATCAGGAAGTCCTCCGTAGCGACGTCCGGCCGCAACTGCCCTGCCCTCCGGGCCCGTTCGGTGAGTCCCCCGACGGCGGCCGCCAACCGGTCCCGCTGCGCTTCGTCCCCCTGGCGGCTCGCGGCGGCCACGTCGCCGAACATGCCGCACAGGACGCCGACCCTCTGGTCGGCCGCAGCGTGCGCGAAGCGGCGCAGCGCGGTGAACGGGTCCGCCACGTCGGCGGCGATCGCCTCGGCGGAGTCCGCGACCCGGCCGGCGACAAGGGCGAGGGCCTGGCGGACGAGGGCGCGCCGGTCGGCGAAGTGCCGGTAGAGCGTGGCACTGCCGACGCCCGCGCGGCGGGCGATGTCGTCGAGTGGCGCCTCGGGGCCTGACTCGACGAACGTGTCGATCGCGGCGGCCAGGATCCGCTCCCGGTTGCGCAGGGCGTCCGCGCGGGTGCCGGGGAGGCGGGGTGCTCTCGTTTCGGTGACGCCGGCCACGGTGGGCTCTCCTTTCGGGAGTTCGGCAGTGCGGCGGTCCGGGAGTGCAGGAGCGCAGGAGTGCGGCAGTCCGTCGGTTGACCGGGCGGCCCCAGGACCCAGGGTCCCGCGCGGCGCGTCGGCCGTGTTGTCGTCCCGTGCGGTCCCGTCCTCGCCGGCCCCGTCGGACTGGTGACGGGCCGCGGGAGCGGGCGGGGAGCGGGTGGCGGGAGCAGGCCCGGGTGCTCCCCCGGATGCCCGGGTTTCACCGTGCCGGGTCGCCCGGCGGGGTCGGCCGCGGTGAGAATCGGAAACGGAGCGTGATCGACGACGGCGGCGGCGGCCGCGCAGGCGTGAGGAAGGCGGCGTCATGGGCGGCGAGGGGCTTCGGCGTGTCCGGGCACGCTGACGCGGGCGGTCCCCCCGGCGGAGCTGACGCGGGCGGTCCCCCGGCCGGGGTGACGCGGCGCCGGCCGGGCCCGGTCGGCGCGGGGTGCTGCGGGTCGCGGCCGGCGGGTTGGCGGCCGCGATGGCGTCCGCCGCCGGCGCCGGCTGCGACGCGGCGGCACCGAGCCCGGCGAGCCGCACGCCCGTCCCCACCTCCGGAGCGTCCGGGCTGGTGAGCGGCGGCACCCGAAGGGGCACCAACGGCTGGCGGCTGGCGTCGACCGGCCCGGCCGACGCCATCGAGGGGTACGCGGACCAGGTCAGCGTCCTCCCGGGCGGACGCTTCCGGTTGCACGTGTCGACGACCGCGCGCTCCTTCCGCGCCTCGGCGTTCCGGGTGGGCTGGTACGGCGGCGCGGAGGCCGCCCTGGTGTGGGCCTCGGGGACGCTACGGGGGCAGCGGCAGGGCGCGCACGACACGGTGCTGGAGACGCGGATGGTGTGGGCCGGGTGGGAGCCGAGCCTGGAGGTGTCCGCCGCGGGGTGGCCGGAGGGCGCCTACCTGCTGCGGCTGGAGGCCGACAGCGGCCATCAGCGCTACGTTCCGCTGATCGTGCGCTCGGCCCGTGCGGCGGGCCGCACGCTGCTGATGCACGCCCCCGCGACCTGGCAGGCGTACAACCACTGGGGCGGGACCAGCCTCTACCTCGGCCCCGACGGGTCCTACGCCCACCGCGCCTTCGCGGTGTCGTTCGGGCGGCCCTACGCCAAGAGCGGCGCCGAGAAGTTCCTGGTCTACGAACGGGCCGCCGTGGTGCTGGCCGAGCGGCTGGGCATCCCCCTGGCCTACACCACCGGCGTGGACGTGGACCGCGACCCGGCCGTGCTGCGCGGTGCCGTCACCGCGGTCGCGCTGGGCCACGACGAGTACTGGACGCCCCGGCAGCGCCGCCACGTCACGGCCGCCCGCGACGCCGGCACCAACCTGCTCTTCCTCGGCGCGAACACGTGCTTCCGCCGGGTCCGGCTGGAGCCCGGCCCGGCGCAGGCAGGTGCTCACGCCGAGGTGCCCGGCAGCGTGGTCTGCTACAAGACCGACTACGGCCAGGACCCGTACCTCGCCGACCACCCGGAGATGGCGACCACCGACTTCCGGTCGGGGCCGGGCGCCGACCCGGAGTCCTCGATGACCGGCGTGCTCTACGAGGGGTACCCGGTGGACGCGCCGTACGTCGTGGAGCGCCCCGACCACTGGGCGTTCCAGGGGACCGGGGCGCGCCGCGGCGACCGCTTCGACCACCTGGTGGGGGTGGAGTACGACCGGGTCACCCCGGGCTCCCCCACGCCGGCGCCGATCGAGGTCGTCGCCCACTCCCCGCTGACACGCAAGGGCCGGGGCAGCCACTCGGACTCGGCGTACTACACGGCGCCGAGCGGTGCCGGGGTGTTCGCCACCGGGACGATGCGGTGGGTCGAGGGCCTGATGGCGGGCACCGGCCTGGACGGGCGGGACCACCGGATGGACGCCCGCACCCGCGGCTTCGTCACCCGGGTCACCGAGAACGTGCTGACGGGGTTCGCCTCCGGGCCCGCGGGCAGGCACCGGCCCGCCCCGCGCGACAACGTCTCCGAGCTGTACCGCGCCTGACCCTCCGGACCGTACCGCGGGTGACCCGTCCCCGGCGGCACAGGAAGCTGCGGCCCCCGCTGCCCCCGTCCGGCCTCTGCCGCCCCCGCTGCCCCCCGTCGGGCTTCTCAGGCCCCCGCCCGGCGGCGGTCGCAGCGCGGGCCGGGCGGGATGACCGCAGTATGGGATCGGGTGCGCGGTGCCGACGCCCGTCCGGCGATCCGAGCGACCGGAACGCCCCCGAACCCGTCCTGCTCCCCGAACGCTCCGAACCGGAGGTGGCCGAATGGACCTCGCCCTGCTGCGCCCGCTGTACACCCCGGCGGCGACGACGGTGTCGGTGCACCTGGACACCAGCCGGCTTGACCAGGACGCCGACAAGCGCGTCGAGGTCGTGTGGCGGGACCTGCGCGGCCGGCTCGCCGGGCAGGGCGTCGACGAGGCCACGCTCGGGGTCCTGGAGGAGGCCGTGGGCGGTGCGCCGCACGTGGTCGGACCGCAGGGCGAGTCGCTGTTCGCCGCGGAGGGCCGGCTGCTGGGCGCGTTCACCCTGGCCGCGCCGCCCGCGCGGGCCCGGGCGGTGGCCGGGCCGGTGCCCGACCCCCTGGAGACGGTGCTGGACCTGGACCACCAGGTGCCGTACGTGGTGGTGGCGCTGGACCGCGAGGGCGGCGACATCGACGCCTACCCCGCCGGCGCCTTCGACCCCGCCACCAGCCGCACCTACGACGGCGGCACCCTCCACATCACCCGGGTGCGGGCGGGCGGCGCGTCGATGTCCTCGTACCACCGCCGCACCCTCAACCTCTGGACGGAGAACGCGGCGGGCGTGGTCGAGGAGATCGCCCAGGCGGTCCGGGAGGTCGACGCGCCGCTGGTCTTCGTGGGCGGGGACCCGAAGGCGGTCGGCGTGCTGCGGCCGCTGTGCGCGCAGGCCGTCCCGCAGGCCGAACTGGTGGACGTGGCCGGCGGCCGCGGCGGCGCCGACGCGCTGGCGAGCCTGCGCGAGGCCGTCGACGAGGCGCTGGCCGGATACACGCGGCGCAGCCACGAGCTGGCGATGGAGGCGTTCGAGGCGGCGCTGGAGCAGGACACCGCCGTGCACGGCTTCCCCGCGGTGACGGAGGCGTTCGCCGCGGGCAACGTGCGCACCCTGCTGCTCGCCGCGGACCGCGCCGGTGACCCGGCGCTGTGGGGCGCCCCGGACGACCCCCGGCTGCTGGGCAGCGCGCGTGAGGCCCTGGGCGCGCACGCGGCCTCGGCCTTCGAGGCCCCGGCCGGCGCGCTGCTGCTGCGGGCGGCGGTGCTGAGCGGGGCCGGCTTCAGCGAGCTGCTGCCGGGTCGGCCCGCGGACGACGGCTGCGCGGCCGTCCTCCGCTACGCCGACTGACCGCCGGTCACCGCCCTGGCCCCGGTCCGACGGCCCCGATCCGACGATCCCCCGATCCGACGGCCCCGGCCGCCGGCCACTGGTCCACGGTCCGTCGCCTCCGAAGCCGGAGCACGCGCTGACGTACTGACGCGCTGACGTACGGACTGCCCACTGCCCACTGCTCACTGCTCACGGGACCGGCTCGCCCAGCGCGGCTGCCAGCTCCTCGACCAGCGCGGCCGGGACGGTCCGGCCGCCGCGCGCGGCGATGTCGCGCCACAGTCGGACGCCGAGGCGGAACGCGTGGCGCAGCACCTCGGGCAGTGCCTCCGGCGTGGCCGCGCCGGTGGCGGCCCGCAGCTCCGCGAGGGTCGTCGGCGACAGCTCGCGTTCGGCGCCCCGGGAGGGGGTCAGCCAGTGTCCGGCGGACCGCTCGGCGAGCCGGGCCATCCACACCAGGTGCCGCTGGAGGTGCCCGAGGGCGTCCCAGGCCCGCAGGTGCTCGCCGCGCCGGGTCAGGTGGAGGGCCAGCAGCAGCCAGTTGGCGAACCCGTCGCAGTACTCCGCCAGGGCCTCTGCGGGCCGGTCCACCGGGGCGTCGAAGCGCTGGGGCAGGGCGCGCAGGGCCGGCTCCAGCGCCCCGCGGCGGTCGACGACGACCATGCGTTCGACGGGCGCGCCCCGGGCGGGCCAGTCCGCGAGCCGAGCGATGTCCTCGGCCGCCGCGAAGTGGAACTCGCCGCGCACCAGCCCGGGGAAGAAGGCGACGTACGAGCCGTACTCGTTGAGCAGCCCGTAGGTGAGCGGGGCGATGGCCGAGCACCACGCGTGCGGGTCGATCGCGGCGAGCCGCTCCGGGGCGAAGAACAGCCAGAACTCGATGTCGCTGTACTGGTCTGCCTCGCCGGCGGCGAACGAGCCGTACATCAGCGCGGCGTCCAGTCCGTCGTCGGCGGCGCAGGCCCGGCGGACCCGCGCGATCAGTTCTTCCTGGAACAGCACGCGGCAACCCAAGCAGCCGGCCACGCGCCCCGCAAACGGGTTTCGCCGGGACGGGCGGACGGCCCGGCGGCGCCGCCCCGGCGGCTGGACTCGGCAGCACAAGCCAGTGGCGCGAGCCGGGGGCCTGGCGCGAGGATCTGAAGGCCCCCGCGAGCCCGCTGGGGGGAGCACGGCGGAGCGCAGAACCGGTCAGGTCGCCAGAATCGTCATCGGGTCGGCCACGCGGCACCGCGCCACGGCCACTGGGGGAACCGTATGGACTCGCTGTCCCTGATCTCGGCGGCCGTGGCCGTCGGTGGCGCGGTGCTGACCGCGCTGTCCGGCTACTGGCAGCAGCGCCGCCTGAGCTCGATGGAGCAGCGGACCTACATGAGCCGCTACGGCGGCTCCCTCGCCTGGGCCGCCTACGACCTGCAGACCAGACTCTTCAACATCCTGCACAGCCACCGCATCGACCAGGACCCGGCGCGCGGCGACGGCTTCCTGACGGCGTTCCTCGTCCGGGGCAGCGCCCGCGACGCCGAGTTCGTACGGCGCTCCACCGTCTTCGTCCTCGCCGAGTACCTCGGCTGGGTGGAGATCCTGCGGCGCGACATCCAGTTCCTCGACCTCGGCCGCAACAGCCTCAACACCCGGATCATGCGGCAGATCGCGGAGGTCGGGCACTGCCTGGCCGCCATCGACCCGGCCAGCTCCGAGCTGCGGCTGTTCCGCGCGCGGCAGCGGGCCGTGGGCGAGCTGATGGTCCACCCGGACAGCGAGCCGGGTCGGCGCCGCTGCCTGGGCTTCGCCGAGTTCTGCGAACGGCTGGACGGCGACAGCCGGTTCGCCGAGTGGTTCGAGGTCCTGCTGGCGGACGTCGACCGGCTCGCGGCGGACACCGCTCCGGCCGCTGCTCGGCTGCGCGCCCTCCAGACGCAACTGGTGGTGCTCATCGACCTGTTGGATCCCAAGCAGGCCCGCTTCCCCAAGTTCCGCCTCGCCTTCGACCCGGCGATCGACGCCCCCGGCGCGCCGCCGTCCGCGAACCCGGCGAACCCCGCACCGGTGGAGGGGCCGGCGGCGAACCCCTGACCGACGACCGGGCGGCGTCCGGACAGGGGCCGGGCGTCCCGACGGATCGTCAGCGAGCCCTGCCCGCAGGCGCCTCGGCCTGATCGCCCGGGGCGTTGTCAGTGCCCTCTCCTACGATGCGGGAAAGAGCGGACGCAGGCGGAGAGGAAGAGACGTGAGCACCTTGGAGGGCCGGACGGGCACCGCCCTGCTCGTCGTGGACGTGCAGAACGACGTGGTCGCGAAGGCGTACCGGCGGGATGAGGTGGTGGCCGCGATAGCCGGCCTGGTGGAGCGGGCGCGCCGCGCGGAGGTGCCCGTGGTGTGGGTCCGGCACGCCGACGAGGAGCTGGTGAAGGGCGCCAGCGGCTGGCAGATCGTGCCGGAGCTGGTCCCGGCCGGCGCCGAGCCGGTGGTGGAGAAGGAGTACGGCGACTCCTTCGAGGCCACCGAGCTGGAGGAGCTGCTGTCCGGCTTCGGCGTCGGGCGGCTGGTGGTGGCCGGCGCGGCCACGGACGTGTGCATACGCTCCACCGTCCACGGCGCCTTCACCCGCGGATACGACACGACGCTGGTCAGCGACGGGCACACCACGGAGGACCTGTCCGCGTGGGGGGCGCCGCCGCCCGAGCAGGTCATCGCCCACACCAACCTGTACTGGTCGAACCAGTCGGCCCCCGGCCGCACGGCCGCCGTGTCCAGGGCGGCGGAGGTGGACTTCACGGCCGGCGCATGAGACTCCGGGGCGGGCGTCGGAGGGGGACGTCCGCCCCGGAACACACGGCGGCGGGGCGCCCCGGTCACAGAGCGCCCCGCCACGCCCTGGCGTCACGTCAGGGTCCGGGTCCGGTGCGGACGGCGGTCTCGGTTCGCCACGGCGTCAGATCGTGTCGTCGAGCCAGTCGACGACGCGCGCCACCGCCAAGCCGCAGGGCAGCGGGGTGGCAGTGGGCGTCGCCGCCCTCCTCCTCGTGGAGGCGCGCAGGAGTCCGTCGCGTTCGCTGACCGGGTGGCTCGCCCTGGCTTCGGCCTCCAGCCGTTCGGCGGTGGACAGCCAGGCGTCGTGCCAGCCGTCGTAGTCGCCGGAGGTGACCCGGGAGGCGGTCGCCACGACTTCGCCGACGTCCGAGCCGCCGTAGACGGCCAGGCCGGGGTTGCGCGGGGTCTCGAACCAGAACTGCGGATCGTCCTGGAACACGAGCTGCTTCATCGCGCCTCGTCTTCGAGGTGGGTGCGGAAGGAGCGCGCGGGCCGGCCGGTGAGGCGCTGGACGGTGTCGGTGACGCGGTCCTCCACCCCCTCGGCGATGGCCCGGTCCATGGCGGCCAGCATCGCGGCGAACTCGACGGGTACCAGCTCCGTGAGGCGGTCGCGCATCTGCTCGTAGGACAGCTGGTGGTGGACCACGGGCCGGCCGGTGACCTCGGTGACGGTCGCGGCGATGTCGTCGTAGCTGAGCGCCTCCGGTCCGGTGAGCACGAGATCGGTGTCGGGGGCGTGTTCGTCGGTCAGCGCGTGGAAGGCGACGGCCGCGATGTCCTCGGCGTCGACGAAGCCGACCCGGCCGCTCCCGGTCGCGGTCCGGATGGTGCCGTCCTCACGGATGCTCACGGCGTGCGCGTGCGCGCCGGTGAAGTTCTGCATGAACCACGAGGGGCGCAGCACCGCCCACTGGTCGAACAGGTCGGGCAGGGCCTGGTGCACCGTTCCCACCGCCGGGCCGCCCTTGGGGATGGCCGAGGAGCTGAGCAGCACCGCGCGCCGCACACCGGCGCCGCGGGCCTGCCGGAGGAAGGGCGGCATGACGGTCGCGGGGTCGGAGTCGCCCACGGGCGGCACGAGGTAGACACGGTCGACCTCGTCGAGGGCGGCGGCGTGGGTGGCGGTGGCGTACCAGTCGAAGGCGACCGGCTCCGCGCCGGGGACCGGGGCGGCGTGGCGGCTGGCGGCCTTGACGCGGTGGCCGGCGGCGGTGAGCCGCGCGGCGGTGCGGCTGCCGGTGGTGCCGGTGGCGCCGATGACCAGCGCGGCGCCGGTGGTGGCGATCGGTTGCGCGGTCTCCGTCTGGGTGGTCATCGGTTGCTCCCGGTGAAGTCGGTGCCGGGTTCGCTGACGGCGAGCGGGTTCCAGTAGTCGCGGTAGGAGGTGATGTGCCCGTCCTGGACGGTCACGACGGCGATGTAGGTCATGTCGAAGGGGGCGTCGGTCTCCACCAGGCGGCCGACGCCGCGCATCTCGACCACGATGGTCTCCGGGTCGGCGGTCTGGTGGATCAGCAGGGCGGGGAAGTCGTGCAGGTCGATGTGGTCGGGGTAGTGGCGCATGTACTCGGCGACGGCCGCCCTGCCCTCCAGGCGCCGGGGCCAGCCGTCGGGGGCGAAGGGGAACTCCATGAGGCCGTCCTCGGCCCACAGGTCGACCCACGCGGGAATGTCCTTGTCGAGCAGCAGTCGCAGGCTGTGGCGGTACAGATCCGCCGGAGAAGTCGGTGCGGACATGGGCGTCCTCCATCCAGTAAAATACGGACCCGGGGTCCGCTTTGACGATACGGACCCGGGGTCCGCATCGCAACCGGGTCCGCATCACAACCGGAGGAGCACCATGGCCGAGCGCAAGCCCCGCAAGGACGCCGCCCGCAACCGCGAGGCCGTCCTCGCGGCGGCCGACGCCCTCTTCGCCCGCCGCGAGAGCCCCGAGGACGTCACCATGGCCGATGTCGCGGCCGCCGCCGGCGTCGGCAAGGGCACGCTCTTCCGGGCCTTCGGCGACCGCCCCGGACTGCTCCGCGCGCTGTACGAGGCGCGGCTCGAACCGGTCAGGGAGGCCGTCGAGTCCGGCCCGCCACCCCTGGGGCCCACCAGCCCGCCCCGGCAGCGCGTATCCGCCCTGCTCGACGCCGTCCTGTGCTTCAAGCTCGACAACCGGAGCCTCGCGCTGGCCCTGGAGGAGGGCGGTACGGGCAGCCCGTACCAGGCGGAGCACTACGAACGGTGGCACGGCCTGCTCCAGGCCGCGCTGGAGCAGATCCCCGGGCTGCCGGACAGCGACTTCACCGCCCACGCCCTGCTCGCCGCCACCCGGGCCGACCTCGTCGAGCACCTGGCCGGACAGGGGGCCGCACCGCGCGCGGACATCCGCGCGCGGTTGGCGAACTTCACCGCCAGGGTCCTGGACTCCGGCCCCCAGCCGGGGCCGGCCGCCGAGGACTGACCGAGGCTCGGGCGGACCCGCGGCGAGCGGCGTTCACGATCCGCCGCCGGCGGGCTCCGGGCCGGCCCCGCCGGCCGGCTCCGGACCCACCGCGCCGAGCCCGAACCCGCCCGGCGCGGCAGCACACCGCGCCATCCGCTGCCGCCGGCTCCCGTTCCGGCACTCCCCGGAGCCGGACCCACCCGCCCCACGCCCGCCCGTACGCCCGCGCGCGAGTACCCGAAACCCCGACCCCCGTGCGCGACTTGCGCGCCGCACCCGCCCGGTGGCGATGATGGGCGACATGACGACGATCGAGACACCGCGCCTGGTGCTGCGCCGCTGGCGCGAAGAGGACGTCGAGCCCTACGCGGCCGTCAACGCCGACCCCGAGGTGATGCGGTGGATCGGCGACGGCTCCGTACGGGACACCGCGGAGACCCGCGCGCACATCGAGCGGATCGAGCGGCTGTGGGAGACGGAGGGGTTCGGCCTCTTCGCCGTGGAGCTGCGCGACACCGGGGAGTTCGCGGGCTTCACGGGCCTGTCCGTGCCGCACTTCCTGCCGGCGGTGATGCCCGCGGTGGAGGTGGGCTGGCGGCTGGGGCGCCGCTTCTGGGGGCGGGGCCTGGCCACGGAGGCGGCCCGGGCGAGCGTCCGGTTCGCCTTCCGGGAGGCGGGCCTGCCGGAGCTGCTGAGCCTGGTCCGCGCCGGCAACGCACCCTCGGCGAACGTCACCCGCAAGCTGGGCATGCGGCTGTCCCGCGAACTCGTCTCGGCCGACCCCGACCGCACGGTGCGTGTCTACGCGCTCTCCGCCGTGGAGTACGCGACCCGGTCCGGGGACGAGGGTTAGCCCTGGGACAGCTCAGGGCCAGCCCGGGATCGGCCCGGGATCAGCGCCTCTCCCGGCAGGGTCGGCCCCCGCCCCGGAACGCGCCGAGGACCGTGGTCGCGCACACCGAAATCCCCGCCCACAATGGTGGAGCGGGGATTTCCTCACGTATATTGAGTGTTTCTGTGCACGCACAGCAAAAAAGCCCCACAACGGGGGCTTCTGTCAACACCATATCCGACAGGGAGCGGTCGTGTCAAATCGCGGAGACGCCGAATTGCAGCGGGAGCAGGAATTCGTCGACCGGCTCTACGACCGTGTCGACGCGTTGCGCGGGATCACCGCCCAGCACGTCCAGGACGCTTTGGCGCCGGTGGGGAACGGTCGCCAGGCCCGTCTCGAGCGGGATGTGTTCGTGGCCGAGCGTTCCGGTCTGCTGGCCGCGCTGAATGCGGTGGACGGCTCGTTGTGCTTCGGCCGGATCGATCTCAGGGACGGTGCCGCGCACCATATCGGCCGTATCGGAATTCGCGAGGACGACACCGGCCGCACACCTCTTCTCGTCGACTGGCGGGCACCGGTGGCCCGGCCGTTCTATCTCGCCACCGGGTACACGCCCATGGGGCTGCGCCGCCGCCGGCACATCAGCACCGAGGGCCGCAGGGTGACGGAGCTGCACGACGAGATCCTCGACCTCGCCGACCGCGAGCGCAGCGGCTTCGAGGACCCGAGCGGGGACGCCGTCCTGCTGGCCGCGCTCAGCTCCGCCCGCACCGGTCGCATGGGTGACATCGTGCGGACCATCCAGGCCGAGCAGGACCGCGTCATCCGGGCCCCGCACCGCGGTGTCCTGGTCGTCGAGGGCGGCCCCGGCACCGGCAAGACGGCGGTCGCGCTGCACCGCGCGGCCTATCTGCTGTACGAGCACCGCGAGTTGCTGGCCAAGCGCGCGGTGCTGGTCGTGGGCCCCAACCCGGCCTTCCTGCGCTACATCGGCGAGGTGCTGCCGGCCCTCGGCGAGACCGGGGTCATGCTCGCCACGCAGGCCGAGCTCTTCCCCGGCGTCCACGCGCATGGCACGGACACCCCCCGCGCGGCGGCCGTCAAGGGCGGCGCGGGGATGGCCGAGGCGCTCGCCCTCGCCGTACGGGACCGGCAGACGCTGCCCGAGCCCGGCGCGCCCATGGTCGTCCGGCACGACGACGGGGACCTCGTCCTGGACTGGGAGATCGCCTACGAGGCCCGGGACGCGGCCCGCGAGACCCGGCTGCCGCACAACCTGGCCCGTCCGTACTTCGCCTTCCACGTCATCGACGCCCTCACCGCGCAGCTCGCCGACCGCCTCGGCGCCGACCCGTACGGCGGCCCCAACTTCCTCGGCCCGGACGACATCGCCCAGCTCGGCCGGGGGGTCGCGGCGAGCGGAGAGGTGCACGCCGCGATCGCCGAGCTGTGGCCGGCGCTCTCTCCGGAGGAGTTCCTCGCCGACTACCTGGCCGAGCCGGTGTACCTGGACGACGAGGACGCCGAGGCGATCCGCCGCGCTCCCGGCGCCGGCGGGTGGACCCCGGCCGACGTGCCGCTGCTGGACGAGGCGGCCGAGCTGCTCGGGGCCGACGACAGCGCCGAGCGGGCCGCCGCCGAGGCGCGTCGGCAGGAGGAGGTCGCCTACGCGCGGGGCGTCCTGGAGCTGTCCCGGGGGTCGGAGACGTACGAGTTCGAGGACCAGGAGTCCGAGGTCCTGGCCGCCCACGACGTGATCGACGCCGACCGGATGGCGGAGCGGCAGGAGGAGGCCGACCACCGCAGCGCGGCCGAGCGGGCCGCCGCCGACCGGACCTGGACGTTCGGGCACATCATCGTCGACGAGGCGCAGGAGCTGTCGCCGATGGCGTGGCGGCTGCTGATGCGCCGGTCGCCGACGCGTTCGCTCACCCTGGTCGGCGATCCGGCGCAGACCTCCGAGGAGGCGGGCGTCGGTTCGTGGGACCGGATCCTGGAGCCGTACGTCGGCGACCGGTTCGAGCACGTGCGGCTGGGCGTCAACTACCGTACGCCCACGGAGATCATGGACCTGGCCGCCCGGGTGGTGCGGGCCCAGGACCCGTCGTTCGAGCCGCCCGCGTCGGTCCGGTCCACCGGTGAGGCGCCGTCGGTCCGGGACGCCGGCCCGGACCTGGCGGGCGCGGTGGCGCGGGCCGTCGCGGAGCTGACGCCGGAGGAGGGGCGCCTCGCGGTGATCGCGCCGCGCGAGCTGCACGAGGAGATCGCCGCCCCGCTCGACGGCGTCACGCCCGGCGCCGAGCCCGACCTCACCCTTCCCGTCGTGCTGCTGGCCCCGCGCGAGGCCAAGGGGCTGGAGTTCGACCACGTCCTGGTGGTGGAACCGCGGCGGTTCGGGGCCAGCGACCTGTACGTGGCGCTGACCCGGGCGACGCAGCGGCTGGCCGTCGTCCACCGGGAGGAGCTGCCGGAGTCCCTGCGATGACCGCGGGCCGCCGCGGGGGCCGCGGGGCCGCCGCGGCGGGGTGCGGGGCCTGCCCGTCGCGGCCCGTACCCCGCCCGGAGAGGTCCCCCGGAGAGGTCGCCCGGAGAGCCCGGCCGGTGACGCGGGCGACGGCCGGTGCGTCCGGCCGTCAGACGCGCAGCCGGGGCAGGACGCGGTCGAGCCACCGCGGCAGCCACCAGTTGGCGCGGCCCATGAGGAACATCGCCGACGGCACGAGGACCAGGCGGACGACGGTGGCGTCGAGGACGACACTCACCGCGAGGCCGAGCGCGAGCATCTTGATCACCACCGTCGGCGTGGCCGTGAACGCCAGGAAGACCGCCGTCATGATGAGCGCCGCGCTGGAGATCACCCGGCCGGTGCCGGCCAGCCCGGAGCCGACGGCGGCGGTGTTGTCGCCGGTGGCGCGCCAGCCCTCCGCGATGCGGGACAGCAGGAAGATCTCGTAGTCCATGGACAGGCCGAAGACGATGGCGAACATCATCATCGGCACGTAGGACTCGATGGGCACCGCCTCGGACAGCCCCAGCAGGTGCTTGCCCCAGCCCCACTGGAAGACGGCGACGAGGATGCCGTAGGAGGCGCCGGTGGTGAGGAGGTTGAGCAGCACCGCCTTCAGCGGGATCAGCACGCTGCGGAACACCGCCATCAGCAGCAGGAAGGCGCAGACCAGCACGATGCCGATGATGAGGGGCAGCCGGGCGGTGACGGTGTCGCGGAAGTCCAGCTGTGCGGCGGCCGTTCCGGCGAGGTAGGCACGGGCGCCGGTACCGCGCAGCGCCCGCGGCAGGGTGTGCCCGGTCAGGGTGTCGAACAGGGCGCCGGTGCGTGCCGACTGCGGCCCGCTGGCGGGGGTCACGGTGGTGGTGACGGTGTGGCCGTCGCGGCTGGTCCGGGCCGGGGTGGTACCGGCGACGCCGGGCGTGCCGTCGAGGGCCTTCAGCAGCTCCGCGCCGACCTGCCCGGCCGGGACGGAGGCGTGGCGGACGTCGGCCACGACGACGAAGGTGCCGTTGGCGCCTGGGCCGAACCCCGGGCCGCGGGCGCCGGCTATCAGGTCGTAGGCGGTGCGGCTGCTGGTTCCGGGCTTGTCGGCCCCGTCGTCGACGTGGCCCAGCCGCATCGAGAACATCGGCAGCGCGCATATCGCGAGCAGCAGCACGCCCGAGGTGAGGAACCGGACGGGGTGCCGCGCGACCAGGGCTGCGTAGCGGTGCCACCGGTCGTCGTCGCCGGTGGTCTCGGCGACCGGGCGGCGCAGGAACGCGACCCGGTCGATCCGGCGGCCCGCCAGGCCCAGCCCGGCCGGCACCAGGGTCAGCGCCGCGAGCGCCGTGATCGCGACGGCCATGGTGGCGGCCAGGCCGAGCTTCCCGATGAAGGACAGGCCGCACGCGTACAGGCTCATCAGCGCGACGGCCACGGTGAGGGCGGCCACCAGCACCGCGTGGCCGCTGCTGTCGGTGGTGCGGCCCGCCGCCTCGACGGGATCGCGGCCGTCGACGATGTCCTGGCGGAAGCGGGTGGTCAGGAAGAGCGCGTAGTCGATGCCGACGCCGAGCCCCATCATCGTGGCCAGGGTGGGCGCGGAGGTGGCGAGGGTGACGCCGCCGGCGACGACGCCGACCACGCCGATACCGGTTCCGACGCTGACCAGCGCGGCGCCCAGGGGCATCAGCGCGGCCAGAACGCTGCCGAAGCCGAGGAGCAGGACCAGCAGCGCGGCGACGACGCCGATGAGTTCGCTCACCCGGTCGTTGGCCGGTACGCGGGTGACCTGGTCGAGGTCGCCGCCGTAGGCGACCTGCACGCCGTCGGCGCGGGCGGGGGCGACGGCCTGGTCCAGCCGGTCGGCGTAGGGGTTCCCGAGCGTCTTGAGCTGGACGTCGAAGGAGGCGACGGCGTACGCGGTGCGGCCGTCGTCGCTGGTGGTCAGCGCGGAGACGGCGGTGACGTGCGGCAGCCCGCCGACCCGGTCCAGCGCCTCGCCGACGGCGTGCGCGTGGGCGGCCACGGTCCGCCCGCCGACGTGGAAGACGATCTTGCCGCTGGGGTCCGCCGCGCCGGAGTCGGACGCCTTGAGCAGCTCGGCCCCGTGGTTCGACTGGGTGCCGGGCAGGGTCACCTGGTCGCTGAACTCCGCCCCGACGGCCCGCTTCCCGGCCAGCGCGGCCAGCAGGACCAGAACCCACACCACGACCACCCGGACCGGGTGTCGCGCGCACGATGACCCGAGGCGGCCGAGCGGCCCGCTGCGGGCGCGGGGCGAGGAAGACATGGCGCTCTCCAGAGAACGGCAGGACTGACAGCGAGCGGCCAGGTTAGCCAGAAAGTGGCAGTCCTGACAATTGACAGAGGTGCCATCACCGGTAGGCTCTGCGCATGCCCCCCACCAGCCCCGTATCGCCGTCCGCGCCCGGCCCCTCCGGCGGCTCCCGCCCGTCCGGCGCGCCGGGGACACCCGAGGCGGCGGAGGCGGCGGAGGTAGCGGAGGCCGGCGACGGCCGGCCCGGGCTGCGGGAGCGGAAGAAGGACCAGACGCGGCGGCGGCTGCGCGCGTGCGCGGCCCGGCTCTTCGCCGAACACGGCTTCACCGGGACGACCGTCGCCGACATCGCGGCCGCGGCGGAGGTGTCCGAACGCACCTTCTTCCGCTACTTCGACGGCAAGGAGGCCCTGCTCCTGCCGGACGCGGTGGAACTGCTCCGCTACGTCGAGGACGCGCTGGCGGACCGCCCCGCCGACGAGGACCCGATGACGGCGGTGCGGCAGGCGCTGCTCTCGGCGACCCGGCCGTTCGCGGAGAGCACGCTCACCGCGCTGACCCGGCCGCTGGAGGGCACCGAGGCCGCGGTCGCCTCACAACTGGTGCGCCTGTTCACCGAGTTCGAGGAGCGGCTGACCGCGCTGGTCGCGCGGCGGCTGCCCCCGGACACCGAGGACGCCGACCTCACCGCCGCCGTCGTCGCCGGCGTCGCGCTGGCGAGCGTGCGTGCGACCTTCCGCACCCTGCGCCGCCGCCGCGCCGCCGGCGGCGCCCCACCCCGACCGGCCTGCTCGCCCGCGCGTTCGACATCGCCGGACAGGGCGGCGGCGCGCGCTGACGGCTCGGCCTCCGGGCGCGGCGGTTCAGCTCGGAGGTCCGGGGCAAGAATGTTCCCGTCAACCAGCCTTTTCGTAAGGTGAGTTGAATATATGGTTGCCGGTGGCCCCTCAACCGGGAGGGTGCCGGACAGGGGGGAGAACAATGCCCGACATATCCCGGCGGACCGTGCTGGGCGCCACGGCCACGACCGCGGCGGCGGCGCTTCTCGGCACGGCCGGGACAGCGCACGCGGCCGAGACAGCCGAGACGCCCGCCAGCACGAGCGACACCGCCCAGCAGGTCACGACCCAGGAGACGCAGAGCCCGATGTCCTCCACCACCGAAACGCAGAAGTACACGGTCTCCGTCAACGCCGAGGGCGACTCGGTCGCCGCCGGGACCTTCACCGCGGACGTCGCTCCCGGGGACCTCTGGGCCTACGCCGACGCGGTCGTCGCGCGCTTTCAGAAGTCGAACCCGGGCTTGGAACTGTATGTGACGGTTCAGCGGTACGACCAGGTCGTCACCGACGTCCCGCGTCCCTGAGGGATCGCGCCCCGGGCGGGCCGGGGCACCGGCCCGGCAGCACCCCGCCGACGGTGAACCCCCGACCTGGTCTGGTGTGAGGTCACGCCGTTCGGCTCCGCGGAAGGCGACTCCGCGGCGGGCTGCCCCAGCGGCTTCCCGGCTGGCGGCCCGACGCCGTACCGAGCTGGGTGCTCGCGTCCGAACCATCGGTTCCCCGACGGTTCGGACGCGCGCCCGCCCGGCGGACCGCCCCGCGACCCGCTCCCCGCCCGTGGCCGTGCCGGGCCCCGGGGCGAGCGGACGCCGTGGCGGGTACGCCCGAGGACCTCAGCGGCCGGGGACGGGACCGCCCTCAGAGGGACGCGGCCTCACCCCGACGGTTCAGTAGTTCCACTCCTGGTAGCCGTTGTTGTAGCTCGCGCTGCTGCACGTGTAGAGGCGCAGCCCGGAGGTGGAGCTGTAGTCCATGCACTTTCCGGTGGCCACGTTCTTCCAGTCGACCCAGCTTCCGTCGGAGTTCTCCCAGTAGATCACCCACTTCTGGTAGCCGTTGTTGTAGCTCGCGCTGCTGCACGTGTAGCCGCGGATACCGGCGGTGCTGCTGCCGTCCAGGCAAAGGCCGGTCTTCACGTTCTCGAACTGGTAGGAGCCGGCGTCGTCCACCACGTACCACGCCTGGTAGCCGTTGTTGTAGCTCGCGTCACTGCACGTGTACATCCGCAGGCCGGCGCTGCTGCTGTCGTCCAGGCAGCTCCCGTACAGGTAGTTGACGAAGTTCTTGTACCCGGTGGTGACGGCGGGGCTCACGGAGCCGCTGAGGCTGGGGTGGGCGTCTTCGACCGTACAACCCGAGCGCGCTTCGGGCCGGTTGCCGGCGAGGCCGGAGAGCGGCGCCGCGGTGCGGGCCGCCTCGCCGCTGCCGCACTGGGTGACCATCGCGTCGGGCGACTGGGTGTTCGAGGCCACCGTCGAGGCCGCCGCGCCGGGGGCTGCGGCGAACGCCCCGATCGCGCCGATGACGGCGGCGGCCAAGGCCAGGTGCTTCCTCATGATGAGGTTCTCCTTCGCAGGGGAATCGCTGACATGGGTAGCCTGAAACGTTCGAATGAACGGCATATACACGTCCGTTTCCCCCCGGACCCGGTCGGCCGCCCTCCTTCCGCGGGTGCGTGAACGCGCCCTTCCCGCCCGGGGGGTGTCCGGTGTCCGAAGGGACACCCCACGGCGAGCGCCCCACCGGACCGCCGCCGACCGCCGACCGCTGGTCCGCGGTGGCCTCGGGACGCCCCGCCCCCGCACACGAGAGCCCCGGACGGCGGCCGGTCCGGCCGGACGACCCGCCGTCAACTCCGCTCCACGCTGCGGCCGCCCGCAACTGCCCCTCAAGGGACGGTGGTTCACCGCCCCAGGGCGCCGGGGCACCCGCCGCGGCCTCGGGGGACGCCCCGGCACCGTTCGCGCGGGGGCGGTCTGCGGGGTCCCGGTGGCCGGCCACCCGCAATGGGGAATTCACCGGAAATCCCTTCTAACGCCGGTTCTACGCGCGTATCTTGAGCCCGAGCGTGCGCCCCACCGCAGCCCCCTGGGACCGGACAGCGCAGCGCCGCCCCCAGCCACCGCACCGCAAGAAGGAGATCCCCCCCGGTGTCGCACTCCTCCGAAGCCGGCTCGCCCGCGGCGAGATCCGGCTCCACCGGACAGCCGCACGGCCCCTCGCAGGCCACCGCCCCGTCCTCCGCAGCCCGGCTGCGCAAGCGCGCGCTGCCCATCGGCATAGCCGGAGCCCTGACCCTGGCCGGCCTCGGGGTCCACTCGGCCTTCGCCTCGCCCTCCGCCGACGCGGTGATCGCGGAGGTGTACGGCGGCGGGGGCAACTCCGGTGCCACGTACACCAACGACTTCGTGGAGCTCGGCAACGCCGGCGGCGGCCAGGTGGACCTGAGCAACTACAGCGTGCAGTACCTGCCGGGGGCGCCGACGGCCAGCAGCAAGTGGCAGGTCACCCCGCTCACCGGCACGCTGGCCGGCAGCGGCCGCTACCTCGTCGGCGAGGCCGCCGGCACCGGCGGCACCACCGCGCTGCCGAGCCCGGACACCTCCGGCACCATCGCGATGTCCGGCACCTCCGGCACCATCGCCCTGGTCCAGGGCGCGGACCCGCTGACCTGCGTGACGGCTGCGGACTGCGCGGCCGACTCCCGGATCAAGGACCTGGTCGGATACGGCACGGCCCTGGTCCACGAGGGCAGCGGCGCGGCGGCCGGCGCCGGCAACAGCGCCTCCGTGGCGCGCGCCGCGTCCCTGGCCGACACCGACGACAACGCGGCCGACTTCACCCCCGGCGACCCCACCCCGCAGAACTCCTCGGGCAGCGGCGTCACGGCCCCGCCGACCACCGGCGCGCCGACGGACCCGCCCACCACGCCCTCCTCCCCCACCACCCCGCCGACCTCGCCCGCGGCCACCGCCGCCATCCACGACATCCAGGGCGACACGCGGGTGTCGCCGTACGAGGGCAAGCAGGTCACGGGCGTGACCGGCATCGTCACCGGGGTGCGCGCCTACGGCTCGTCGCAGGGCTTCTGGTTCCAGGACCCGAACCCCGACAACGACCCGCGCACCAGCGAGGGCGTCTTCGTCTACACCGGCTCCGCTCCCACCGTGACGGTCGGCGACGCGGTCTCCGTCGCGGGAACGGTCTCCGACTACTACCCGGGCGGAACCACCGGGGGCGGCCAGGCCGTCACCGAGATCACCAAGCCCACGGTGACCAAGGTGTCCAGCGGCAACCCGGTGCCCGCGCCGGTCGTGCTCAACGACAAGTCGGTGCCGGACGACTTCGTGCCCAGCGCGGGCGGCGGCTCCATCGAGAACATCCCGCTGCGCCCGTCCGAATACGCGCTCGACTTCTACGCTTCCCTCGAAGGGATGAACGTCCAGATCGGCTCCAGCCGGGTCGTGGGCGCCACCGACGCGTACTCCGAGCTGTGGGTCACCGTGAAGGCGGACCAGAACCCGACCAAGCGCGGCGGCACCCTCTACACCGGCTACGACACCCCCAACTCCGGCCGCCTGATGGTGCAGTCGCTGATCCCGACGGCGACCTCGGCGTTCCCGACCGCGAACGTCGGCGACACCCTCAAGGGCACCACCAGCGGTCCGCTGGACTACAACCAGTTCGGCGGCACGTACGCGCTGCAGGCCAGCACCCTGGGCACCGTCCAGAGCGGCGGCATCAAGCCCGAGGTGACGAAGAAGGCGTCCGCCGACCAGGCCACGGTCGCCACGTACAACGTGGAGAACCTGGCCCCCGACAACCCGCAGTCGAAGTTCGACGCGCTCGCCAAGGGCCTGGTCACCAACCTGCGCTCCCCCGACGTCGTGGCCCTGGAGGAGATCCAGGACAACGACGGCGCCAAGGACGACGGCGTGGTGGCCGCCGACCAGACGCTCGACAAGCTGGTCGCGGCGATCACGGCCGCGGGCGGCCCGCACTACCAGTGGCGGGAGATCGACCCGGTCAGCGACAAGGACGGCGGTGAGCCGGGCGGCAACATCCGGCAGGCCTTCCTCTTCAACCCGGACCGGGTGGGCTTCACCGACATCCCGGGCGGCGGCTCGACCACCGCGGTCGGCGTCACCGGCACGGGCTCCGCGACCTCGCTGACCGCCTCGCCGGGCCGGATCGCCCCCGACGACCAGGCGTGGACGGACTCCCGCAAGCCGCTGGCCGGCCAGTTCACCTTCAAGGGCAAGAAGCTGTTCGTCATCGCGAACCACTTCGACAGCAAGGGCGGCGACCAGGGCATCGACTCCCGCTTCCAGCCGCCGGTGCGCAGCTCCGAGGTGCAGCGGGTGCGGCAGGCGGTCATCGAGCACGACTTCGTGCAGCAGATCGAGACCGCCGACCCCAAGGCCGACGTGGTGGTCCTCGGCGACCTGAACGACTACCAGTTCTCGCCCGCCGTCACCTCGCTGACCGACAACGGCAAGACCCTCACCGACCTGGTGAACACCCTGCCGAAGGCGCAGCGCTACTCGTACGTGTACGAGGGCAACTCCCAGGTGCTCGACCACATCCTGGTCAGCCCCGACCTCACCAAGAACGCGGACTACGACGTCGTCCACATCAACGCCGAGTTCGCGAACCAGACCAGCGACCACGACCCGCAGGTGGTCCGGCTGAAGCTCTGACCGCGGTGGGCCCGGCACCCGGGCCCACCGCCCCCAGGGCCGGACCCCGAGGCGGGGGCGCGACGCACCGGCGTCGCGCCCCCGCCTCCGCCCTTTCCGGGTCCGGGCCGCCCGGCCTCAGGGAGCCGGTTCCACGTAGCGCGAGCCCGCGAAGTACCGCGCCGCCGCCTCCACCTCGCCGCCGTCCCGCAGGCGGCGCACTTCCACCAGCGGGTAGGTCCGGTGGCCGTCGGCTATCTCGTGCGGCAGGTCGAGGGTGTGGCCGGGCGCCAGCCACACCAGGAGCCACAGGTGCTTGTCGACCGCGCCCGGCTTGCGCGCCACGGTGACCGCCACCACCTGGTCCCAGCCGAGCTCCACCAGCGGGCCGGCGAAGTTCCGCGCGGTCAGGCCGTCCGGCCCCAGCCGCAGCCGCAGCGGCCGCAGCACGAGCCAGAGGTACCACAGGCTCAGGAAGCACCCGAGGATCGCGCCCAACGGCGCCAACGCGGAGAACGGTTCGGGTGCCAGGTCGGGACCGCCGGTGATCAGCGGAGTACTCAGGACCGCCCCGACCGCGGCGAGGGCCAGCGCCGCCAGCAGCCGGGCCGCGGTGTTGCGGCGCGCCTCGAAGGTGCGGGCCGGCAGGCCGGGAGGCAGCACCGCCCCGCGGACTCCGGGGGTGTCGGCGAAGCGCCCGCCGACGGCCTCCCGCACCGCCGCGTCCTCGGGGGCCCCGGCTCGGCGCATCCCGTGCGGGGACGCCTCGAAGCGTGGTCCGGCGTGCCGGGTCAGCGTCTCGATCAGCCGGTCCAGGCCCTGGTCGAGTTCGCCGGTGGCGACCACGTCGTAGGCGCGGCGGCCGTACATGGCGGCTTCGCGCAGGCCGGGCAGTCCGGCACCGTCGGCGGGGTAGACGAACAGCCGAGGGGGCGGCGGAGTGTTGGTGTGGTCGTCGGTGTCCACCTGGCTCATCGGGCTGTAGCGCAGGGCCACGCCGTCGATCTGCTCCCAGCCGAGTGCGTCCTCGTTGACGGCGATGCCGTGCTCGTCGATCCGCAGGGTGAACGGGCGCCTGGCCCGGCGCAGTGTCCAGATCCCGTTCAGGACGGCGAGGCCGGCCATCACCGCCACGCCGTTCGCGGAGGCACGGGCCGGGCCGTCCGCCGCGACCGCCCAGACGACCGCCCCGGCCGCGACGGCAAGGCCCCATCCGACCAGGCGCCTTCCGCTCGTGCGCAGCCGCCGACTCCTCGTGAACTCCACCGGTCCGCCCCCTCGTCGCCGCCCCGGCCCCTGGCCTCCGGCCCTTCGGCCGCGTCCCGCCGCGTGCCGGCCGGCCCAGCGCCGCTATGCCTGCTCTGCCCTGGGGGACGCCGCGGCACGCCCTGGGCGGGCGAACGCGGGATGAACAAGGGGCAACCGTCCGACAGCACCGGCGGGGCCGCGCGCGGCAGCGGCCCGCGCCGTGGGAGCGGTCCCACGCGCCCCAGGCGTCCGGCGTGTCACGGAAGAGTCAAGGGACACTTCGGCGATCGCAATATGAAAAGGCCATGAGAGCATGTAGCCGTTGTTTATAAGGCGAGTGGTGCAACTCACCCTTGCTTCCCCAACATCATCTTGCGATATGTCCACTGATGTCCGATTCTGGTATTTGCCCTGTGGTGGTGATTCGTGCGAGAGTCAATGTCAACGGCCGCCGACGACCCGGGCTCGGCCGTTCCACAGGCGCCGCGGATCACCCCCCCTGCTCCGCGGCGATATTGAAGAGGCCCTTCCGCTGTCACCCCCCCCCGACGCGGAGGGCCTCTTCCTTTTCCCCCGTATCTCCCGCGTCCCTGCCCCCACCCCCGCGGCGCCGCCGTCCTGATGGCTGGTTCTCGCCCTCCGGGCGGCTCCCGGCAACGGGCGGCCGGCTCAGCCGCGGTCGAACCGGTCGGCCACCCGCAGCTCGAACCAGGTCGTCTTGCCGCGCGCCTGGAGGTCCACGCCCCAGCGGTCGGAGAGCTCGTTCACCAGGAACAGGCCCCGCCCGCTGACGTCCATCGGCCGCACCGGCATCAGGCAGGGCAGCGACCGCGACGGGTCGCGCACCTCCACCCGGACGCACCCCCGCCGCCGGTGCATCCGCAGCCCGAAGGTGCGCGCGCCGGTGTGCCGCACCGCGTTGCCGACCAGCTCGGAGACGAGCAGCTCAACCACCTCCGCCAGGTGCGGCAGCCCCCACCGCCGGACCACCGACAGCGCCATCCGGCGGGCGGTGGCCGCCGAGGCGGGCTCGGAGGCGAGGCGCACCTCGGCCGCCGAGGGGTCGCCCATCCGCTCCAGCGCCTCGGCCGCCGCCGCCCCCTCGGCGTCCCGGACCTCCTCGGCGAGGAGCGGCGCGGCCGAGGCGGCGAACGGCGCGGCGGCACACGGCGCGGCGCCGACCGCGCTCTCCGCCCTCTGCTGCGACTGCTCGATGCCGCCCAGACCCGCCATGCCCTCATGATGGCTGTAACGGAGCCGCTTCGCCGGGTTACCTTGGTAATTCGTCAGGTTGCCTCAAAACGATCCCGCGCCCGTCGCGTTCCGGCCATGTACCCGGGGTAGGGCGGTACGGCCGACCCGCCGACCCGGCCGGCACGCGCCGGCACGCGCCGGCCGCTCTCGTCGCGTCCCGGGAGGTTACTCGAAGACGGCCTTGCCGGGCCCCTGCTCGACGAAGCTGCGCATCCCGGCCTCCCGGTCGGCGGTGGCGAACAGCCCGGCGAACAGCGTGCGTTCAAGGGCGAGCCCGGTGGTGAGGTCGGCGTCGAGGCCGCCGTCGACGGCCTCCTTCGCGGCCCGCAGCGCGTACGCCGGCCCGCGGGCCAGCCGCTCGGCCCAGGCCCGGGCCTGCTGGTAGACCCCGGCTTCGGCGTCCTCGGGCACCACCCGGTCCACCAGACCGAGGGCGAGCGCCTCCTCGGCGCCGACCATACGGCCGGTGAAGATGAGGTCCTTGGCACGGGACGGGCCGATCAGCCGGGACAGCCGCTGGGTGCCGCCGGCGCCGGGGATCAGCCCGAGCAGGATCTCCGGCTGGCCCAGCCTCGCGTCGTGCGCGGCGAACCGGACGTCGGCGCACAGCGCCAGCTCGCACCCGCCGCCCAGGGCGTAGCCGTTGATGGCGGCGACCACCGGCTTGGGGATGCGGGCCACTGCGGAGAAGGCGTCCTGCAGGCCGCGGGAGCGGTCGACCATGTCCTGGTAGGACATCTCCCGCATCTCCTTGATGTCCGCGCCGGCCGCGAACACCTTCGGGCCGCCCCAGACGACCACCGCCCGGACCTCCTTGCGGGCGGCGGCCTCCTCGGCCAGTTCCTTGAGCCGGTCCTGGACCGTGCTGTCCAGGGCGTTCATCGGCGGCCGGTCCACCCGCAGGGTGCCGACGCCGTTCTCGACTTCGAGGGTCACAGTCATGCCCGGAGCGTACGACGCCGGCCCGGCCCCGCGAGCGGGGACCGGGCCGGGGAGCCGACGCGTGCGGTCGATCGGGCCCGCGTCGGGCCCGCGTCGGTTCTGGGTCAGCTCGTCCAATCCGACCAGGGCATGTTCCAGCCGTTGAGGCCGTTCCACCACTGGACGGTCTTGTCCTTGGAGTTCTCGACCTGGACGACGTCGCCGATGATCGACTGGTTGTAGAACCACGCGGCCGGTGTGCTCGGATCGCCCGCGCCGCGCACGTCGTGCAGGCCGACGCAGCCGTGGCTGGTGTTGCTGTGGCCGAAGACCGAGGGGGCGGCCCAGTAGTTGCCGTGGATGAACGTGCCCGAGTTGGTCAGCCGCATGGCGTGCGGCACGTCCGGGATGTCGTACTCGCCGCCGAACCCGACGGTGTCACCGTTCATCCGGGTCTTGACGTACTTCTCGGAGATCACCATCTTGCCGTTGTACGAGGTGTGCTCGGGGGAGCCCGCCGAGATCGGGAGCGTCCGGATCGCCTTGTTGTCGCGGTAGACGGTCATCGTGTGCTTGGCCGCGTCGACGACGCTCACCTGGCGCCGGCCGACGGTGAAGTGCACCGACTTGTGCTGGGTGCCGTAGACGCCGGGGGCGCCCTCGACGCCGGCCAGGTTCAGGTTGAGCGTGACCTTCGTGCCGGCCGCCCAGTAGTTCTGCGGCCGGTAGAACAGCTGCGTGTCGCCGTTCCAGTGGGGGGCGATCTGCACGGCCGGCGACGCGGTCACCGACAGGCCCTGTTCCACGGCCTTCTTGTCGGTGATGGCGTGGTTGAAGTTGAGGTAGACCTCCATGCCCACGCCGACCGTGGAGCCGTCCTCCGGGGTGAAGAAGCCGATGAACGTGTCCTTCGGCACCACCGTGGTGAAGGTGGAGTGCTTGTCGGACTCGCGGCCGGCGGAGTCCTTGGCCGTGGCGTCCACCGTGTACTTGGTGGACGCGGCGAGATGGCCGGACGGGGCCCAGCCCAGCCCGTCGGCGCTGATCGTGCCGTCCACCGCCGTGCCCTTGTCGTCCTTGACGGTCACGGCGGTGAGCTTGCCCTCCGACGCCGTCACCTTCAGGGCACCCGTCGTCGCGACGTCGCTCGCGCCGTCCTGCGGGCTGATGGCCACGACGGCCTTGGAGACGGCGGGGGTGGTGGCGGCGCTGGTCGGTGCGCCTCCGGCCTTCCCGTCGCCACCGCTCGCCCCCGCGCCGCTGTGGCTCGGCCCGCAGGCCGCGGCCGTCGACAGCAGAAGGCCGAGCACAAGAGCCGCCGCGCTCTTCCGCAGGCCCGACGGCACACCTATCGGCTTCACTTTCCCAGACTCCCCTACCGCGCGAAACACGCCTACTCCCCCTGACACCTGCAACACAACCACACGGACCCCGTCGATGTGGCCCCCGCTACTGTCACCGTTCCGTCCCAAGTGGTCTGTACCCGGGAGCGGATGGCGAAAGCAGCGCCACGGGGGTGCGGGGCGGACGCGCGGCGGGAAGGACGGGCGAGGACGGCCAGGGGGTGCGGGCACTGAGGACGGTAGGACAGGGCGGGTGCCGAGGGGATAGGGCAGGGCGGGACGGGCGCCGGGGCCCGCTCCGTCGGGCGGCGGCCTACTCCCGGCCGGTCACCGCGGCGGCCCCACCGGGGTGCGCAGGGCCGAACCGGCCGTCCACTGCGCCCAGTCGAGGTTCCAGCCGCCGGAGCCGTTGTCCGGGGCGACGACGCGGTCGGGCGAGTCCACCACCTGCACGGCGTCGCCGATGATCGACTGGCCGTAGAACCACCCGGCGGGGGTGTCGGCGCCGCCGCCCTTGCGGTCCTCCAGGCCGATGCAGCCGTGGCTGGTGTTCTGCGTGCCGAAGATGCCGTGCGGCGCCCAGTAGTTGCCGTGGACGAACGTGCCGGAGGCGGTCAGCCGCATGGCGTGCGGCACGTCCGGGATGTCGTACTCGCCGCCGAACCCCACGGTGTTGCCGTTCATCCGGGTCACCGGGAACTTCTCCGAGATGACCATGACGCCGTTGTACGTGGTGTGCTGCGGGGAGCCCGCGGTGACCGGCAGCACCCGCAGCACGCGGGCGCCGCGGAAGACGGTCATGGTGTGGGTGGCGGCGTTCACCACGCTGTGCTGGTCGCGGCCGATGGTGAAGGAGACGTCCTTGCTCTGCGAGCCGATCGCGGTGTCCGTGCCGTGCACGCCGCGCAGCCGCAGGTGGAGGGTGACGACGGTGCCGGGCTGCCAGAAGCGGGCCGGCCGCAGGTCGAGCCGGCGCCCGCCGAACCAGTGGCCGACCACCGGCACCGGCGGCCGGCTGGTGACGGTGATGCCGCGCTCGACGTCCGCCTGCCGGGTGATGGTGCGGGTGAACAGGACGGTCACGATGGCTCCCGTCCCCACTGTGGAGTCCCGCTCCGGCGAGTAGACGCCGAGGTAGGTCGGGGGCGCGGACGTGGCCGCGCCGGGACGCGGGCTCGCGTCCGCCTTGCCGTCGGAGCCGCCGCCCGCGCCGCACGCGGACGCCGCCACGGCCGCGACCGCCAGCACGGCGGCCAGGGCCGCACCCGATCGTGCTCCCGCTCGCGCTCCCGCTCGCGGCGCACACAGCGCACGCACACGCCTCACCACAGTGATCACGTCTGCTTCAACGACCGCGCGGCCCGGAAGTGACTGATCGGTACCGGCGGGGTGACGGGCGTGCGCCGGTGGGAACAATGCCTTTGCCGGAAGCGGGACGCGGGGGCCCGCCCGGCCGCGCGGGCACGGGACGCCCGCGCGGCCGGCGCCCGGCGCGAGCGCAGCGGGAGGTCGGGTGTCCGAGACGCGCGAGGTCGGCGCGGCGCAGGGCGCGGAGCCCTTCCCGCGCCCTGCGCCGGCCGCCGGGCAGGGGCCGGCGGGCATACCGGGGCGGGGCCCGAACCGGAGCCGGAGCGGGGGCGGGGCGGGGCCGGGGCACGAGCCGCGGCGGGAGCCGGCAGGGGGTCGGCGTCCGCCGGGCGGGCGGCGGCGTGGCCGGGTTCGCCCCAGCCGCTGGGCGCCCGCCACCATCTGGGCCCGGGCGGCGTCGCGGGCACCAACTTCGCGCTCTGGGCGGGTGGCGCGGAGTGGGTGGAGGTGTGCCTGTTCGACGAGGACGGCACGCAGACCCGGGTACCGCTGACGGACCTGACGCACGAGGTGTGGCACGGCTTCGTACCGGGCGTGGCGCCGGGACAGCGGTACGGCTTCCGGGTCGGGGGCCGCTGGGACCCGTGGACCGGCGCCCGCTGGAACCCGGCGAAGCTGCTGCTGGACCCGTACGCGCGGGCCGTGGACGGCACGTTCGCCATGGTCCCCGAGGTGTACGGGCACGTGCGCGACTGGCCGGAGGCGGGCGTCGCCGACACCGTGCGGGACGACCGCGACTCGGCGCCGTTCGTCCCCAAGGGCGTGGTGGTCGCGGACGAGGACGACTGGCACGACGACCGCCGGCCCAAGACGCCGTGGTCGGACACGGTCATCTACGAACTGCACGTACGCGGCTTCACCATGCGCCACCCGCTGGTCCCGCCGCACCTGCGCGGCACGTACGCGGGGCTCGCCCACCCCGCGGCCATAGAGCACCTGGTGCGGCTCGGTGTCACGGCGGTGGAGCTGCTGCCGGTGCACCAGTTCGCCGACGAGGAGCACCTGCTGCGCCGGAACCTGCGCAACTACTGGGGCTACAACTCGATCGGCTACTTCGCGCCGCACTCCGCGTACAGCGCGGGCGGCACCCGGGGCCAGCAGGTGGGCGAGTTCAAGCGGATGGTGCGGGCGCTGCACGCGGCCGGCATCGAGGTCGTCCTCGACGTGGTCTACAACCACACCGCCGAGGGCGGCCAGGGCGGCCCGACCCTCTCCCTGCGCGGCGTCGACAACCGCGCCTACTACCGGCTGGGCCCCGATCCGCGCGGCTACACCGACTACACCGGCTGCGGCAACACCCTGGCGGTGGTGCGGCCGCACGTGCTGCGGCTGATCACCGACAGCCTGCGCTACTGGGTGACCGAGATGGGCGTGGACGGCTTCCGGTTCGACCTGGCCGCCGCGCTGGCCCGTGCCGTGCACGACGTGGACATGCTCTCGCCGTTCCTCGCGGTCATAGCCCAGGACCCGGTACTGCGCCGGGTGAAGCTGATCGCCGAGCCGTGGGACGTCGGGCCTGGCGGCTACCAGGTGGGCGCCTTCCCGCCGCTGTGGACGGAGTGGAACGACCGGTTCCGCGACACCGTACGGGACTTCTGGCGCGGCGCCGCCGGGGACGTGCGCGACCTCGGCTACCGGCTGTCGGGCTCCAGCGACCTGTACGACTGGGGCGGCCGCCGCCCGTACGCCTCGGTCAACTACGTGACGGCGCACGACGGCTTCACGCTGCGCGACCTCGTCAGCCACAACGGCAAGCACAACGAGGCGAACGGCGAGGACGGCAGGGACGGCACCGACGACAACCGGTCGTGGAACTGCGGCGCCGAGGGCCCGACCGGCGACCCCGAGGTGCTGGCCCTGCGCCGCCGGCAGCTGCGCAACCTGCTGGCCACGCTGCTGCTCTCCACGGGCGTGCCGATGCTGGTGGCCGGGGACGAGATGGGACGCACCCAGGGCGGCAACAACAACGCGTACTGCCAGGACAACGAGACCGGCTGGGTGGACTGGTCGCTGCTGGAGGAGCCGGAGTGGGCGGGGCTGCGCGACCTGGCCGCCCGCCTGATCGCGCTGCGCCGCGCCCATCCGGTGCTGCGCCGGGGCGGGTTCTTCTCCGGGCTGGCGCTGGCTCCGGAGGGGCTGCGGGACGTGGCCTGGTTCCGGCCGGACGGCGGGGAGATGGCGGCGGCGGACTGGTTCGCGGCCTCCGCGACGCTGGGCATGTTCCTGTCCGGCCGGGACATCCCGCAGCGCGACGCCCGGGGCGAACCGGTCGTCGACGAAAGCTTCCTGTTGCTGGTGCACGCCGACCACCGCCCCGTACGGTTCGTCCTCCCGGGAGCGCCCTGGGCGGCCGGGTACGAGCTGCTGCTGGACACCGCCCGGGAGCAGCCGTGGACGGGCGGGCCGGCACGTCCGGGGCCCGCGCCGGACCAGCTCGGCGACGGGGAGCGTGACAGGGACGGCGACGGGGACGGTGACGGGGCCGGCGACGGCGACGGTGCCTGTGCGGTGAACGGGGACGGGCTCCGGGTGCCGGGCGGGAGCGGCGTCGAGCTGCCGGAGCGGTCCCTGCGGCTGTACCGGGTGGTGGAGCCGGACTGAGCGCGGCCTTCCGGGCCGGCCCAGCCGCCGGGTACGGGGCCTGGCCGCCCGGCCGGGGGCCGCCGGTGGGGGTGGCGGGCGGGAGGCGGGGGGACCCGGGCTGATCAGCCGTGGAACCCGTGGGCAACCGCGTGGACGCCGCGGAGTGGTCCAGTCCATATTGGCGGGGTGAGTTCTTCCCCGCCCCCTCGCGGCCGGACCCCGCGCCGCCACGCCGGCCCGGCCGCACCCGCCGGCCCCGCCTCCCTGCCCGCCCCGGCGTCGGGCGGCCCCTCCCCCGACTCCCCCGCCGCCCCCGAGCACTCGGCCTCCGGCGCGCCCGCCCCGTCGGAGCCGTCGGACCCCTCGATACCGTCGGCGGACCCCGCGCGGCCGTCGAAGGACCCGTCGGTCCTGTCAGTCCCTTCTGACCTGTCAGTCCCGTCCGACCCCGGCGGCGAGCGGCTGTGGTCGGGGAACTTCCGGCTGTACTTCACCGCCCGCACCGTGGCGATGCTGGGCGACACGATGCTGCCGGTGGCGCTCTCCGCCGGCCTGCTGGGTTACGGCTACTCGGCCGGCGACGTCGGCCTGGTGATGGCGGCGTCCACCGCCTGCTTCGCCGGCCTGGTGATCTTCGGCGGGGTGCTGGCCGACCGGTTCGACGCGCGGGCGCAGATGATCACCGCGGACCTGGTCCGGGTCTGCTCCCAGTCGCTCGCCGCCGTCCTCTTCCTCACCCGCAGCGTGCGGCTGTGGGAGGTGGTGGTGATCGCGGTGGTGAACGGCACCGCCGCCGCGCTCTTCCAGCCGGGCGTGGCCAGCACCGTCCCCCGGGTGGCGAGGGACGTCCAGGGCGCCAACGCGGTGACCCGCACCGCGGAGTCGACGGCCGCGCTGCTCGGCCCGGCCTTCGCCGGCGTGCTGATCGGGCTCACCTCCCCCGGCGTGGTCTTCGCCGTGCACGCCTCCACCTACGCGACCAGCGCCACCTGCCTCGTCCTGCTGCGGCTGGCCCCGCCGCCGACCCGGGTGTCGCGGGCCGCCAGCAGGTTCCGCACCGATCTCATGGAGGGCTGGCGGGAGTTCCGGTCCCGTACCTGGATGTGGTCGGTGATCGTGGTGTGGATGTTCTACATGGTCCTGATGTGGGGACCGTTCACCCCGCTGGCCGCGGGGCAGATCATCTCCGGCCACGGCGCCGGCGCCTACGGCCTGGTCAACTCCTCGCTCGGCGGCGGCACCGCGGTGGGGGCGCTGCTCGCGCTGCGCTTCCGCGCCTCCCGTCCGCTGCGCGCGGGGTCCTTCGCGATCTCCGCCACCTGCCTGATGCCGCTGTCGGTGGGGTTGGACCTGCCCGTCGCGGCCGTCTGCGGCTGCGTCTTCGTCGCGGGCATCGGCTCGGCGCTGTGGGGCGTCAACTGGGCGACGTCGGTGCAGACGCACGTCCCGGGGGACATCCTCAACCGCATCCACGCCTACGAGGTGGCCGGTTCGGTGGCCATGGTGCCGGTGGGCCAGGCGATGGCCGGCCCGGCCGCGGACGCGCTCGGCACCCGCCACGTGCTGCTCACCGGTGCCGGCGTGTCCGTCCTGACGGCCGGTGTGCTGCTGGCGATACCGGCGGTCCGGAACCTGCGCCGCGCCGTACCGCGCTGAGCCCCGCCCCCTGGCCGTTCAGCGCTCAGCCGTGGTGGTGGCCGTCGGGGCCCTCCGAGCCGCCGTGGCCTTCGGGGTCCGGCGGCGCGCCGCCCATCGCGCGGAGCATGCCCATGCCGCCGGTCCGGACGAAGCGCGCCGCCAGCGCGGCCGCGAGGACGACGAAGACGATGTTGAGCCAGGTGGTGTAGTCCCACGAGACGCCCTGCGCCGGGATCTTCGCGTCGGCGTGGTCGGGGACGAGGCCGAGCCCGCCGAAGACCGCCTCCACGACGAAGCCGGCCACCGCCATGGCGGCGTAGAAGGTTCCCAGCAGGAACAGCGCCGTCCTGCCGCCGTAGTACTTCCGGTAGATGGAGAGGATCGGCAGGATCAGCAGGTCGGCGAAGACGAACGCCACGACGCCGCCGAAGCTGATCCCGCCCTTCCACAGCACCACCGCCAGCGGGATGTTGCCGATCGAGCAGACGAACGAGGCGGCGGCCACCACCGGCCCGATGAGCGGTCCCCAGACCTTGGCGGCCAGCGGGTGACCGTCGAAGAAGAAGGTGCTCCAGAACGCGTCGGGCACCCACGCGGCGATGGCGCCCGCGATGAGGATGCCGAGGACGAGGTCCCGCAGGATCGCCGCCCACTCCATGACGAAGACGTGGCTGGTGGCGGTGAGGCCGCGCGGGGAGAGCAGCCGCCGGGTGAACGGCCCCTCCCCGGGGACGGACATGTCCATGGCCGCGTGGCCCTCCATGGCGCCGGCCACCCCCCGGTCGGCCTGCGCCCGCGCCTCCCGCACCATCGACTCGCGCAGGAACAGGCGGAACAGGACGGCGAGGACCGCGATCATCACCGGCCCGCCAACGAACTCGGCCAGGGTGAACTGCCACCCCATGAGCAGCGCGAGGATGACGCCCATCTCCACCACGAGGTTGGTGGAGGCGATCTCGAACGCCATGGCGGCGCTGAAGTGCGCGCCCTTGCGGAACAGCGAGCGGGCCAGCGCCACGGCCGCGTAGGAGCAGGAGGACGACGCGACGCCCAGCCCCGCGGCCACGGCGAGCGTCCGGGGCCGGTCGTCGCCGAGCAACCCCGCCACCGTGGCCGGGCTGACCACGGCCTGCACGACGGCGGACAGCGCGAAGCCGAGCACCAGGGCCCACAGGATCTGCCAGGCCATCGCCCCGGCGAGGGAGAGGGCGTGCAGTACGGCGTCCATGCCTCATGCCTTCCGCTGCCGTCAGGCCGTCCGGCGCGCCCGCCCCGGCTCTCCCGCCCGCGCTCCCGCGCCTGCGGCGACCATACCCGACGGGGGTATGCGAAGCCCCGCGACCGGCCCGCGACCGGCCCCCGTCCGGCCCCCGTCCGGCCCGCGACCGGCTCCTCGTCCCGCGCCGGCGGTGAGGTCGTGTCCGGGCAGAGCGGTCCCGGGGCCGCGTTCGGCACCGCGCGGGGTCCGGCAGCCCGGCTCCGAGGTCCGCCGGCCTGTCCGGCGACCTTCACAAAACCCCGGCGGCGAACGGCCGTTCGCGCAAGGATGGGCGTGTGACGGGAGAGACGGGAGACCTCCGGATCGAGGTCGGCGGCGGGGCGGACGATCTGAGGTCGCTGTACCACTGGCTGCGCGACGAGGAGAGCCTGCGGGGAAGGGTCCGCGGTGAGAGCCCCCTTCCCGGGGAGGCGGAGATGGGCGCCGGCCTGCTCGACGTCCTTGTCGTGGCCGCCGGCTCGGGCGGTGTGGGCGCGGTCCTCGCGGGCGCCCTCTCCACCTGGATCGCACAGCGGCGCTCCGACGTCGAGATCACCATCACCGCCCAGGACGGCTCCACGGTCGAGGTCAAGGGGGCCCGGGTCGACGCGCACGTCCTCATGCGGGATGTCGAACGGCTGCTGGAGCGGGGGGAGCGGGAGGAGTGAGCCGTTTCCCGGAGCCCGCCGGGTCGCGGGCCGTCCTGCTCGGCGCCGGCCGCTATCCCTCCGGCAGCGGTCTGCACGCGCTGCCCGCGGTCGCGGCGAACCTCGCCGATCTGGCCGCGGCGCTCACCGACCCCCGGACGGGCACGCTCGCGCCGGACCACTGCACGGTGGTCGCGGAGCCCCTGACGCCCGGCGGGATCGGGGACGCGGTCGCGCGGGCCGCGGCCACCGCGACGGACCTGCTCCTCGTCTACTACAGCGGGCACGGCCTCGTGGACGACCGCGGCCGGCTCCACCTCGCCCTGTCCACCACCGATCCGGACCGGCTGCGGTGGACGGCCGTGCCGTTCGATGTGCTGCGCGAGGAGATCGCCGACAGCGCCGCGGCCGTCAGGGTCCTGGTGCTGGACTGCTGCTTCTCCGGGAGGGCCATCCACGCGATGGCCGACCACCACGGCGTGATCACCGGGCAGATCGACGTCGCCGGCACGTACACGCTCACCTCGTCGGCGGCGAACGCGCCCTCGCACGCGCCCGTGGGCGCCACCCACACCTCCTTCACCGAAGCCCTGCTCACCGGGCTCGCGAGCCCGGAACCGCTCACGCTGGACGAACTGTTCACCCATGTGTACGGCCACCTCGCGGCGCGGGGGCTGCCCAGGCCGCAACGCCGTGCCGTCAACGCGGCCGGCGCTCTGGCCCTGTCGAAGGGTTCACTCGCCGGCACCGCGCCTCCTCCGGCCGTCTCCCGGGGGCCACGCCAGGCCGACAGGGCCGAGCCGCCTGCCACGCCTGGGACCGGACCTGGGCCTGCGCCGTCGGGGCTCTCACGCCCGGACGCCGCCTCCCCGTCCGGGCCGGTACGCGCGGGGTTCGTCGGTTCGGAGTTGCCGGCGCCCCCCGCAGCCTCGGCGGAGGCGGAGGCGGAGGCCGCGCCCCCGACCCGCCCCGGCCGTCCGGACGCCGGCGTCGGGCAGCGTGCGGCGGCCGGCGGCCGGCGCCCCAGGCCGGGGGCGCGGCGCGGCCGGCCTCGGCCGCCGCCCGGCTGCTCGGCCTCGCGATGACGTGCCTACCCGCGTTCCTCGTCGTCCTGGACATGCCGCTCGGGGCACGGCTCCTCCTGAGCCTCGCGGAGGCCCAGGGCATCGCCTTCAGCACGGTGCACGACCTGGTCTACCTCTACGCGGCGCCGTTCGGCGCGGTCATGCTGCTCGTCGCGCTGTTCGGCCGAGCCGGGTGGCAACGCGGCGCGTTCGGCACCGGGCTGGCCGCCTTCGGCGTCGGATCGGTCATGTGCGCCGTGGCGTCCGGACCGCTCCTGGTCGAGACCGGCCGCTTCCTCCAGGGTGTGGGAGCCGCGCTGATCATGCCGTTCTCCCTCCGGCTGACGACACGATCCGTTCCCCTCGGCAGGGAGCGGATCGCGATCGGCGTGTGGGCGGCCGCCGTCGGCCTGGGGTTCGCCCTCAACGTGGCCATCACCGAGACCATCACGGACACGCTCTCCTGGCGCTGGGTGTTCCTGCTCAACGCCCCGGTATGCGGCCTCAGCCTGATGCTGCTCCCCGCCCTGTTCACCGCGCACCGCGTCGCGCTCCGCCCCCTCGGCAGAGAGGTGGTGCTCCTCGGGGCCGCGGGTGCGCTCGTCCTCGTCGCCGGAGCCCTCGTGAACACCATCGGGGAGCTGCCCGAGACCGTGCCGTACTGGGCCGGGTCCGCACTGCTGGTGGCCGGAACCGTCCTGCTGGCCACGGCCGTCCACCGGCGCTCGCCGACCGGGCACGACCACGCGGTGGACGCGGTGCCCTTGGCGGTCCACCTCTGACGGGACTGGTGCCACGACAGGCTGTACTCGCCCGGGCCGGTGGTATCCGCCGCCGACGGCCGCCGGGAGCTGACCCACGTCAGGGAAGAAGGACCTCCCGACGCCGCGGCGAAGACCCTGCGCCGCCCGGTCAGGAGGTTCCTGGTGCTGCTGGGCACGGGCCCGTCCTCGTCCCTCCCGGTGCGGCGGTGCGGGACGGCCGGCCGGTGTGCCGCCCCGCACCGCAGCGGGTCACACCAGGCTGTCCCGCCAGGCCTGGTGGAGGCCGGCGAAGTGGCCCTCGCCCGCGATGAGTTCGGCGGGGGTGCCGTCCTCGACGACGCGGCCGTCGCGCATCACCAGCACCCGGTCGGCGATCTCCACCGTGGACAGGCGGTGCGCGATGACGACCGCCGTCCGACCGTGCAGCACCGTGGCCATGGCGTGCTGCACCGCCCGCTCGCCGGGCACGTCGAGCGAGGAGGTGGCCTCGTCCAGGATGAGTACGGCCGGGTCGGCCAGCAGCGCCCGGGCGAAGGCGACCAGTTGGCGCTGCCCGGCGGAGATCCGGCCGCCGCGCTTGCGCACGTCGGTGTCGTAGCCGTCGGGCAGGGCGGCGATGAAGTCGTGCGCGCCGATCGCCTTCGCGGCGGCCTCCACCTCCTCGCGGGTGGCGTCGGGGCGGCCGATGGTGATGTTGTCGGCCACGGTGCCGGAGAAGAGGAACGCCTCCTGGGTCACCATGACCACCCCGCCGCGCAGTTCGGCCGGGTCCAGGTCGCACAGCGGCACCCCGTCGAGCAGCACCCGGCCGTCGGTGGGGTCGTAGAAGCGGGCCAGCAGCTTGGCGAGGGTGGACTTGCCGGCGCCGGTGGCGCCGACCACCGCGACGGTCTGCCCGGCCGGCACCCGCAGGTCGAAGACCGGGAGCACGTCGCCGCCGGTCCGGTAGGCGAAGCGGACGCCCTCGAAGACGACCTCCCGGCCGGCCGGCCCGTCGGCGGCGCGGACCGGCAGCGGCACCGGCTGCTCGGGCGCGGGCACGGTGGGGCGCTGGGCCAGCAGACCGGCGATCTTCTCCAGCGAGGCGGCGGCGGACTGGTAGGAGTTGAGGAACATCCCCAGCTGGTCGATCGGGTCGTACAGCCGCCGCAGGTACAGCACGAACGCGGCCAGCACGCCCAGTTCCATCCCGCCGCCCGCCACCCGGTAGGCACCCCACAGCACGATGCCGGCGATGGTCACGTTGGCGATCAGCCGGGAGCTGACGACGTACCGGGCCATCTCCAGGATCGCGTCGCCGTTGGCCTGGTACTGCTCGTCGTTGAGGGCGCCGAACTCCTCCTCGTTGGGGCGCTCCCGGCGGAACGCCTTGACCGGGCGGATGCCGTTCATCGTCTCGGTGAACTTGACGATCACGGCCGCGTTGGCGGTGGAGCGCTTGCGGTAGGCGACCATCGAGCGGCGCCGGAAGCGGCTGATGGCCGCGGCCAGCGGCAGGTAGGAGACCAGGGTGACCAGCCCGAGGCGCCAGTCGAGGAAGACCAGCACGGCGGTGATGTAGACCGCCGAGAGCACCACCTCGACGAGTTCGTCGAGGCCGTCGTTGAGGAGCTCGCGGATGGACTCGACGTCGGAGGTGGCGCGGGCGATCAGCCGGCCGGAGGTGTAGCGCTCGTGGAAGTCGAGGCTGAGCTGCTGGGCGTGGCGGAAGATCCGGCCGCGCAGCTCGACCAGCACGTCCTGGCTGACCCGGGCGGCGGTGCGGATGAACGCGTTCTGGAGGCCGCCGGAGGCCAGCCCGCAGCCGATGTAGGCGAGGGCGGCGGCGATGAGCGGACCGTGCCGTCCGTCGCGCACGGCGGGGATGCCGCGGTCGATCGCGTACGCCACCAGGAGCGGGCCGACCTGTACGGCCGCCTGCTGGACCAGCAGCAGCACGCTGGCCAGGCAGACCCTCGCGCGGTACGGGGTGAGCAGCGAACGCAGCAGCGCGGCCTGGGCGTTGCGGGGCGCGGGCAGCACGTCCTGGGCGAAGGGGTCGTCGGGGCCGCCCTCCGCCTCTCCGGGGTCGGGCGCGGTCGGCGCCGCCTCCTCGGGGGACGGGCGGTCCCCGTCGCGTTCGTTCCCCTCGCGCTGCCCGTTCTGCTGAGCCACGGACGTCATCGGGCGTCGCTCCCTTCCAGCGCGGCGCGGCCGGCGTGCGGCTCGGCCGGTGCGGTCTCGGTATGCGGCTCGGCGGCCGGTGCGGTCCGGGCTTCCGTGCCGGCGGCCGGTGCGGTCCCGGTGAGGTCCGGCTCGGCCGCCGAGCGGTCCTCGCGCTCCGCCTCCGGGTGCGCACCGGGGTCGCGGTCCTCGCCCGACATCAGGTGGCGGTACTCCGCGCTCTCCCGCAGGAGTTCGGCGTGCGTGCCGACGGCGGTGATCCGCCCTCCGGACAGCAGCGCGACGCGGTCGGCGAGCATCACCGTGGACGGCCGGTGGGCGACGACCAGGGCCGTGGTCTCCCGCAGCACGTCGCGCAGCGCCGTCTCCACCCGGGCCTCGGTGTGCACGTCGAGCGCGGACAGCGGGTCGTCCAGGACGAGGAACGACGGCCGCCCGACGACCGCCCGGGCCAGCGCCAGCCGCTGCCGCTGGCCCCCGGAGAGGCTGAGCCCCTGCTCGCCGACCTGTGTGTCCAGGCCCTTGGGGAGGCGGTCGACGAAGTCGCACTGCGCCACGGCCAGCGCCCGGCGCACCGCCTCCTCGTCGGCGCCCTCCGGGCCGGCGCCCATGGCGACGTTCTCCCGCACGGTGGCCGAGAAGAGGGTGGGCTCCTCGAAGGCGACGGCGATCATCGCGCGCAGGTCGTCGGCGGGCAGCACGGCGGTGTCGGCGCCGTCGAGGGTGATCCGGCCGGCGGTGGCGCCGTGCAGCCGGGGCAGCAGCGCGGTCAGCGTGGTCTTGCCGCTGCCGGTCGCGCCCACCAGGGCCATCGTCTCGCCGGAGCGGATGTGCAGGTCGACGCCGGAGAGGAGTTCCGGCGCCTCGGCCGGCGCGTCCGGATAGCGGAACCGGACACCCTCCATGCGGACGCCGTCGGCGCCGGTGGAGCCCGCGGTGGGCGGCGGGTCGGCCGGCACCGGGGTGTCCAGCACCTCGAAGTAGCGGTCGGCCGCGGTGGCGGCCTCGTTGCTCATGGCGAGCAGGAAGCCGATGGACTCCACCGGCCAGCGCAGCGCGAGGGCGGTGGACAGGAACGCCACCAGGGTGCCGGCCGACAGCCGCCCGTCGGCGACCCGCAGCGAGCCGAAGAGCAGCGCGGCGCCGATCGCCACCTCCGGCAGCGCCATGATGACGGACCAGATGTTGGACAGCAGCCGGGCCTTGTGGATCTCGGTGCGCCACAGCTCGCGGGTCTGCCGGCGGTAGGCGTCGGCCTGGTTCCGGTGGCGGCCGAACGCCTTGATGATCCGGATGCCCAGCACCGACTCCTCGACCAGCGTGGTGAGGTCGCCGGCCTGGTCCTGGGCGCGGCGGGCGGCCAGCGCGTAGCGGGTCTCGAAGTACGAGCACAGCACCCCCAGCGGCACGGCCGGGGCCAGCAGCACCAGGCCGAGCGGCCACGACTGGGTGAACAGGATGGCGAACCCGATGGCCACGGTGGCGGCGTTGACGGCCAGGAACACCAGCGGGAACGCCAGGAACATCCGCAGCACCTGGAGGTCGGTGGTGGCCCGGGAGAGCAACTGCCCCGACGCCCAGCGGTCGTGGAACTCCACGGGGAGCCGCTGCAGCCGGACGTACAGCCGGCGGCGCATCTCGGCCTCGACCCCGGCCAGCGGGCGCGCCACCAGCCAGCGCCGCAGGCCGAAGAGGGCCGCCTCCACCAGCCCCAGCAGCAGCAGGAGGCCGCCGCCGAGCCACACGCCGCCCGGGTCCCGGTCCTGCACCGGGCCGTCCACCATCCACTTCAGCACCAGCGGGATCAGCAGCGACATGGACGACGCGACCACCGCCACCACGGCGGACGACACGAGCCGCCCGCGCACCGGTCTGACGAACGGCCACAGGCGCGCGAGGGAGCGGACGGTGGAGCGATGGGCGCTTCCGGGCGGGCTGGGGTCATGGATGGCTGAGGTCACCCGCCGACACTAAGGGCACCCTGTGACAGCCCTCACCTGGTTTTCCCGCCGCCGAGGCCCCCTTTCGGCCATGCCCCTGACCTGCGCGGCCGACACGCCGGGCGGCATCCGGCGCGCGGGCCGTGCGGCACACCCGACGCACGGCGCGCACGCCCCCGACACGCCCGGCCGCGCACGCTCCGGCGCGCCCGGCCGCGGCCCGCGCGGACGCGGATGGGGCCACCCGGGCGGGTGATCGAGGAGCGCCCGAATACTTTTTGACGGTTTAATCCGGTGTGGGGTGATCATCCATGAGCGCCCGATTCCGTACAGTGCGGATCTGGAAACCCCGCACCACCCGCAAGACCCGTAGGAGAGGGATATGGCAACCGGAACCGTGAAGTGGTTCAACTCGGAAAAGGGCTTCGGCTTCATCGAGCAGGACGGCGGCGGCTCCGACGTCTTCGCCCACTACTCCAACATCCAGGCCACCGGCTACCGGGAGCTGCTGGAGGGGCAGAAGGTGGAGTTCGACGTCACCCAGGGCCACAAGGGCCCGCAGGCGGAGAACATCCGCACCGTCACCACCAACGCCTGAGGACGTCCCCCGGGCCCTCGCGCGGGCGCCCCGGCGGTACCCACGGGAGGGCCCGCACCGCCACCGCGGTGCGGGCCCTCCCGCCGTGCTCCGGCCGCCGCCGTGCCCGGCCCGGGCCCCGCCGGAACCCGGCGGGGCCCGGAACCCGGCGGGCCGCTCAGCGCAGTACGCCCCCGGTCATGCCCTGCGACTCGGCCGGGAAGGCCACCAGGCCCATCTCGCCCGGGTCGTCGAGCAGCCGGTGGGACGGCCTCACCCGGACGGTGTAGCCGAAGGCGCCCGTCCGGTAGAGGCTGAGCGGACCCTCGTAGGCGTACCGCCCGGAGGTGTCGCTCACCGCGGCGGCCTTCAACGAGACCGCGGCCGGGGCGGTGATCCGGTCCCCGGCGTCCACCCGGCCCGACACCAGCTGCACGTCGACGTCGGACGGGTCCAGCCCGCCCAGCGCCACCTGCGCGCGCAGGGTGAGCGTGGCGCCCAGCTCCGGCGCGCCGTCGGCGGCGTCCCCGTCGAAGGCGGTCTCCACGTGGGCGACGGCCACCTGGGGCCAGTGCCGGCGCACCCGGGCCTTCCACTGGGCGAGCTCGGCCGCGGCCGGGCCGCGCAGCGCGCGGTGCGAGCGGGCGGCCGGGGTGTAGAGCCGGTCGACGTACTCGGCCACCATCCGGCTGGCCAGCACCTTCGGGCCCAGCGTGGCCAGGGTGTGCCGCACCATGCGCAGCCAGCGCTGCGGCAGCCCGGCGTCGGCGGTGTCGTAGAAGCGGGGCGCGACCTGGTGCTCGATCAGGTCGTAGAGCCCGGCGGCCTCCACCTCGTCGCGGCGGTCCTCGTCGGCGATGCCGTCGGCGGTGGGGATCGCCCAGCCGTTCTCGCCGTCGTACCACTCGTCCCACCAGCCGTCGCGGACCGAGAGGTTGAGGCAGCCGTTCAGCGCGGCCTTCATGCCCGAGGTGCCGCACGCCTCCAGCGGGCGCAGCGGGTTGTTGAGCCACACGTCGCAGCCCGGGTAGAGCAGCCGGGCCATCCGCATGTCGTAGTCGGGCAGGAAGACGACGCGGTGCCGCACCCGGGGGTCGTCGGTGAACCGGACCAGTTCCTGCACCAGGCGCTTGCCGCCGTCGTCGGCGGGGTGGGCCTTGCCGGCCACCACGATCTGGATCGGCCGCTCGGGGTGGAGCAGCAGCGAGGTGAGCCGTTCGCGGTCGCGCAGCATCAGGGTGAGCCGTTTGTAGGACGGCACCCGGCGGGCGAAGCCGATGGTGAGCACGTCGGGGTCCAGGACGTGGTCGGTCCAGCCCAGTTCGGCGTCGCCGGCCCCGCGCTGCCGCCAGGAGGCGCGCAGCCGCCGGCGGACGTCGGCGACGAGCTGTTCGCGCAGGGTGCGGCGCAGCTCCCACAGCTCGGCGTCGGGGACGTCGGCGAGCGCCGCCCAGCGGTCGGTGCCGCCGGTGGCCAGCGCGTCCTCCGTCCACGGGGCGCCGAAGGGGGTGCTGCCCAGGCGCTGCACCTCGGGCGCGACCCAGGTGGGGGCGTGCACGCCGTTGGTGACGGAGGTGATGGGCACGTCCTCGGGGTCGAAGGCGGGCCACAGGCCGGCGAACATGCCCCGGCTGACCGCGCCGTGCAGGGTGGAGACGCCGTTGGCGCGCTGGGCCAGCCGCAGGCCCATGACGGCCATGTTGAACAGGCGGGGGTCGCCGCCGGGCTGGGTCTCGCGGCCCAGTTCCAGCACCCGGCCGATGTCGACGCCGGGCAGCTCGCCGCCGTCCCCGAGGTGGCGGGCGACCAGGTCGCGGTCGAAGCGGTCGATGCCGGCGGGTACGGGGGTGTGGGTGGTGAAGAGGGTGCCGGCCCGCACGGCCTCCAGGGCGGCGTCGAAGTCGAGTCCGTCCTGGGCGAGTTCGCGCATCCGCTCCAGGCCGAGGAGGCCGGCGTGGCCCTCGTTGGTGTGGAAGACCTCGGGTTCGGGGTGGCCGGTGATCCGGCAGTAGGCGCGTACCGCCCGGACCCCGCCGATGCCCAGCAGCATCTCCTGGAGCAGCCGGTGCTCGCTGCCGCCGCCGTAGAGGCGGTCGGTGACGTCGCGTTCGGCGGGTTCGTTGGCCTCGGTGTCGGAGTCGAGCAGCAGCAGCGGGACCCGTCCGACCTGGGCGGTCCACACGCGGGCGGTCAGCGTCCGGCCGCCGGTGAGGTGCAGGGTGACGGCGGCGGGCGAGCCGTCGGGCTCGCGCAGCGGCGCCAGCGGCATGGAGTTGGGGTCGAGGACGGGGTAGTGCTCCTGCTGCCAGCCCTCCCGCGACAGGCTCTGGCGGAAGTAGCCGTGCCGGTAGAGCAGCCCGACGCCGATGATCGGTACGCCGAGGTCGCTGGCGGTCTTGAGGTGGTCCCCGGCGAGGATGCCCAGGCCGCCGCTGTACTGCGGCAGGGCCGAGGTGATGCCGAACTCCGGGGAGAAGTAGGCGATGGCGGAGGGCAGCTCGTCCTGGTCGGCGCGTTCCTGGTACCAGCGCGGGCCGGCGGTGTAGTCGGCCAGGTCCTCGGCGGCGGCGGCGAGCCGGCGCAGGAAGCGGCGGTCGGCGGCGAGGGCGGTCAGCCGCTCCTTGGCGACCGAGCCGAGCAGCCGGACCGGGTCTCCCTGCGCCGCCTGCCAGCCCTCGGGGTCGACGCTGCGGAACAGCTCCCTCGTCTCCTGGTGCCAGGACCAGCGGAGGTTGCGGGCCAGGTCCCCCAGCGGGCGCAGGGGTTCCGGCAGGACGGTGCGCACGGTGAATCGACGGATAGCCTTCACGCCGTCGACCGTAGCCGGGCCGGGCGGGGGCCCGGGGGCGCTGTCCACGATCTTTGGCTCCAAACGCGCTAACGGCGGCTCACGGGGGTGACGGCGTACGGCCGGGTGGCGGCGGGCGCCGTCCCGTGCGCCGCCGGCACGTCCGGGGGCGCGCGGCAGGTCCCCCTGACGACGGCCGGGACGGGCGCGGCACGGGCGTGGGACGGGCCGCGGACCGGTACGGAGCCGGTGCGGGACCCGGTGCGGGGCGGGGGCGCGACGGGAGTTCGGCGGCCGGGCGGCGGTCGGGGGGCGGTCGGGGGCCGCCGGGAAACAGCCCGCGCGGGTGCGGGCGCGGGGCGGTGCCGGGGCGCCGCGGCGGGGCGGGGCGGACGGCGGCGGACCTCGCGGGGCCGGTGGCCGGAAACGTCCGCGGCCCGTTGGAGCCCTCCGGTGGCATTCACCCTTTCGGGTGTGCGCCGGGGCGCGTTGCGGGGCGCGGACGGGCGACGCGATGCGCCGACCGGCGCGATGCCCCCACCGGCGGTTCGGCCGGTCCGGCGCAGGCCGGTCCGGCCGCCCGTGACGGGGCGCGCGCCCGGGCGCGCGCTCCCGAACGGTCGTCAGGCGGCGGGTTCCCGCGTCGATGGGTGGGCAGGCTCCCGGCGGGCAACGATCGGCTCGTCAGCCGGCCGGGTGAACCCCTCCCGGCCGGCCGGCGCGAGCGAGCCGGTTCGGCCAAGAACAGTTAAAAAGAGCGGGGGTCTCCATCCGCCGTGCGAGTTGTCAGGTGAGGCAATGATCGGTCGTATTCCCGTCCTCGACGTCCAGCCCGTCGTCGACTGCGGCCGCCGCCCGGCCAAGGCGGTGGTCGGCGAGACCTTCCAGGTGACCGCGACGGTCTTCCGCGAGGGCCATGACGCCGTCGCCGCCAACGTGGTGCTGCGCGACGCGGCCGGCCGCTCCGGGCCGTGGACGCCGATGCGGGAGCTGGCGCCGGGCACCGACCGCTGGGGGGCGCGGGTCACCCCGACGGCCGAGGGGCGCTGGACGTACACGGTGGAGGCGTGGTCGGACCCGGTGGCCACCTGGCGGCACACCGCGGGGATCAAGGTCCCGGCGGGCATCGACACCGAGCTGGTGCTCGCCGAGGGCGCGCAGCTGTACGAGCGGGCCGCCTCCGGGGTGCCGAAGAACGACGGGCGCCCGGTGGTGCTGGCCGCGGTGGACGCGCTGCGGGACACCGCGCGGCAGCCGGCGGCCCGGCACGCGGCGGCGCTGGCGCCCGAGGTGGTGGCGGTGCTGGACCGTCACCCGTTGCGCGAACTCGTCAGCGCCTCCCGTCCGATGCCGCTCCAGGTGGAGCGGGAGCGGGCGCTGTTCGGCTCCTGGTACGAGCTCTTCCCGCGCTCCGAGGGCGCCGTGGAGCGGGCCGACGGCACCCTGCGGCCGGGCACCTTCCGCACCGCGGCCGACCGGCTGCCGGCGGTGGCCGCGATGGGCTTCGACGTGGTGTACCTGCCGCCGATCCACCCGATCGGCACCGCCTTCCGCAAGGGCCGCGACAACAGCCTGACAGCCGGCCCGGACGACGTCGGCTCGCCGTGGGCGATCGGCTCGGCCGAGGGCGGCCACGACGCCGTCCACCCGGACCTGGGCACCCTGGCGGACTTCGACTACTTCGTGGCGCGGGCCCGGGAGCTGCGCCTGGAGGTGGCGCTGGACTTCGCGCTCCAGTGCTCCCCGGACCACCCGTGGGTGGAGAAGCACCCGGAGTGGTTCGCGCACCGGGCGGACGGCTCGATCGCGTACGCGGAGAACCCGCCGAAGAAGTACCAGGACATCTACCCGCTCGCCTTCGACCGGGACTTCGGCGGCATCGTCCGGGAGACGCTGCGGCTGCTGCGGCACTGGATGGGGCACGGGGTGCGGATCTTCCGCGTCGACAACCCGCACACCAAGCCGGTGGTCTTCTGGGAGAAGGTGATCGCCGACATCAACCGCACCGACCCGGACGTGATCTTCCTGGCCGAGGCGTTCACCCGCCCCGCCATGATGAGCACCCTGGGCAAGATCGGCTTCCAGCAGTCGTACACCTACTTCACCTGGCGTACCGGCAAGGAGGAGCTGGCGGAGTACGCGCGCGAGCTCAGCCGGGACACCGCCGCCTGGATGCGGCCCAACCTGTTCGTGAACACCCCCGACATCCTGCACGCCTACCTCCAGCAGGGCGGCCGGGCCGCCTTCGAGGTCCGGGCGGTGCTGGCGGCGACCCTCTCCCCCAGTTGGGGGATGTACGCCGGCTTCGAGCTGTGCGAAGGCGTGCCGGCCCACCCGGGCAGCGAGGAGTACGCCGAGTCCGAGAAGTACCAGCTGCGGCCGCGGGACTGGTCCCGGGCCGAGGCCGAGGGGCGCTCGCTGGCCCCGCTGATCACCACGCTCAACCGGCTCCGGCGCCGTCACCCGGCGCTCCGGCAACTGCGCGACATCGCGTTCCACCCGGTGGACAACGGTTCGCTGCTGGCGTTCTCCAAGCGCAGCGGCGACGACGTGATCCTGGTGGTCGCCAACCTGGACCCGTACCACACCCAGGAGGCGACCGTCTCGTTGGACATGCCGGAACTCGGCCTCTCCTGGCACGAGTCGTTCCCGGTGCGCGACGAGCTCACCGGCGACACCTACCACTGGGGCAGGGACAACTATGTGCGCCTGGAACCGGGCCGTGCGCCCGCGCACATCATGTCGCTGCGACCGTCTCCATCGATCGGAGGGTCACTCAGTTGATCGTCAACGAACCCGTCCCTGACACCTTCGCGGACACACCGGCCAAGGACCGCGACCCCGACTGGTTCAAACGGGCGGTGTTCTACGAAGTCCTCGTCCGCTCCTTCCAGGACAGCAACGGCGACGGTGTCGGGGATCTGAAGGGCATCACCGCGAAGCTGGACTACCTGCAGTGGCTCGGGGTCGACTGCCTCTGGCTGCCGCCGTTCTTCGCCTCCCCGCTGCGCGACGGCGGCTACGACGTCTCGGACTACACCGCCGTCCTGCCGGAGTTCGGCGACCTCGCCGACTTCGTGGAGTTCGTGGACGCCGCCCACCAGCGCGGCATGCGCGTCATCATCGACTTCGTCATGAACCACACCAGCGACCAGCACCCGTGGTTCCAGGCGTCCCGCAGCGACCCCGACGGGCCCTACGGCGACTACTACACCTGGGCGGACGACGACAAGAGCTACCCGGACGCCCGGATCATCTTCGTCGACACCGAGACGTCGAACTGGACCTTCGACCCGGTCCGCAAGCAGTACTACTGGCACCGGTTCTTCTCCCACCAGCCGGACCTCAACTACGAGAACCCGCAGGTGCAGGAGGAGATCCTGGCCGCCCTGAAGTTCTGGCTGGACCTGGGCATCGACGGGTTCCGGCTGGACGCGGTGCCGTACCTGTACCAGAAGGAGGGCACCAACTGCGAGAACCTGCCGGCCACCCACGAGTTCCTCAAGCGGGTGCGGCGGGAGATCGACGCGAACTACCCGGACACCGTGCTGCTCGCCGAGGCCAACCAGTGGCCCGAGGACGTGGTCGACTACTTCGGCGACTACAGCCGCGGCGGCGACGAGTGCCACATGGCGTTCCACTTCCCGGTGATGCCGCGGATCTTCATGGCGGTGCGCCGCGAGTCGCGCTACCCGGTCTCCGAGGTGCTGGCCAAGACCCCGGCGATCCCGGGCAACTGCCAGTGGGGCATCTTCCTGCGCAACCACGACGAGCTGACCCTGGAGATGGTCACCGACGAGGAGCGCGACTACATGTACGCGGAGTACGCCAAGGATCCGCGGATGCGCGCGAACATCGGCATCCGCCGCCGGCTGGCCCCGCTGCTGGACAACGACCGCAACCAGATCGAGCTGTTCACCGCGCTGCTGCTGTCCCTGCCCGGCTCGCCGATCCTCTACTACGGCGACGAGATCGGCATGGGCGACAACATCTGGCTCGGCGACCGGGACGGGGTGCGCACCCCGATGCAGTGGACCCCGGACCGCAACGCCGGCTTCTCCTCCAGCGACCCGGGCCGGCTGTACCTGCCGACGATCATGGACCCGGTCTACGGCTACCAGGTCACCAACGTGGAGGCGCAGACCAGCTCGCCCAGTTCGCTGCTGCACTGGACCCGGCGGATGATCGAGATCCGCAAGCAGAACCGGGCGTTCGGCCTGGGGTCCTACACCGAACTGCCCTCCAGCAACCCGGCGGTGCTGGCGTTCCTGCGCGAGTACGGCGACGACCTGGTGCTGTGCGTCAACAACTTCTCCCGGTTCGCCCAGCCCACCGAGCTGGACCTGCCGCAGTTCGAGGGCCGCCACCCGGTGGAGCTGATCGGCGGGGTGCGCTTCCCCGCCATCGGCCGGCTGCCGTACCTGCTGACCCTGGCGGGGCACGGCTTCTACTGGTTCCGGCTGCGCAAGGACCCGTCCTGACGGATCGGGGGGCCGGCTGACCGGCCCCCCGGCGGCGGCCCGTCCGGCAGGGCCGCGACGAGTCCGTGCCCGAGGTGCGGGCCTCCCGCACCTCGGGCACGATCCTTGGTAACCCGACGGCCCGCAGCAGCCCGTACGGCGGTTTCCTGTCACCCGCCCGGGGCAGGCTCCCCGTGTCGCCGGACAGCCCGAACCCGCCATCCGGGAGGCTGGCGCCCCCGCCGCTGGTCGCGGTGCGGGCGCGACTCCCAGGGGAAAGGACGCCATGTCGGACAGCTCCTGGACCCGTGTGCCCCCCGTCGCCGGCCGCGACCTCGTCCCCGGCCTGCTGCGCTCCCTCGATCCCCTGCTGCGCGGCTGGCTGCCCCGGCAGCGCTGGTTCGCCGGCAAGGGGCTGCCCATCGGCGGCTTCCGGCTGGCGGCCGCCACCGAACTCGTTCCCCCGGGTGGCCGACTCGGCCCGCTCGGCCTGCTGCACCTCCTGGTCGACGTGGAGCAGCCCGGCCGGCCGCCGGACTGCTACCAGCTGCTGCTGGGCGCCCACCCGCTGCTGCCCTCCGCGCTGGTGCGGGCCGCGCTCGGACCGGCGGTCGGCGGCCCCTACGACGGGCTGACCCTCTACGACGCGCCGCACGACCCGCGGTTGGCCGCGCTGCTGCTGGAGCGGCTGCGGCTGCCCGGCCGCAGCGGGCGGCTGCGCTTCACCACCGAGCCGTCGGCCGAGTTCCCCCCGGGCCTGACGCCGAGGGTGTCCACCGCCGAGCAGTCCAACACGTCGGTGGTGTACGGCGACGCGTACATCCTCAAGCTGTTCCGCCGGGTCTCGCCCGGCACCAACCCGGACCTGGAGCTGTCGCTGGCGCTGGCCCGCGCCGGTTCGCGCCGGGTGGCCGAGCCGGTGGCGTGGTTCGAGGCGCTGCCCGCCGAGGACACCTCCGCGCCGGGCGACGGAGACGGCGGGGGAGACGGCGAGCCGACCACGCTGGGCGTGCTCCAGCGGTTCCTGCCCGGCTCGGCCGACGGCTGGGCGCTGGCCCTGGCGTCGGTGGCCGAGGACGGCGACTTCCGGGCCGAGGCGGCGGCGCTGGGCGCGGCCACCGCGGAGGTGCACCGGGCGCTGGCCGAGGCGCTGCCGGTGAGGCGGCTGGACGGCGCCGCGCTGGAACGGGCGGCCGCGGCGATGACGCGGCGGCTGGAGGACACCGCGGCCGAGGTGCCGGCCGTCCGCCCGTACGCCGCCGCGCTGCGCTCGGCCTTCGACGACCTGGCCAAGCTCGGCGCCGGCGGCGGCCCCGGCGGGGCGGTGACCGCCCAGCGGGTGCACGGCGACCTCCATCTCGGCCAGGCGCTGCGCGGCCCGGACGGGGCGTGGATGCTCATCGACTTCGAGGGCGAGCCGGCCCGGCCGCTGGCCGAACGCCGCCGCCCGGCCCCGCCGGTGCAGGACGTCGCGGGCATGCTGCGCTCCTTCGACTACGCCGCGCACCACAGCGCCAACGGCCCCTGGGCCCCGCCGCACCGGGACGCCTTCTGCTCCGGCTACGCGGCCGTCGCGGGCACCGACCCGCGTGAACAGCCGGTACTGATACGGGCCTTCGAGACCGACAAGGCGATCTACGAGGCCCGCTACGAAGCCCGGCACCGGCCCGCGTGGCTCCCCATCCCGCTGTCCGCCCTGGCCCGGCTGGCGACCTCGGCGGGGTGACCGCCGCGGGCCGGCGCCACCGCCCCGGCGGCCGCCGACCCTCGGCGGCGCCCGCTCCCCGCCGCTCCCGATCCCGTTCGAGGAGGCTCCTCCCGTGACCGTCCCTCCCGACCAGCACCGCCCGACCGCCCTTCCCTCGGGCACCACCTCCGAGGCGGCGGCGCGCGGCTACGACGCCACCACCCGCCACCCCGCGGCCTCCGGCACCGCGCCGCAGCAGCAGCCGGCCGCGGCGGACGGCGCTCCGGCCCCGGCCCCGGCCCCCGAGGCGCGGCCGCAGGCGGCTCCGGCCCCGGCGCGCCCCGGCGCACGGGAACCCGAGCGGGGGCGGGACCCCGAGCGGGGGCCGGCGTCCGGGCCGGACCGGGAGCGCCCGCTCGACCCGGCGCGGCCGCACAGCCGCCCCCGGCTGCCCTCCGACGCCCCCTCAGCGGCCGGGCAGCCGGGGAGTGCGGCGGCCCAGCGACCCGAGCAGCGGTCCGCTCCCCCGGCCTGGTCCGCGGCCCAGCCGCCCGCCGCCCCGGCGAACGCGACGGGCACGGCGACCCCGACGAACGCGACGGGCACCGCCGGACCGGACGGCGCGGCCGAGGCGGGGGCCGAGGCGGGGGCCGCCGTGCCCGGCGCCCTCGCCGACGGGGACCGCCGCCGCCTGCTCGACGGCTCGCACCACGACCCGCACGCGCTGCTCGGCGCGCACCAGGAGCCGGGCGGGGTCCGGGTGCGGGCGCTGCGGCCGTTCGCCCGCTCGGTGGCGGTGCTCCTGGGCGGGCTGGACGGGCAGGACGGGACCGACGGGCAGCGCGCGGAACTGGCGGCCGAGGGCGACGGGCTCTTCTCCGCGCTGCTGCCGCTGCCCGCCGTCCCCGGCTCGTACCGGCTGGCGGTCGGGTACGACGACGGCGAGCACGTGGTGGACGACCCGTACCGGTTCCTGCCCTCGCTGGGCGAGCTGGACCTGCACCTGATCGGGGAGGGCCGGCACGAGCAGCTGTGGAAGGTGCTGGGCTCCCAGGCCACGGAGCACGGCGGGGTGGCCGGCACCCGGTTCGCGGTGTGGGCGCCCAACGCCCGCGGGGTGCGGCTGGCGGCGGACTTCACGTACTGGGACGGCACCGCGCACCCGATGCGTTCGCTGGGCTCCTCGGGCGTGTGGGAGCTGTTCGTGCCCGGGGTCGGGCCCGGCACCGTCTACAAGTTCGAGATCACCCGGCCCGACGGCTCCCGGGTGATGAAGGCCGACCCGATGGCCCGCTCCACCGAGGTGCCGCCGGCCACCGCCTCCGTCGTCACCGAGTCCTCGTACGCCTGGGGCGACGCGGAGTGGATGGCGCACCGCGCGGACACGCCCGTGCACCGGGCCCCGTTCTCCGTCTACGAGGTGCACCTGGCCTCGTGGCGGCCGGGCCTGGGGTACCGCGAACTCGCCGAGCAGCTGCCCGCGTACGTCCGGGAGCTGGGCTTCACCCACGTCGAGCTGATGCCGGTGGCGGAGCACCCGTTCGGCGGGTCGTGGGGGTACCAGGTCACCTCCTACTACGCCCCGACCTCGCGGCTGGGCTCGCCGGACGACTTCAGGTTCCTGGTGGACGCGCTGCACCGGGCCGGGGTCGGCGTGATCATGGACTGGGTGCCGGCGCACTTCCCGAAGGACGACTGGGCGCTGGCCCGGTTCGACGGCGAGCCGCTGTACGAGCCGGCCGACCCGCGCCGGGCCGAGCACCCGGACTGGGGCACCCTGGAGTTCGACTTCGGCCGGACCGAGGTGCGCAACTTCCTCGTCGCCAACGCCGTGTACTGGTGCGAGGAGTTCCACATCGACGGACTGCGGGTGGACGCGGTCGCCTCGATGCTCTACCTCGACTACTCGCGGGAGGGCGGCGACTGGGCGCCCAACGCCTACGGCGGCCGGGAGAACCTCGACGCGGTGGCCTTCCTCCAGGAGATGAACGCGACCGTCTACCGGCGCTGCCCCGGCGTGGTGACCATCGCCGAGGAGTCCACGGCCTGGGACGGCGTCACCCGCGCCACCCACCTGGTGGGCCACACCGGCTTCGGCGGCCTCGGCTTCGGTCTGAAGTGGAACATGGGCTGGATGCACGACTCGCTGGAGTACATGGCGCACGAGCCGGTGCACCGCAGGTACCACCACGACGAGATGACGTTCTCGATGGTCTACGCCTACAGCGAGAACTACGTGCTGCCGATCTCGCACGACGAGGTGGTGCACGGCAAGCGGGCGCTGGTGGAGAAGATGCCCGGCGACTGGTGGCAGCGGCGCGCCAACCACCGCGCCTACCTGGGCTTCATGTGGGCCCACCCCGGCAAGCAGCTGCTCTTCATGGGGCAGGAGTTCGCGCAGGGCGCGGAGTGGTCCCACGACAGCGGCCCGGACTGGGGGCTGGTGGCCGACGGGTACGGCGCGGCGGCCGACCACCGCGGGGTGCGCGACCTGGTCGCCGAGCTCAACGCGGTGTACCGGGCCACGCCCGCGCTGTGGCAGCTGGACACCGACCCGGCCGGCTTCTCGTGGATCGACGGCGGCGCGGCCGACGACAACACCTTCTCGTTCCTGCGCCTCGACACCGCCGGGCAGCCCCTGCTGGTGGTCAGCAACCTCTCGCCGGTGGTGCGGCGGGAGTACCGGATCGGCTGCCCCGAGGGGCTGTGGACGCCGGTGCTGAACACCGACGAGACCCGCTACGGCGGCAGCGGCGTGGTCCTGGACGGGCCGGTCAAGAGCGAGCCGGCGCCCTGGCACGGCCGCCGGCACAGCATCGCGCTGACGCTGCCGCCGCTGGCCACGCTCTGGCTGCGCCGGTCCGCCTGACTCACCCCCGTCGCCGGCGGTCCCGGTCCCGCTCCTCGGAGAGCGGGACCGGGACGGGCGGGACCGGACGGGCGGGACCGGACGGGCGGGACCGGACGGGCGGGACCGGACGGGCGGGCCGTCAGAAGACCGACTCGGCCTCCTCCATGCGGTTCTCGGGCACCGTCTTGAGGTGGGTGACGGCGTCCGCGAGCGGCACCATGGTGATCCGGGTGCCGTGCAGGGCCGTCATGTGGCCGAAGGAGCGGCTGTGCGCGGCCTCCACCGCGTGCCAGCCGAAGCGGGTGGCCAGCACCCTGTCGTACGGGGTGGGCACGCCGCCGCGCTGGACGTGGCCGAGGATGACCGGGCGGGCCTCCTTGCCGAGCCGGGCCTCCAGCTCGATGGCGAGGGTGGTGCCGATCCCCTGGAACCGCTCGTGGCCGAACTTGTCGATCTCGCCGACCCCGTAGTCCATGGTGTCCTTGGCCGGGTGGGCGCCCTCGGCGACGCAGACCACCGCGAACCGCTTGCCGCGGGCGAACCGCTTCTCGACCATGTGCACCAGGTCGGCCGGGTCGAAGGGCCGTTCGGGGACGCAGATGCCGTGGGCGCCGCTGGCCATCCCGGCCTCCAGCGCGATCCACCCGGCGTGCCGTCCCATCACCTCCACCACCATCACCCGCTGGTGGGACTCGGCGGTGGTCTGCAGCCGGTCGATGGCCTCGGTGGCCACGGTGACGGCGGTGTCGAAGCCGAAGGTGCGGTCGGTGCCGCTGATGTCGTTGTCGATGGTCTTCGGCACGCCCACCACCGGCATGCCGGCCTCGGAGAGCATCCGGGCGGCGGTGAGGGTGCCCTCGCCGCCGATCGGGATGAGTACGTCGATGCCGTAGCGGGAGCACAGGTCGTCGGCGTTGTCGGCGGCCTCCCGCAGCCGCGCCCGCTCCAGCCGGGCCGAGCCGAGGATGGTGCCGCCGCGGGCCAGGATGCCGCTGACGGAGTTGAGGTCCAGCTCGCGGAAGCGGCCTTCCAGCAGCCCGACGAAACCGTCCTCGAAGCCGATCACCTCGTCGGCGTGGCCGGACACCGCGCGGTGCACCACGGATCGGATGACGGCGTTGAGGCCGGGGCAGTCGCCGCCGGCGGTGAGGACTCCGATGCGCATGAAGGGTGCCTCCAGGTGTGCGGTGGACGAAACGTCCGCGTCACGGGGACTTCGGGATCAGCGTGCACTCGGTGATCCTGCCCGCAAGATAGTCGTCCACATTCCGGACGGTCGCGGCGGCGATCTCCTCCAGCGCGTCGACCGTGAAGTATGCCTGGTTCGAGGTGACCAGGACCTGGTCGAAGACGAGCAGGGGCGACAGGTTGTCGTCCCTCTCCCCGTCCCCGTCGCCGTCCGGGCCGTCGGCTCCGGCGGCGGCCGCCGCCCGGTGGAAGCGCGGGTCCAGGGCCGGACCGGCCTCCTCCTCGTACACGTCCATACCGAAGCCGCCGACCCGCCCCGTGGCCAGCGCCTCGGCCAGCGCGGCGGTGTCGACCAGGGCGCCGCGGCTGGTGTTGACCAGCAGCACGCCCTCCTTCATCTCCGCCAGCCGGCGCGCGCCGATCAGGCCGTGGGTGGAGGGCATCAGCGGCACGTGCAGGCTGACCAGGTCGGACTCCCGCAGCAGCCGGTCGAGTTCGACGTACTCCAGGCCCATCTCCTGGCACCCGGGGTCCACCTCGATGTCCCAGCCCAGCAGCTTCATGCCGAAGCCGCGGGCGATGGCGGCGAACGCCGAACCGATCCGGCCGGTGCCGACCACCCCTGCGGTGCGGCCGTGGAAGTCCCGGCCGAGCAGCCCGTCGAGCCGGGTGTCGGCGTCCCTGGTTCGGGCGACGGAGCGGACGATCCTCCGGTTGACGGCGGCCGCCAGCGTCCACGCGAACTCGGCCACCGAGTACGGGGAGTACCCGGTGACGCGGGCGACGGTCAGGCCCAGCCGCTCGGCGTGGGCGAGGTCGATGTTGTTGTGGCCGGTGGAGCGCTGGGTGACCAGCCGGGTGCCGCCGCGCACCAGGGCCTCCAGGGCGGGGGCGTCGAGCACCGCGCTGACCCCGGTGGACACCGCCTCGAACCCGGCGGCCAGCGGCAGCGTCTCCTCGGTCAGCGGCGCCTCGACGCAGCGCACCTCGTGGCGGGGCGCGAAGGCGCGCTCCAGCAGCGGCCGCTCGTCACGCCGCACCCCGGTGGCCAGGACCTGCATGCTCCCGCGCTCCTTCCGCCCCCCGCCTTCCCCGTCACCCGCCGCGGCATGCTCCGGTCCCCGCCGCCCCCGTTCCGCGCCGTCCGCCGCGAGCCGCCGCCATCCGTCACCTCTCCCTCACTCTACGTGCCCGGGGGCCCCTTCGGCGGCACCCGCCGCGCCGACCCGGGGACGCCCGCCCCCGGGTCGGCGGCGCGGACCGGGCACCGGCCGGGGCGGGCCCGGCGAGGCCGGCGGCCGTGCGGTGGCGCGGCGGTGGCAGGACGGCGACGGGCGGGCGGCGGTCCGGGGCGGGAGCCGGCCAGTGGGGACCTCGTCGGGCACGCGCCCGCGGAGGGCGTTAGCGTCATGGGTGCGTACGCCTCCGCGGCCCGAGCCGGCCCCGGGCGGCGCGGCGGTGCGGAGCGCCGCCGGAGTGGAGATCAGGCGATGGAAACGGACGGAGCACCGGGGTGACGCGCAGCGTCTATGTCACAGGGATCGGCCGCGGGGACGGCCGGCAGGTCGTCGAGCTCGGCGTGATGGAGCTGCTGACCCGGCAGGTCGACAGGGTGGGTGTCTACCGGCCGCTCGTCCATGACGCCCCCGACCGCATCTTCGAGCTGCTGCGCAGCCGCTACCGGCTCACCCAGGACGAATCGACCGTTTTCGGCCTGGGGTACGCGGAGGCCGCGACGCTCCAGGCGGAGCAGGGCCAGGCGGCGCTCACCGCGCGGCTGGTGGAGGGCTACCTGCGGGTGGCCGCGGAGTACGACACGGTGCTGATCCTCGGCTCGGACTTCGCCAACACCAACCTGCCGGCCGAGCTGGGGGTGAACGCCCGGCTGGCGAACGAGTGCGGCGCGTCGGTGCTGCCGGTGATAGGCGGGCGCGACCAGGAGGCGCAGTCCGTGGTCGCCGAGGTCCGCAACGCGGTGCACGCGTACACCAACCTCGGCTGCGACGTGATCGCCATGATCGCCAACCGGGTGGCCCCGGACCAGGCCGAGGCGATCCGCGAGCAGCTGGACCGCACCCTGGACCTGCCGGTGTACGTCCTGCCGGACGAGAAGGCGCTGTCCGCCCCGACGGTCCGGCAGATCGTGGAGGCGCTGGACGCGCAGGTGCTGCTCGGCGACGACGCCGGCCTGTCCCGGGACGCGATGGACTTCGTCTTCGGCGGCGCGATGCTGCCGGCGTTCCTGCCCGCGCTGACCCCGGGCTGCGTGGTGGTCACCCCGGGCGACCGGGCCGACCTGATCGTGGGCGCCCTCGCGGCGCACTCGGCCGGGGCGCCGCCCATCGCGGGCGTGCTGCTCACCCTGGACGAGCGGCCCGGCGAGCAGGTCCTGGCGCTGGCCTCCCGGCTCGCCCCGGGCACGCCGGTGCTGTCGGTGCCCTCGGGGTCGTTCCCGACCGCGGCGGAGCTGTTCGGGCTGGACGGCCGGCTGGACGCGGACACCCCGCGCAAGGCGGAGACGGCGCTGGGCCTGTTCGAGACGCACGTGGCCACCGCCGACCTCACCGAGCGGCTGTCGGTGGCGCGCTCGGCGCGGGTCACGCCGATGATGTTCGAGCACGCCCTGCTGGAGCGGGCCCGCGCCGCGCGGCGGCGGATCGTGCTGCCGGAGGGCACCGAGGAGCGCATCCTGCGGGCCGCCGAGGTGCTGCTGCGCCGCGGCGTGTGCGACCTGGTGCTGCTCGGCGAGGAGGACGCGATCCGCAAGCGGGCCGCCGACCTCGGCATCGCGCTGGACGACCCGGCGGTGACCCTGGTGGACCCGCAGACCTCGCCGCTGCGGGAACGGTTCGCCGCCCGCTACGCCGAGTTGCGCGCCCACAAGGGGGTCACCCTTGAGCTGGCCCACGACGTGGTCGCGGACGTGTCGTACTTCGGCACGCTGATGGTGGAGCAGGGCCTGGCCGACGGCATGGTCTCGGGCGCGGTGCACTCCACGGCGGCCACCGTGCGGCCGGCCTTCGAGGTGATCAGGACGCGGCCGGACGCGTCGATCGTGTCCTCGGTGTTCTTCATGTGCCTGGCCGACCGGGTGCTGGTCTACGGCGACTGCGCGGTCATCCCGGACCCGGACGCCGAGCAGCTGGCGGACATCGCGATCCAGGCCTCGGGCACCGCCTCCCGGTTCGGCGTGCAGCCGCGGGTGGCGATGCTGTCGTACTCGACGGGCACCTCCGGCTCGGGCGCGGACGTGGACAAGGTCCGCGCGGCCACCGAGCTGGTGCGGGTGCGGCGGCCCGACCTGCTGGTGGAGGGGCCGATCCAGTACGACGCGGCGGTCTCCCCGGTGGTGGCCGCGACGAAGCTGCCGGGCAGCGAGGTCGCCGGCCAGGCCACGGTGCTGGTCTTCCCGGACCTGAACACCGGCAACAACACGTACAAGGCGGTGCAGCGCTCGGCGGGCGCGGTCGCGGTCGGCCCGGTCCTCCAGGGGCTGCGCAAGCCGGTCAACGACCTCTCGCGCGGGGCACTGGTGCAGGACATCGTGAACACGGTCGCGATCACCGCGATCCAGGCGCAGGAGGACGAGGCGTGAGCGACGGCACGGACCGCGCGGACGGCGGCACGGCGGCGGGCGGCGAGCCGAGCCGGGTGCTGGTGCTGAACTCGGGGTCGTCCTCGGTGAAGTACCAGCTGATCGACATGGCGGCCGGTACCGCCGACGACGCCGGTCCCGAGAGCGGCGGGCGGCGGCTGACGGCCGGCGCCGTGGAGCGGATCGGCGAGCCGGGCGGCGTGCCCGGGCACGCGGAGGCGCTGGAGGAGGTGGCACGGGAGCTGGCCGGGCGGGGCCTCGGGCTGGACTCGCCGGAGCTGGCCGCGGTGGGCCACCGGGTGGTGCACGGCGGCACCCGGTTCACCGGGCCGGTGCTGGTCACCGACGAGGTGCTGGCCGGCATCGAGGCGCTGGTGCCGCTGGCGCCGCTGCACAACCCGGCCAACCTCGCCGGCATCAGGGTGGCCCGGAGGCTGCGCCCGGACCTGCCGCAGGTGGCCGTCTTCGACACCGCGTTCCACGCCACCATCCCGGAGGCCGCGGCCCGGTACGCGATCGACACCGCCGTGGCCGACCGGTACGGGGTGCGCCGCTACGGCTTCCACGGCACCTCCCACTCCTACGTCTCGCGGGCGACCGCCCGGCTGCTGGGCCGGGACCCGTCCGAGGTGAACATGATCGTGCTGCACCTGGGCAACGGCGCCTCGGCCTCGGCGCTGCGCGGCGGGGTGTGCGTGGACACCTCGATGGGGATGACGCCGCTGGAGGGCCTGGTGATGGGCACCCGCTCCGGCGACATCGACCCGGCGGTGCCGCTCCACCTGGCCCGGGTCGCCGGGATGGGCACGGAGGACCTGGACACCCTGCTGAACAAGCGGTCCGGGCTGCTGGGCCTGTGCGGGGACAACGACATGCGGGAGATCGGCCGCCGGATGAGCGAGGGCGACGAGGCCGCCCAGCTCGCCTTCGACGTCTACGTCCACCGGCTGCGCCGCTACGTGGGCGCGTTCAGCGCGGTGCTGGGCCGGGTGGACGCGGTGGTGTTCACCGCGGGCGTGGGCGAGAACTCGGCGGCGGTACGGGCGGCGGCCACGGCCGGCCTGGAGCAGTTGGGCATCGAGCTGGACACCGTGCGCAACGCGGTGCGCGCGTCCGGCTCCCGGCTGGTCTCCGCTCCTGGGAGCCGGGTGGCCGTCGCCGTGGTGCCCACTGACGAGGAGTGGGAGATCGCCCGAGAGACCTTCCGGCTGGCCCGCGGTACGGCGGGCGGCGGGCCGGGACCGGAGGTGCGCGCGTGAACGGCGTGCGACCGGCCCCAGATTATTCCCGAGTGGAACAAACCGATAGGATAATGTCCATGCGCCGAGCCAAGATCGTCTGCACCCTGGGTCCCGCCGTCGACTCCTACGACCAGCTGAAGACGCTGGTCGAGGCCGGTATGAACGTGGCCCGCCTCAACTTCAGCCACGGCAGCCACGCCGAGCACGAGGGACGCTACCAGCGGGTCCGCAAGGTCGCGGAGGAGACCGGCCGCGCGGTCGGCATCCTCGCGGACCTCCAGGGCCCCAAGATCCGCCTCGGCAAGTTCGCCGACGGCCCGGTGGAGCTGGTGGCGGGCGACGAGTTCGTCATCACCGCCGAGGACGTCGAGGGCGACCGCACCCAGTGCGGCACCACCTACAAGGGCCTGCCCGGCGACGTCTCGCAGGGCGACCCGATCCTCATCAACGACGGCAACGTGGCGCTGCGGGTGATCGAGGTCGACGGCCCGCGGGTGCGCTCGCTGGTCGTCGAGGGCGGCGTGGTCTCCGACCACAAGGGCATCAACCTGCCCGGCGCGGCCGTCAACGTGCCCGCGCTGTCCGAGAAGGACATCGAGGACCTGCGCTTCGCGCTGCGGATGGGCGTCGACATGGTCGCGCTCTCCTTCGTGCGGGACGCCAAGGACGTGCGCGACGTGCACCGGGTGATGGACGAGGAGGGCCGCCGGGTCCCCGTCATCGCCAAGGTGGAGAAGCCGCAGGCGGTCGCGAACATGGAGGACGTCGTCCTCGCCTTCGACGCGGTGATGGTGGCCCGCGGCGACCTCGCCGTGGAGTACCCGCTGGAGAAGGTCCCGATGGTGCAGAAGCGGCTGGTGGAGCTCTGCCGCCGCAACGCCAAGCCGGTGATCGTGGCGACCCAGATGATGGAGTCGATGATCACCAACTCCCGCCCGACCCGCGCCGAGGCCTCCGACGTGGCCAACGCCATCCTGGACGGCGCGGACGCGGTCATGCTCTCCGCGGAGTCCTCCGTCGGCAAGTACCCGGTCGAGACGGTCAAGACGATGGCGCGCATCGTCGAGGCGGCCGAGCAGGAGCTGCTGGGCCGGGGCCTGCAGCCCCTGGCGCCGGGCAAGAAGCCGCGCACCCAGGGCGGTGCCGTGGCCCGCGCCGCGGCCGAGCTGGCCGACTTCCTGGACGCCAAGACGCTGGTGGCGTTCACCAAGTCCGGTGACACCGCCCGCCGTCTGGTCCGCTACCGCGTGCCCGAGCCCGTGGTGGCCTTCACCACCGACCCGTCCACCCGCAACCAGCTCGCGCTGACCTGGGGCGTGGAGACGTTCGTGGTCGAGCACGTGGACACCACCGACGCGATGGTGGAGCTGGTGGACCGGGAGATGCTCAAGCTCTCCGAGTACGCCCCCGGCGACACCGTGATCATCACCGCCGGCTCCCCGCCCGGAGTCGCCGGCACCACCAACCTGGTGCGGGTCCACCACCTGGGCGACGAGACCAAGAGCTGACGGTCCCCCGCCGGCGGGGGTGGCCCCGTGTGCGCGCCGAACGGCCGCGCGTCCTCGCAGAGGGCGCGCGGCCGTTCGGCGTCCCGGCGGCGGGCAGGCAGGGAGCAGGGCACGGGACCGGGACCGGGACCGGGACCGGTGGAGCGGGTCCGGGACCGGGGGCCGGGGCGGGATCAGGTCTGGCCGGGGAGCACCCGCATGCCGGGGACGTGGAGGTCGCCGCCGAACTGGGCCGCCTGCACGACGGTCACGTCGGTGAAGAACAGCTCCGGCAGGGTCAGCGGCGGCGGCGCCTTCGGGGTGAAGGTGACGGGGACCACGCCCAGCAGGTTCCCGCTGAGCGACTCGGTGTACATCGTCACGGTGCCGTTGCGGATGGTCGAGGTGGAGTGGGCGGCCGCCCTGACCTCGGTGCGGGTGTTGTCCGGGCCGGCCACGAGCTGGTCCAGGTCGCCGATGTCGACACCGCTGGCGGTGAACTTGAGCACGTCCTTGACCGCGCCGCCGGCCGTCCTCACCTTCACGACGCCCTCGTAGCTGAGCCCGTGCAGGGTGAGGATGCTCGACTTGAGGGTCCACGGCTGGTCGGGCAGCAGCGGGATGCCCTGCTCGACGTCGGCGTCGGCGAGCGCCTTGGCGTCGTACTCGGGGCACGGATACGCCTGCTGGCCGCCCTTGGACCCGTCGGCGCCCTTGGAGGCGCCGGGAGAAGCCGAGGCGGAGGGCGACGGCGTTCCGGTCGGGCTGGGGTCCGCGAGGTCCTTGACGGCCTTCTCAGCCCCTTTGGCGGTGCGCTCCACCGTTCCGGAGCCGGAGCCGGTACCGCCACTCCCCGAACCGGAGCCCGCGGCGGCGGACTTCGGGGCGGAGGGCGTGGCGAAGGACTTCACGGCGGAGGCGGTACCGGCCTTCGGCGCGGTCGGCGCCGGGGCGGACGTGGCGGGCGCGGACGAACCGCCCGCGGCCTTGCCGTTGACGCCGAGCAGCCCGCCCAGCAGGTCGCCCAGGCCCAGCGGGTCCAGCGGGTCGACCTGCTTCCTCGGGCTCCGGCTCGGGCTCGGGCTCGGCGAGGTGGACGGTGTCGGGGACGTCGCCGGGCCACTCGTCGCGGACGGCGACGGGGTGCCCGTCGAACCGCCTCCCCCAGCCGCGCTCCCGCCCGTGCCGGTGCTCTTCCCGCGCTCCCGCGCCCCCTTGGCCGCCTCCCCGGCTCCGCCCTTCGACGTGCCGGACGCGCCGGCGCCCTTGGCGTCGTCGCCGCCCTTGTCCTCGGCCGTGCCGCCGACGCTCGCGCTCGGGCTGGCGGACGGCGCCGGGGAGTCGGACCGCGTCACGCACGGACCGGGGGCGAACGGGCTGCCGGGCTCGTCGGCCTGCGCGAGGTGCGGCGTGATCCCCATGCCCATCAGGACCGCGGTGGGCATGGCGGCCAGCGCCACGGCCTTGCCCGCGGGGACGTGCAGCTTCGTCAGCAGTGACTTGCGGGGAGCCGCGTGGCGCGGTCCGGAGGACGCGCGCCTCCGGGCAGGGTCGCCCGCGGCCGGCTGAGCCTCGTCACCCAGCACGGTGCCTCCCGTTCTCCTTGGTCGTCTCTTCCTCGGCGGACCGGCCAGCGGACACCGGTTCCCCGACGCGTTCGAGGCCGCCTCCCCCCTGCGCGGGCAGGAAGAGGTCGCCGGACACCGGCGGTTCCCCGTCCTCGTCTCGCGGTCCGGGCTCGCCTTCGGGCAGCTCGGCCTTCTCGCCCGGCTCGTCCGCGGGTCTGCCCGGTGCCCAGGAGACGGCCATCGCGCCGCCGAGCAGGCCGAGGACGAAGCCCGCCAGGAATCCGCCGAAGTTGGACACCGGGAGCGACACCAGGGCCAGCATGATCGACGCGACGCCGGCGAAGACCCGTACGGCGGACTGGAACCACATGGTCAGGCCGAGGACGAAGAGCAGCACGCCGATGATCAGCGAGGCGGAACCGGTGGTGGTCGACATCCGCACGGTCAACTGACCGAACGTCAGGTTCGCGTAGGGGAAGTACGCGATGGGCAGGCCGGACAGGAGGGTGAGCAGGCCCGCCCAGAACGGCCGGGTCCACCGCCAGCGCCGGAACAGCAGGCGCCCGTAGCGGAGTCGGGCCTGGAGTCCGATCGACTCGGCACTCATCGCAGACAGCTCCCTGGTACTGGTGGTGCGGTGGGGTGGTTCGGCGGCGGGGCGAGCCGCGTTCGCGCGGCTCGCCCGTGCGCCACCTTCAGGCGCGGAACGCGCCTAGTAGCACTCGACTTTGGCGCCGGAGCCCTTCTTGACGCTCATGCTGAGGCCCGACAGCTTGAAGGTGCCCGCGCTCGTCGCCCAGGCGGTCTGGTCCACGTCGGTCAGCACCGCGGCCCTGGCCTCCTGGGCGAAGGACGACGCGCCGCCGTACTTCTCGTCCTTGCCGACCGACGCCTCGGGGACCGCGTAGCCCGGGTTCGTGTCACCCGCCGCGACACCGATGTTGATGTCCTTGAAAGTGGCGTCTGCATCGAGCTGGGTCAGGTCGATGTAGAGGTTGGTGGCCTGGACCTTCTTGCCGTTGTTGCCGGCGGTCAGACGCAGCGTCACCTTGCCGATCGGCGTCGGGACCACGACCGACTGGCACAGGCCGGTGATGGTGGCCGACTTGAACGCGGACACCGCGACCGGCACCCCGGTCCCGTCGTGCTGCACGTCGACGGTGCCGTACTGCACGAACCCACTGCCGTTCAACTGGTCGGCGTGGACCTTGAACTCCTGGCCGGACACGCTGAACGACGCGGCGAGCGCACCCTGCGCCAGCGCCACGCCTATCGCGGCCGTTGCCGCGACACTCGGCACCATGACGAGGGCGAACCGCCGCCATCTGGTACCGCCTCTGACGAGGGACTCCATACTTCCTCCTTCTCGGACGTACATCTCCGGCCCGGTCGTGTTCGTCCTGGCCTGGGATGGGAGAAGTGCTACGTCCTCGGGAAGGAGAGCGCCGGTGGCCGGCGGGCCGTCCCTCCCTGCGGGAGGGCCTCCGGGAAGAGGTGCGGACGGCGGCGTCCGGAACGTCGGCGATCACCCCCGAGCGACAACCACGGGCCACGCTCTCACGCGGCCTGCGGGACAGGCTCCGTCCGGCTCCGTCCGGCTCCGCGCGGAGACCCCCCTGTCCCGGGGCGGCGGCGATCACCGCCCGCCCCACCCGGCGGGGACCCGCAACCTCCGCGCCGACTGGCTGCCGGACTGCGGTTGCGGACCGGGCTTGGCCGATCGTGGTGCATTCCGGGCCCGCGCACAAGGGGGTTCATTACCAGTGAGTAACGGGAATCGGTCGCACAGGCGGCCGCCACGGGGAGTGACATCACTCCGAGTGACCGGAATTCCGGGGGGAAAATCCGGCGAAAGCACCGGAAAGGCGACACCGCCGGACATCGTTCTTACCGGAAGTAACAGCACCCTCGGATTGTCACGGTTTGATAAATCCCGCTTGCGGAACCGTCACGCCGGTGCGTGCCCCCGGATCGCACGCCGGGGGCGGACCGCCGGCGGCCGGCCCGGGCACGAGGCCCGGGCGGCCGCCGCGCGACGCGTCGGACTCGGGGTCGGAACGCGGGCGCCGGAGACACGGACGCCGGAACGCGAACGCCGGAACGCGAGTGTCGGAACCCGGTCGTCAGAACGCCGTCAGCAGAACGCCGTCAGCAGACGCGGGTGCGGGAACTCGACTGCCGGAACTCGGGTGTCAGAAGAGGACTCGGGCCAGGGCGGCGCGAGCGCCGGCCACGCGCGGGTCCTCCGGGCCGACGACCTCGAAGAGCTCCAGCAGCCGCAGCCGGACCCGGTCGCGGTCCTCGCCCGCCGTGCGCCGCACCGCGTCGACCAGCCGGGAGAAGGCGTCCTCCACATGGCCGCCGACCAGGTCGAGGTCGGCCGCGGCCAGCTGGGCGGCCACGTCGCCGGGGTCCCCGGCCGCCGCCGCGCGCACCGCCTGCGGGTCGGCGCCCTCCACCCGCTGGAGGAGTTCGGCCTGCGCGAGGCCGAGTTTGGCCTCGGTGTTGGCCGGTTCGTCGGCCAGCACGTCGCGGTACGCCTGGACCGCGCCGGCCAGGTCACCCGCGTCCAGCGCGTCGTGCGCGGCCCCCAGGGCCAGCTCCTGCGGGGTGAGCGGGCGCGGCGGCGCCTCCTCGGCGGGGGCCTCGCCGGCCTCCACCTCGGCGCCGACGATGCCGAAGCGCTGCTCGGCGACGGCGATCAGCTGGTCCAGCACCTCGGTGATCTGGTCCTCGGGGGCGGCACCCTGGAAGAGCGGCATGGCCTGCCCGGCCAGCACCGCGAAGACCGCGGGCACCCCCTGCACGCCGAACTGCTGGAAGAGCAGCTGGTTGGCGTAGACCTCGGCGGTACCCAGGACGAACCGCCCGCGGTACTCGCCGGCCAGCCGCTCAAGGACCGTGTTCAGCTGCTTGGACTGCTCGGCCCGGTCGGCCCAGAAGCTGATCACGACCGGGACCTCGGCCGACCGCTGGAGGACGGCGCTCTCGAAGTCCGCCTCGGTCACCTCGAAGACGACGGGGGAGGTCTCGGCCGCCGCCGGGCCGCCCTCCTGCCGCTGGGCACGGGCCTGCTCGGCCTTGGCCTTGGCCTCACTGGCCGCCTTCACCGCGGCGAGGTCGACCACACCGCTCATGGACATGTTCCGTGGCTGCATGAGGCCAATCCTCCCTCCTCGCGGACCCGCCCGTGCACACACCCCGTGCCCGGACCGCCTCAGCCCGGCGTCCGGGCCGGTCAGGCCGGGCTCTCCGGGCCGCGCCGCGGCCGGCGGACCGCGGCCCGTGGCGTGGGCCGTCGCACCGGCGTCCGAGGCGGACAGGTGTCGCGGGTACGCGCGCCGACCCGCCGCCCGGAGGCGCGCGGCGGGGTGGCCGGCGGGCCCTGGCGTGCTGAGCGGCGGACTCCGCCGTCGACTGCGTTCCTGGGGTGTGCTCTTGCCGTGCTACGACGTGCTCCGCCGTACTCCGACGTACTTCGACATGCTTTCCAGGTGTACGGAAGTCCCCGTCCGTACCGTGGTTGTCGCTGGGGAACGACTGCGGCCGCCCTTTCGCTACGGCTCGTAGCGTAACTGTCTCCGGCCGACCCCGGCGGGCCCCCCAGGTGTGACGCCGGTCACCCTCGCCGATTAGCTACCGACCAGTACAACCAAGGGTAGGGTCCGTGCTGTGCGCCCCGCCGACCCCTCGCCACCTCCCGCGGCCGTGTCCGGCGCATCCGACGCCCCCGACACCCCCGACGCAGCGGCCCCGTCCCACCACCGGCCCCCCGAACGGGCACGTGGTCCGGCCCGCGATCCGGCACGCGGCTCGCCACCCGATCCGTCACCCCAGGACCGCTCCCACAAGCGCACCGGGCGCCCCCGGAGCGCCCGGGCCGACCGGGCGATCCTCGCGGCGGCCCGCGAGGCGCTGGCGGAGCTGGGCTGGAGCGGGCTGGCCCTCGGCGACGTGGCGGCCCGCGCGGGGGTGGCGAAGACGACCCTCTACCGGCGCTGGGCGGGCAAGAACGAACTCGCCGTCGACGCCCTGGCGGCGCTCTTCGACGAGCAGTTGGAGCTGCCCGACCGCGGCAGCCTGGAGGCCGACATCGAGGGCGCCGTGCTGCGCTTCGCCGCCCTGCTGGACCGGCCGGAGACCCGGACGGCGCTGATGGCCGTGGTCGCCGAGGCCGGGCAGGACGAGGCGCTGCGGACCCGCATCCGCGAATCGCTCGTCGAGCGGCAGAAGCACCTGGTGCGGCTGGGGCGGGAGCGCGCCCAGCGGCGCGGCGAGATGGCGCCGGACGAGGGCGCCCCGGACCCGGCCAGGGACGACCTCGTCTTCGACGTGGTGGCCGGCGCGGTGGTGCACCGGATGACGGTGAGCTCCGAGCCGGTCGACCCGGCGTGGGCGGCCCGGCTGGCCCGGCTGCTGGTCCACGGGCTGGGCTCCGCCGGCCGCCGCTGACGGCCGCCCGGCCGTCAGCCCACCTCGGCCTCGGCTCCCACTCCCGCCCCCACCCCCGCCACGAGGTGATCGAACTCCCCGGCCTGGACGCCCAGGACGAACGCCTCCCACTTCCGGGGGGTGGTCACCGCGACCACCTCGGGCTGCCGGGTCTCACGGATGTAGATCATCCCGTCGTCTCCGACGGTCGCTTCGAGGGACACCGGGTTCCTTTCTCGCGGGATCGCACAGGGCCTCACCAGTGGGTGCGCGGCGCGTACGTATGGTGCCGCGCGACGCATCCGGTGTGATCAACTCGCCGCAAAGAGAGGGGTGTTGGTGATTCCGGGGCGCTTCGGGGCAGACTTCGGCGCGGATCTGCGCGGGGATCGCGCCCGCGTACGCGCTCCCGCCCGGACGGCCGCCAGCCGCCCTTGGCCCAGCCCGCGCCCGCCGTCGGCGCCGCCCCGGAGGCCGGGACGGCGCCTTCCCGCCCCCGCCGGGCGGGCAGGTACCCGCATCAGGAACAGGCCGGCTCCGCCTGTCCGGGTCAGAAGCGGGCCGGCTCCGCGTAGGAGCCCCACTCCTCCCGCAGCACCCCGCAGATCTCGCCGAGCGTGGCCTCGGCCCGCACCGCGTCCAGCATGGGGGGGATCATGTTCTGCCCGCTCCGGGCGGCGGCCAGCATGCCGTCCAGCGCCTTGCGCACCGCCGCGCCGTCCCGGGCCGCCCGGCGCCCGGCCAGCACGTGGATCTGCTCGCGCTCCACCTCGTGGCCGACCCGCAGGATCTCCAGGTCGCCGGTGACCGAGCCGGTGTGGGCGTTCACGCCGACGACCCTCTTCGCGCCCTTCTCCAGCGCCTGCTGGTAGCGGAAGGCGGACTCGGCGATCTCGCCGGTGAACCAGCCGTCCTCGATGCCGCGCAGGATGCCCGAGGTCATCGGCCCGACGGGGTGCTCCCCCGTGGGCACCGACCGCTCCCCCAGCTCCCTGATCCGGTCGAAGATCCGCTCGGCCTCCGCCTCGATCCGGTCGGTGAGCGCCTCGACGTACCAGGAGCCGCCGAGCGGGTCGGCCACGTTGGCCACGCCGGTCTCCTCCATCAGCACCTGCTGGGTGCGCAGCGCGATCTCGGCCGCCTGCTCGCTGGGCAGCGCCAGCGTCTCGTCCAGGGCGTTGGTGTGCAGCGAGTTGGTGCCGCCGAGCACCGCGGACAGGGCCTCCACGGCGGTGCGCACGACGTTGTTGTACGGCTGCTGGGCGGTGAGCGAGACGCCGGCCGTCTGGGTGTGGAAGCGCAGCCACTGGGCCTTCTCCGAGGAGGCGCCGTAGACGTCCCGCATCCAGCGGGCCCAGATCCGGCGGGCCGCGCGGAACTTGGCGATCTCCTCGAAGAAGTCCAGGTGGGCGTCGAAGAAGAAGGACAGACCCGGCGCGAAGGTGTCCACGTCGAGCCCGCGGGACAGGCCCAGCTCCACGTACCCGAAGCCGTCGGCGAGGGTGTAGGCGAGCTCCTGGGCGGCCGTGGCCCCGGCCTCGCGGATGTGGTAGCCGGAGACGGACAGCGGCTTGTACGCGGGGACCGCTGCGGCGCAGTGCTCCATGAGGTCGCCGATGAGGCGCAGGTGCGGGGCCGGCGCGAACAGCCACTCCTTCTGGGCGATGTACTCCTTGAAGATGTCGGTCTGGAGCGTGCCGTTGAGCACCGCCGGATCGACGCCCTGCCGCTCGGCCGCCACCAGGTACATGCAGAAGACGGGGACGGCCGGGCCGGAGACCGTCATCGAGGTGGTGACCTCGCCGAGGGGGATGCCGGAGAAGAGCACCTCCAGGTCGGCGGCCGAGTCCACGGCGACCCCGCAGTGGCCGACCTCGCCCAGCGAGCGCGGGTCGTCGGAGTCGCGGCCCATCAGCGTCGGCATGTCGAAGGCCACGGACAGGCCGCCGCCGCCCGCCTCCAGGATCATCTTGTAGCGGCGGTTGGTCTGCTCCGCGTTGCCGAACCCGGCGAACTGGCGGATCGTCCATGTCCGGCCGCGGTAGCCGGTGGGATGCAGGCCGCGGGTGAACGGGTACTCCCCCGGCCAGCCGATCCGCTCGAACCCGGGCACCTCGGCGCCGGGGGGCGGGCCGTAGACCGGCTCCACCGGGTCACCCGAGAGCGTGGTGAAGTCGGCGTCGCGCTTGCGTGCGGAGTCGAAGCGCGCCTGCCACCGGGCGCGGCCCGACTCGATCTCGTGGGCGTCCATACCCTCGAATTTACTAGGACGTCCAACTAAATGTCGACGGCAAACCGGACACTTCTCGGAGATCGTGTCCGGTGTGTACCCGTTCGGCCCAGCCAGGGCCCGCTACGAGCCCGGGCCCGCGGGCCTGGGGCCGGTGGCGGTCCGCACGAGGAGCCCGCCCCGCCGCGGCCGGCGACCGGGCCGGGCGCGGCGCTACGCCTCGACGGACTCGCGCTGCTCGTCGCTCTCGCCCACCGCGTCCTCCTTGCGGATGACCCGGGAGGCGAGCTCGCGGGTGACCCGGCGCTCGATGAAGATCGCGGCGGTGGGGATCGTCCCGGCCAGCAGCACCAGCACCATCTTCCCCAGCGGCCACTTCGCCTTGACGCTCAGGTCGAAGGCGAAGACCAGGTAGACGACGTACAGCCAGCCGTGGAGGAAGCCCGTGACGCCGACGGCGGCGCCGCCGCCGTGGACGTGGAACCCGTAGTCGGCGATCATCGCGATCACGAGGAGGATCAGCAGCACGGCCGTCACGTAGGCCATCACCCGGTAGCGGGTCAGCACGCTGGATTTCATGCACCGAGCCTAACCGCCCCGTTTCGCCCCTTTGCACGGGGGCCGACGCCGCGGCCCTTATCAGGACCGTTCGCAGGTCAACGCCCCGGGGAGCACCCGAAGGACCGATGCGGGGCGCGGTACAGGGCCCCACCAGGGCCCCAGGGGTCACTCCTCGAAGTCGCCGGCCGCTATCCGCAGCGGCCTCAGCAGGGCGAAGATCTCCTGGCACTCGTCCGCGTCGTACACGCCCAGGCCGAAGTCCATCGCCATCAGGTCGCGGGTCGCCTTCTCGACGATCTCCCGCCCCCGCGCCGTGATGCCGGCCAGCGTGCCGCGCCCGTCGTTCGGGTTGGGCCGCTTGTCGACGAGGCCGGCCGCGACCAGCCGGTCGACGGTGTTGGTGACCGAGGTGGGGTGGACCATCAGCCGCTCGCCGATCGTGGACATCGGCAGCTCGCCCGCCTTCGAGAAGGTGAGCAGCACCAGCGCCTCGTAGCGGGCGAAGGTCAGACCGTACGGCTTGACGACGGCGTCGACCTGGGAGAGCAGGATCTGCTGGGCACGCATGATCGAGGTGATAGCGGCCATGGAGGGCACGCCCCCCCAGTGCCGCGTCCACAGTTCGTCGGCGCGGACGATGGGGTCGAAGGGCAGGCTCAGGGGCTTCGGCACGGCCCGAGCCTACCCGCCGGTCACATGGTGGGCCGACGCGTCCCGAGGATTGGGCCGCCGCGGCATCGCCGACCGCGCGCCGGTCAGTGGCCGCGGGTCGCGCGCAGGTGCGTGGCGACCGGGGACAGCGCGGCGTGGTACGAGTCCAGCGCCTCCGGCGGCAGCAGGTCGATGAAGTGGTCCCGCACGGACGCCACATGCCGCGGCGCGACCTCGCGCATGGTCTCCCAGCCCTGCTCGGTCAGGACGGCGTACAGGCCGCGCCGGTCCGACTCGCAGTTCTCCCGGCGCACCAGGCCGGCGCTCTCCATCCGGGTGATCTGGTGCGACAGCCGGCTCTTGGACTGGAGCGTGGACTTGGCGAGGTCGCTCATCCGCATCCGGTGGTCCTCGGCCTCGGAGAGGTTGACCAGGATCTCGTAGTCGTTGTTGGTCAGGCCGAACGGCTGGAGGTCGCGCTCCAGCTGGTACATCAGCAGCCGGCTGACGTCGAGGTGGATGCGCCAGGCCCGCTGCTCGGCCTCCGTGAGCCAGCCGGTCGTACGGTCCGCGGTCTCGGTCTCCATGCCTCAATCCTAACGGCGGTTGAACCGTTGATGATCGCGCGGGTAGCCGTACGGTCACACCGGGTGCCACCCGGCGGCCGCGGACGCGGAACCGGGGCATCGGGGACGGCCCTCCGGGCTCAGACCGGGCCGGCCGCCGACCCGCCGCGCACCGGCAGCGGCTCCGCCGGCGGTGCCCCGGCCTCACCCGCGGCCGGCTCGGTCTCAGCCGGCTCGGTCTCGGCCTGCTCGCCCGCGGCCTGCTCGACCTCGATCAACGACTCGCCCCGGCGTACCGCCTCGAACGCCGCGTGGCCGCCGCGGATGCCGAACAGCCGCTTGCCGACGAGGATGTAGAGGACGGCGACCACGTTCAGCGCCAGCGTGCCGATCTTGAACCAGCTCGTCTTCTCGGTCAGTTCGTAGACCTCGACGGGCAGGAACGCGGCGGTGGCGACGACCGCCAGGTACTCGGCCCAGCGCTTGCCGAACCAGAGGCCGACCCCCTCCACCGTCTCGATCAGCGCGTAGCCGATCAGGCCCGCGGCCACGTAATGGAGGGTGGAGCGCTTGTAGTCGAACGCCTTCTGGATCGTGTCGACGACCGGCGAGTGGTCCAGGTCGTACCCGAAGTGGTCGGCGACCGGCCGGAAGACGGTCAGGTCGTCCTCGAAGAGCCGGCGCACGGCGTCCTGGGAGTTGGAGAACTTCCACACCGCCCAGGCGGCGAGGATCACCAGCACACCGCGCAGCACCCGTTCGACGGCGAGGAAGCGCAGGACGAACAGGTCGCGCAGCGCCCGCCCGCGCGGCACCAGGGGTGCCTGGTCGGCGGGGCCGCTGCCGTGCGGCTCGCCGAGGACGAAGTCGCCGCAGCGCAGGCAGCGCCACGCGGTGCCCGCCGCGGTGCCGGCCCGCAGCCGGGCGTTCAGCCGCGGCTCGTCGGGCGCGTAGGTGACGTGGCCCTTGCGGGCGCAGTGCCTGCGGTCCCAGTCGATGCTCATAGGTGCTCGGTCCCCCGTTGGATCGCTCGTCGGTTCTTCGTCGGGTCCGGTACGCCGGGGTCCGGTTCGCCGGGCCCCTTCACCGGGTCGTCCGGGCCGCCGGGGCGCAGCCGGTGACGGAGGGTACCGGACGGCGGCGGCCGGTACGTGGAAGGGACGCTACCGCCCCCGGGGGCGGTTGCCGGACCCCCTGGCAGGGCACCCGCGCGGAGCGGTGATAATGGGGACGGCGCTTGTGAGTGCCTTCACAAGCGTCCGAGCGCCGGGCCCGTTCCCTGACCCGGGCCCGGCAGCGCCCGTCAGTGACCCGACAGTGAGGTACCCCCGTGGACCTGAAGACCGCCGCCGCCCTGCGCCGTCTCCGGCTTGTCTCCGTACCGGAGGCGGCCTCGTGGCTCGCCCTCATCGTCTGCACGGTGCTGAAGTACACCACCGACTTCAACGCCGTCCCGGTGCTCGGGATGGTGCACGGCGTGCTCTTCATCATCTACGTGCTCTTCTGGGCCGACGCCTGGAACCGCGCCCGCTGGCCGCTGGGCCGCTCCGCGCTGTACCTGGTGCTGTCCGTGGTGCCGACCGGCGGGTTCTGGGCCGAGCGGATGCTGAGCCGCGAGTCGGTGGCGGCGGTCGAGGCCGCGCGCGCCGCCGCCTCCGCCGACGCCGAGGCGGTGTCCGCGTGATCGTCGCCTTCTCCGTCACCCCGCTCGGCGTCGGCGAGGAGGTCGGCGAGTACGTGGCCGACGCCGTGCGCGTGGTCCGCGCCTCCGGGCTGCCCAACCGCACCGACGCGATGTTCACCTCCGTCGAGGGCGAGTGGGACGAGGTGATGGACGTCGTCAAGCGCGCGGTCGCCGCTGTGGAGGCCCGCGCCCCGCGCGTCTCCCTCGTCCTCAAGGCCGACCTGCGCCCCTCCGTCACCGACGGCCTGACCTCGAAGGTCGACACGGTCGAACGCCACCTCGCCGCGGACTGACGGCGCGGCGGCCGGCCGGGCCCCCGCGGCCGGGCCCGTCGCGCGGCGGTCAGCGGGCGGGCGGCGCCGATACGACGGCCCCGGAGGGCCGGTCCCGCGGTCTGTGCCGGAGGGAGCGCCGCCATGAGCACGGCACTGCCGTCCCGGATGTACCCGCCGCCGTGACTCCGGATGGGAGGCGGACGACCCGACAGTTGCCGCCGGACGCCCCCGCCACATCGAACTGCTCGACGGGGCCCTGATCTTCACGATGTCGCCGCGGCGAAGCTGGCACGACCGGGTGATCCGCCGGCTCACCCGCCGCGCTGGAGGCCGTCGCGCCCGACGGATGGACCGTCGAAGCCCGGATGACGGTCGAGCTCAACCGCCGCAGCCGGTCCGGGCCCGACATCGTCGCGGCCTCGGTGCCCGGGGAGCCGGGCCGCACCCGGTTTCCTCGCCGCCGAGACGGCCCCCGTGGTCGAGGTCGTGTCCGCCGAGTCGCAGGACCGCGACCGCCGCTACAAGCCCGTCCTCTACGCCGAGGCGGGCATCCGGAACCTGTGGCGGGTGGAGGACGAGCACGGGCTGTCGCCGTCCACACCGACGAACTCGACGCCGCCACTGGCGCGTACGTGCCCGCCGGCGTGCACCGGGAGCGGCTGCGGACGCGGGTGCCGTTCCCGGTGGAGCCGGACGTCGCCCGGCTGGTGCGCCGAGCGGACGGCCCGCCCGCGGACCGTGGTGCGGATCAGGACGTGAGGCCGGAGACGAGGTCGTCGGCCGCGGTGTAGGGGTCGAGGGTGCCTTCGGTGACCTTGGCGGCCAGGACGGCCAGGTGCTGGTCGCCGCGCAGGCCGCCGATGCGCTCGCGCAGCGCGGTGACGGCGATGGTCTCGATCTCGTTGGCCGCGCGGGACAGCCGGCGCTCGGCGAGGACGCCGCGCTCCGCCATCCACGCCCGGTGCTTCTCCAGGGCGTCCACCAGCTCCTCGACGCCCTCGCCGCGCGCGGCCACCGTCTTGACGATGGGCGGCCGCCAGTCACCCGCAGCCCGGATCTCGCCGAGGCCGAGCATGTGGTTCAGCTCGCGGGCGGTGGCGTCCGCGCCGTCCCGGTCGGCCTTGTTGACGACGTAGACGTCGCCGATCTCCAGGATGCCGGCCTTGGCCGCCTGGATGCCGTCGCCCATGCCGGGGGCGAGCAGCACCACCGAGGTGTCGGCCTGGGCGGCGATCTCCACCTCGGACTGGCCGACGCCCACGGTCTCCACCAGCACGACGTCGCAGCCGGCCGCGTCCAGCACCCGGATCGCCTGCGGCGCGGCCCAGGCCAGGCCGCCGAGGTGGCCCCGGGTGGCCATCGAGCGGATGTACACGCCCGGGTCGGAGCTGTGCTCCGACATCCGCACCCGGTCGCCGAGGAGCGCTCCCCCGGAGAACGGCGACGACGGGTCCACCGCCAGCACCCCGACCCGCCGGCCGGCCCGCCGGAACGCGGTCACCAGGGCCGAGGTGGAGGTGGACTTACCCACTCCGGGTGAACCTGTCAGCCCGACCACGTAGGCGCCGCCGGTGAGCGGGGCCAGCGCCGCCATCACCTCGCGCAGTTGCGGGGACGCGTCCTCCACCAGCGAGATCAGCCGCGCCACCGCCCGCGGCCGGCCCTCCCGGGCCTGCTCGACGAGGGTGGGCACGTCGGTGCTCCGGCCCCTTCGCGCTTCGCTCACCCGTGCTCTCCTCCTTCGACCCTTTTCGGCCCTCTTCGCACCGTGCCGCGCCCCTCTTCGCGCCTCTTCCCGGTCCTCCCCGACGGCGGCCGACCGGGCTCGACGGCGGCCGACCGGGCTCGACGGCGGCCGACCGGGCAGGGCGCCGGCCGAGGGGCCCTCGGGCCCGCTGAGGGCGACCCTACGGGGCCGGGTCCGGCCCCGACGGCCGGACCCGGTGGTGCCGACGGGCGCTACCTCGCGGGGACGCGCACGATGAGCGCGTCGCCCTGGCCGCCGCCGCCGCACAGCGCCGCCGCCCCGGTGCCGCCGCCCCTGCGGCGCAGCTCCAGCGCGAGGTGGAGCACGATCCGCGCCCCGGACATGCCGATGGGGTGGCCCAGCGCGATGGCACCGCCGTTGACGTTCACCTTCTCCGGGTCGACGCCGAGCTCCTTCACCGACTGGACGGCCACCGCGGCGAACGCCTCGTTGATCTCGACCAGGTCCAGGTCGGCGACGGACAGCCCCTCCTTGCCCAGGGCGTGCCGGATCGCGTTGGCCGGCTGGGACTGGAGGGAGTTGTCGGGGCCGGCCACGTTGCCGTGGGCGCCGATCTCGGCCAGCCACTCCAGGCCCAGCTCCTCGGCCCTGGCGCGGCTCATCACCACCACCGCGGCGGCGCCGTCGGAGATCTGCGAGGAGGTGCCGGCGGTGATCGTGCCGGCCCCGGAGGCGTCGGGGAAGGCCGGACGGAGCCGGGCCAGCCCCTCGACGGTGGTCTCCGGGCGGATGCCCTCGTCCTGGGTGAGGAGGACCGGGTCGCCCTTGCGCTGCGGGATCTCGACGGGTGTGATCTCGGCCTCGAACACACCGTTCTTCTGCGCGGCCGCGGCCCGCTGGTGGGAGCGCGCCGCGAACTCGTCCTGGGGCGCGCGCCCGATGCCCAGCCGGGTGTTGTGGTGCTCGGTGGAGGCGCCCATGGCGATGCCGTCGTAGGCGTCGGTGAGGCCGTCGTGGGCCATGGAGTCGAGCAGTTCGACGGCGCCGTACTTGAAGCCCTCGCGCGCCTTGGGCAGCAGGTGCGGGGCGTTGGTCATGGACTCCTGGCCGCCGGCCACCACGATGTCGAACTCGCCGGCGCGGATGAGCTGGTCGGCCAGCGCGACGGCGTCGAGGCCGGAGAGGCACACCTTGTTGACGGTGAGCGCCGGCACGGTCATCGGGATGCCGGCCCTGACCGCGGCCTGCCGGGCGGGGATCTGGCCGGCGCCGGCCTGGAGCACCTGGCCCATGATCACGTACTGCACCTGCTCGCCGGTGATCCCGGCCCGTTCCAGGGCGCCCCGGATCGCCACGGCGCCGAGGTCGGCGCCGGAGAAGGAGCGCAGACCGCCCAGCAGCCGCCCCATCGGGGTGCGGGCGCCGGCGACGATCACGGAGGTGGTCCGGGCTTCCCCGGCGCTCCGGCCGGACAAGCTGGTCGAGCTGCTCTGGCTGCTCTGGCTGGTCATGGTGCGGTCCCTTCGAACAGGAGGGAGTTACGACCTGGACTGCGACGGGGAGCGGGCTCGCGGCGCCCTCGCACCCCAGACCGTCAACGAGGGTTGTCGTCAATGTACTGACGGGTAGCTCCCACGGTCACCCGGCGGACAGTGTGACGGCGGGCACCTTGCGTGACCATGGACCGCTGGGGTCAACTGGTAGCCATGCTGACCCGTATCGACCACATCGGAATCGCCTGCTTCGACCTGGACGCCACAGTCGAGTTCTACCGTGCCACATACGGCTTCGAGGTGTTCCACACCGAGGTGAACGACGAGCAGGGCGTCCGGGAGGCGATGCTGCTGGTCAACGAGACCTCCGACGGCGGCGCCACCTACCTCCAGCTGCTGGAGCCCACCCGGGAGGACTCGGCGGTCGGCAAGTGGCTGGCGAAGAACGGCGAGGGCGTGCACCACATCGCCTTCGGCACCGGCGACGTGGACGGGGACGCCGCCGCGATCCGCGACAAGGGCGTACGGGTCCTCTACGACGAGCCGCGGCACGGCACCATGGGTTCGCGGATCACCTTCCTGCACCCGAAGGACTGCCACGGCGTGCTGACCGAGCTGGTCACCTCCGCGGGGCTGGACCCCGCCGAGGACGCTCACTGACCTGCGGCCCGCCGGGTGGGCGCACCCGCGCTCCCGCGGGGACGGGCCCGAGCGGGGACCGGCGGCCCCTGACCCGAACCCCTCCTCCCCGGTAGAGTGGCCGGGCGACCGGGGTGGGCGGCCGGGAGACCGCTCCTGGGTGCGCTCCGCTCCGCGACGTTGATCTGACACCATTCTTCGTGCAGGCCGGGTGTTCGACGCCGGACTGGAGTGAAGAACGGGAGAATCTCACCCGGTTGGCGGGTGAGGACGCCAGGAGACCGATGGGACCGCGGAGTGCGGGGCAACGACAGCTACCAGGCTGACGACCAGCTCTCTCGGCTCGACGCCGAGATGGAACGGCTGCGCACCGAGCGCGCCAAGGCCGTCGACCACGCCGACGACCTCGGCTACCAGGTCGAGGTGCTGCGCGCCAAGCTGCACGAGGCGCGCCGCAGTCTGGCCAACCGCCCCGCCTACGACAACCTCGGCCACCAGGCCGACCAGCTGCTGCGCAACGCCCAGATCCAGGCGGACCAGCTGCGCGCCGACGCCGAGCGGGAGTTGCGCGAGGCCCGGGCGCAGACCCAGCGGCTGCTCCAGGAGCAGGCCGAGCACCAGGCGCGGTTCGAGGCGGAGTGGCACGCCGAGGCCATCGCCCGGCGCCGCGCGCTGGACGAGGAGCTCGCCGAGCGGCGCGCCACCGTCGAGACCCACGTCAACGAGAACGTCGCCTGGGCCGAGCAGCTGCGCGCCCGCACCGAGGCGCAGGCGCGCCGGCTGATGGACGACACCCGCACGGAGACCGAGGCCGCGCTGGCCTCGGCCCGGGCGGAGGCCGGGCGGGTCGCCGAGCAGACCGGCCAGCGGCTGGCCGCCGAGGCGGAGTCGGCCCGCGCCGAGGCCGAGCAGTTGCTGGGGCGGGCCAGGACCGACGCCGAGCGGCTGCTGACCGCGGCGTCCGCGCAGGCCGCGGAGGCCGTCGGCGAGGCCGAGCAGCTGCGCAGCACCACCCGTTCCGAGTCCGAGGAGGCCCGGGGCCGGGTCGCCGAGCTGACCCGGCTGGCCGAGGAGCGCGCCCGGGAGGCCGAGGAGGCGCTGCGGCAGGCCCGCGCCGAGGCCGACCGGCTGCGCGAGGAGGCCGAGGCGGCCGCCACGAAGCGGCTGGCGGCGACGGAGACGCAGAACGAGCAGCGCACGAGTACCGCCCGCGCCGAGATCGCGCGCATGGTCGGTGAGGCCACCAAGGACGCCGAGGCCGCCAAGGCGGAGGCCGAGCAGGTCCTCGCCGACGCGCGCGCCGAGGCGGAGCGCATCCGGACCGAGACGCAGGAGGCCGCCCGCGCCAAGGCCACCGAGGACTCGGCGGCCCAGCTGGCGCAGGCCGCGCGGTCGGCCGAGGAGATCCTCACCAAGGCGTCGGAGGACGCCGGTTCCGCGACCAGGGCCGCGGCCGAGGAGGCCGACCGCATCCGCCGGGAGGCGGACGCGGAGGCGGAGCGGCTGCGGGCCGAGGCGGAGGCGTCGGCGCAGGAGCTGCGCGGCGCCGCCCAGGACGACACCGAGGAGTACCGGGCCCGCACCGTCGAACTCCAGGAGGAGGCGCGGCGGCTGCGCGGCGAGGCCGAGCAGCTGCGGGCCGAGGCGGTCGCCGAGGGCGAGCGGATTCGGGGTGAGGCGCGGCGCGAGGCCGTCCAGCAGATCGAGGAGGCCGCCCGCAAGGCGGAGGAGCTGCTGGCCAAGGCGAAGGCCGACAGCGACGAGGCGCGGCAGGCCGCGGCCGGCGAGGCCGAGCGGATGCGGACGGAGTCCGTGGAGCGGGCTTCGTCGCTGAACGGCAAGGCCGAGGAGGCGCTGCGGCAGGCCCGCGCGGAGGCCGACGAGCTGCGCGCGGAGGCGGCCCGGCAGCAGGAGGCGGCGCAGGAGGCGGCCGAGCAGACCGCGGCGGAGGCGCGCGCCGAGGCGCAGGCGCTGACCGTCCGGATGCGCGAGGAGGCCGAGGGCGACCTGTCGCGGCTGCGCGAGGAGGCCGAGACCCGGGTGGGCGCGGCCGAGGAGGCGCTGCGCGCGGCGGGCGAGGAGGCCGACCGGGTGCGCGTCGAGGCCGCCGAGGAGGCCGAGCGGGTCCGGGCCGATGCGGCCGAGCGGGCGCGGGTCCTGCGGGAGCAGGCCGAGGCGGAGGCGGTGCGGCTGCGCGACGAGGCGGCCTCGGACGCGGCGCAGAGCCGCGCCGAGGGCGAGAGCGTCGCGGTCCGGCTGCGGGCGGAGGCGGCGGCGGACGCCGAGCGGCTCCGTTCCGAGGCGCAGGAGACCGCGGACCGGCTGCGCGCGGAGGCCGCCGCGGCGGCCGAGCGGATCGGGCTGGAGGCCGCCGAGGCGCTGGGCGCGGCCCAGGAGGAGGCGGTCCGCCGCCGCCGGGAGGCCGAGGAGGTGCTGGGCCACGCCCGGACCGAGGCCGAGCAGGAGCGCGGCCAGGCCCGCCGGGAGAGCGAGGAGTTGCTGGCCGGCGCCCGCAAGCGGGTGGAGGACGCCGGCGCGGAGGCGGAGCGGCTGGTCGCCGAGGCCGAGCAGCGCTCGGTCGAGCTGGTCGGCGCCGCGGAGGCCACCGCCCAGCAGGTGCGGGACTCGGTGGCGGGGCTGCGCCAGGAGGCCGAGGAGGAGATCAGGGGCCTGCGTTCGGCCGCCGAGCACGCCGCGGAGCGGTTGCGGACCGAGGCGCAGGGCGAGGCCGACCGGCTGCACGCGGACGCCAACTCCGAGCGGGAGCGCGCGGGTGAGGACGCCTCGCGGGTGCGCCGGGTGGCGTCGGAGGAGGCGGACGCGGCCCGTGCGATGGCCGACCGTACCGTCAGCGAGGCGATCGAGGAGTCCGAGCGGCTGCGCGCGGAGGCCCGCGAGACCGCCAACCGGCTGCGGACCGACGCGGCCGCGCAGGCCGACCAGTTGATCAACCGGGCCCGCGAAGAGGCCCAGCGGCTGGGCCGGTTGGCCCAGGAGGCCAAGGAGGGCGCGGAGCAGGACGCCGAGCAGTCCCGCGCCGCGTCGCAGCGGCTGCTGGACGAGGCGCGCGAGGCCGCCAACAAGCGGCGCAGCGAGGCGGCCGAGCAGGCCGACGAACTCGTCGGCAAGGCGCAGGCGGAGGCGGTCCGGACGCAGGCCGACGCGGAGGAGCAGGCCGACGCGATGGTCGGCGCCGCCCGCGGCGAGGCCGAGCGGATCGTCACGGAGGCCACCGGGGAGGGCAACGGGCTGGTCGAGCGGGCCCGTGCGGACGCCGACCGGCTGCTGGTGGAGGCGCGTTCGGACGCCACCGCGATCCGCTCCCGCACCGAGGAGCTGCGCCGCCGCGTCGAGAGCGAGGTGGAGGAGCTCCACGAGCGGGCCCGCAAGGAGGCCGCCGAGGCGATGAAGTCGGTCGGCGAGCGGGTGGACAAGCTGGTGGCCGCCGCCACCGAGCAGTTGGCCGAGGCCGAGGCGAAGGCGGCGGAGATCAAGTCGACGGCGACGTCGGAGGCGAGCAAGGTACGGATCGCGGCGGTCAAGAAGGTCGAGGGCCTGCTGAAGGAGGCCGAGCAGAAGAAGGCCGCGGCGGAGCGCGAGGCCGAGCGGGTCAAGGGGGAGGCGCGCGCGGAGGCGGAGCGCGTCGTGGGCGAGGGCCGCCGTGAGTTGGAGACCCTCGTGCGCCGCAGAGAGGACATCAACGCCGAGATCTCACGCGTCCAGGACGTGCTGGAGGCGCTGGAGTCGTTCGACGCTCCGAGCGGGGGGACGAACAAGAGCGCGGTCGCGGCGGGCGCGGGTGTACCGGCCAGTCGCAACGGCGGTAAGCGCGCCGACGACGCACCACTCGATTGAGCGCACATCTTGCATACCGAATACAGAATGGCTCGGTGACACGCCGCCAAGCCCCCTAGGATTCCCCCTATCACCTCACCGGTCTGAATCATCGACAGGAACCCCATGAGCGACACTTCCTCCCCTTTCGGCTTTGAGCTAGTGCGTCGCGGATACGACCGCGGACAGGTGGACGACCGCATCACCAAGCTCGTCGCCGACCGTGACAGCGCGCTGAGCCGCATCACCGCGCTGGAGAAGCGGATCGAGGAGCTGCACCTGGAGACGCAGAACGCCCAGGCCCAGGTCAGCGACTCGGAGCCGTCCTATGCGGGCCTCGGTGCCCGTGTCGAGAAGATCCTCCGCCTCGCGGAGGAGGAGGCGAAGGACCTGCGCGAGGAGGCCCGTCGGGCCGCCGAGCAGCACCGCGAGCTGGCCGAGTCGGCCGCCGCCCAGGTGCGCAGCGACGCCGAGAGCTACGCCTCCGACCGGAAGGCCAAGGCCGAGGAAGAGGGCGGCCGGATCGTCGAGAAGGCGAAGGGCGACGCCAGCCAGCTGCGGACCGACGCGCAGAAGGACGCCTCCGCCAAGCGCGAGGAGGCCGACGCGCTCTTCGAGGAGACCCGCGCCAAGGCCGCCCAGGCCGCCGCGGACTTCGAGACGAACCTCGCCAAGCGCCGTGAGCAGTCCGAGCGCGACCTGGCGTCGCGTCAGGCGAAGGCGGAGAAGCGCCTGGCGGAGATCGAGCACCGCGCCGAGCAGCTGCGCCTGGAGGCGGAGAAGCTCCGCACGGACGCCGAGCGTCGTGCGCGCCAGACCGTGGAGACGGCGCAGCGCCAGTCCGAGGACATCGTCGCGGACGCGAACGCCAAGGCCGACCGGATCCGCAGCGAGTCCGAGCGCGAGCTGGCGGCGCTCACCAACCGCCGCGACAGCATCAACGCGCAGCTGACCAACGTGCGCGAGATGCTGGCCACCCTCACCGGCGCGGCGGTCGCGGCGGCCACCTCCCCGGCCGACGACGAGCCCGTCTCGCGCGGCGTTCCGGCCCAGCAGTCCCGCTGACGGCGGCGGCGCGGGTCCCCGTCCGGTCGGCTCGACCGCCCCGGACCCGCGCCGAAGCCCGGCGGCACGGGCGTCCGCCACGACGTTGTCCACAACCCCCGTCCCTCCTTGGACGGGGGTTGTGCTGTCTCTTGTAGCCTCGCTGCATGATTGAGTTGCAGGGGCTCACCAAGCGGTACGGGGACAAGACCGCTGTCGACCACCTCACCTTCACCGTGCGCCCCGGCGTGGTGACGGGCTTCCTCGGCCCGAACGGCGCGGGTAAGTCCACGACGATGCGCATGATGCTCGGCCTCGACACCCCCACCAGCGGGGACGTACGGATCGACGGCAAGCACTACGCGCAGCTCAGCGAGCCGTTGAAGTACATCGGCGCGCTGCTGGACGCCAAGGCGATCCACGGCGGCCGCACCGCGTACAACCACCTGCTGTGCCTGGCCCAGTCGAACCGCGTCCCGCGCCGCAGGGTGGACGAGGTGCTGGAGACCGTCGGCCTGACGGCGGTGGCGAAGAAGCGGTCCAAGGGCTTCTCGCTGGGCATGGGACAGCGGCTGGGTATCGCCGCGGCGCTCCTGGGCGATCCGGAGATCCTGATGTTCGACGAGCCGGTCAACGGACTGGACCCGGAGGGCATCCACTGGATCCGCAACCTGATGAAGGGTCTGGCGGCGCAGGGCCGTACGGTGTTCGTCTCCAGCCACCTGATGAGCGAGATGGCGCTGACGGCCGACCACCTCATCGTCATCGGGCGCGGGCGGCTGATGGCCGACACCTCGATGTCGGAGTTCATCGAGCGGAACTCCAAGTCGTTCGTGCGGGTGCGCACCCCGCAGCCGGAGCAGCTCAAGGACCTGCTGTCGGAGGCCGGCCACCAGGTGGTGCAGACCTCCGACGGCGCCCTGGAGCTGCCGGACGCCGACTCCGCCGCGATCGGCGAGCTGGCCGCCGGGCACCAGGTGGTGCTGCACGAACTCAGCCCGCAGCGGGCGTCGTTGGAGGAGGCGTTCATGCGGCTGACGGCCGAGTCGGTGGAGTACCACGCGGGCGGCCCGGCGGCCGCCCAGGGCGAGTGGGTCCCGCCCGTCCCACCCCACGAGGGGGCTCCGCCCGGCGGGCCCGACGGGCGGCAGCAGCTCGGACAGCCCTACGGACAGCAGCCTTACGGACAGCAGCCGGGCGGGCAGTCCGCCCAGCCCCAGTGGGGCTCCGACTGGCGCGGCAAGCAGAAGGGGAACTGACATGGCATCGCCTTCCGCGGTCCTGCTCTCGGAGTGGACGAAGATCCGCTCGGTGCGCTCCACGGTGTGGACGCTGGCGCTCGCCTTCCTGGTGACGCTGGCGCTCGGCGCGGTGATCTGCCTGGTCTTCAACAACCAGTGGAGCACCATGTCCCAGGAGGACATGCTCACCTTCGACCCGACGAACACCAGCTTCTTCGGGATGACGCTCGGCCAGCTGGCGCTGATCGTCTTCGGCGTGCTGGTGTTCTCCAGCGAGTACAGCACCGGCATGATCCGCACCTCGCTGGCGGCCGTCCCGCAGCGCGCCTCGTTCTACCTGGCGAAGGTGGCGGTGGCGGGCATGCTGGCCTTCGTGGTCGGCATGGTCACCAGCTTCCTCACCTTCTTCCTCGGCCAGGCCCTGCTCGGCTCGCACAAGGCCCACATCGGCGACCCGGGGGTGCTGCGCGCGGTCTTCGGCGCGGGCCTCTACATGACGCTGCTGGTGCTGCTGTGCGTGGGCGCCGCGGCCATGCTGCGCAGCCCGATGCTGGGGCTGGGCATCATGATGCCGTTCTTCTTCCTGGTCTCGCCGATCCTCACGGCGGTGCCGAAGGTGAAGACCGTGGCCCGGTACTTCCCCGACCAGGCGGGCCGCAAGATCATGCAGGTCGTGCCCTCCTCGGGGGACCACACCTCCTACGGGCCCTGGGGCGGCATCCTCATCATGGCCGTGTGGGTGGTGGTCGTCCTGATCGGCGGCTACGCGGTGCTGAAGCGCCGGGACGCGTAGGGGTTCCGTCCGGCTTCGGCCGGCTTCCCGCCGGCCCTCCGCCCACGGGGTGGCGTGGGTCCCGGCCTGGCCCTGAGGGGAGGGCGCCGCGTGCCGGCGGCGCCCTCCCCTCCGCCGTCCGCGCGCGCCCGGGACGGAACCGGTCGGCACGCCGCGACACGCACACCGAGGCGCAGAACATAGACCCCGGAACCGCTCTTCTTTCGCATATGTGACGCATCTCCTACGTGGATCATCGAATCCGGGGCAGGGAGTACGTCATGCTGTCCTGTCGTGGCCCGGATTGCCCCCCATGGCCCGGATTCGCCCTCGCGCCCCCACGTGAACGAAGCGAGAACCCCCATGAGCAGTGACAAGACGTCCCCGGACGCCGTGCCCGCAGCCGAAGGCAGCGCGGGAGACGCGGGAGACGCGGGCTACAACAAGGACCTCAAGTCCCGCCACATCAGCATGATCGCCATCGGCGGCGCCATCGGCACCGGTCTCTTCCTCGGAGCCGGCGGCCGCCTGGTGTCGTCCGGGCCGGCGCTCGCCCTGGCGTACGCGGTCTGCGGCCTCTTCGCCTTCTTCGTGGTGCGCGCCCTCGGCGAGCTGGTGCTGTACCGGCCGTCGTCCGGTTCGTTCGTCTCCTACGCGCGCGAGTTCCTCGGGGAGAAGGGCGCGTACACGGCCGGCTGGATGTACTTCCTGAACTGGTCCACCACCGGTATCGCCGACATCACCGCCGTAGCGCTGTACGTGCACTACTGGGGCATGTTCACGGCCGTGCCGCAGTGGCTGCTGGCGCTGATCGCCCTCACCGTGGTGCTGTCGGTCAACCTGATCTCGGTGCGGATCTTCGGCGAGATGGAGTTCTGGTTCGCCATCGTCAAGGTCTCGGCGCTCGTCCTCTTCCTCGCCATCGGCGTCTACCTGCTGGTGACCCGGCACCCGGTGGGCGGCCGGACGCCCGGCTTCGACATCATCTCCAGCCACGGCGGGCTCTTCCCCGAAGGGCTGCTGCCGGTGATCGTGGTGCTCCAGGGCGTGATCTTCGCGTACTCGGCCGTCGAGCTGATCGGCGTCACCGCGGGCGAGACCGCCGAGCCGCACAAGGTCGTGCCCCGCGCGGTGAACTCCATCATGTGGCGGGTCATGCTCTTCTACGTCGGCTCGGTCGTGCTCCTGGCCCTGCTGGTCCCGTACACCGGCTTCTCCGCCGGCCAGAGCCCCTTCGTCACCGTCCTGTCCAAGATCGGTGTGCCGGCCGCGGGCGGCGTGATGAACCTGGTCGTCCTCACCGCCGCCATGTCCAGCCTGAACTCCGGCCTCTACTCCACCGGCCGCATCCTGCGCTCCATGGCCGTGGCGGGCTCGGCCCCGCGGTTCACCGGCCGTATGAACCGCCACCAGGTGCCCTACGGCGGCATCCTGCTCACGGCGAGCGTCTGCGTCCTCGGCGTGGGGCTGAACTACGTGGTGCCGGGCCAGGCCTTCGAGATCGTGCTGAACATCGCCTCGCTCGGCGTCCTCACCGCGTGGGGCATGATCATGATCTGCCACCTGGTCTTCGTCCGCCGCGCCAAGCAGGGCCACGTGCGGCGCCCCGCCTACCGCCTGCCGGGCTCGCCGGTCGTCGAGATCGTCACGCTGGCGTTCCTCGCGGCCGTGCTGGTGCTGATGTGGTTCGACAAGCCGGTGGGCCGCGCGACCGTCATGATCATCCCCATCGTGGCCCTGGCCCTGACGGTGGGCTGGTTCCGCGTCCGCGGCCGGGTCACCGCGCGCGCGGCGCGGGGGTACCCGGCGGAGGGCCTCCCGGTCGGCTCGGAGACGGCCACCACGACCCCGGAGTCCTCGGGCGCGTCCTAGGACCGCGACCGGCACCGGCCAGGGCCGGCGGCCACTCCGCCGTGCTGCCGCCCGACGCGGGCGCCGGCACGCGGTCACTCGCCGCCCTGGCCGGCGCTTCCGACCGGGCCCACCTTCACGGGCGAGCCGGAGCCGTCAGTGACCGGCAGGGTGGCGGCGCCCGGCCAGCTGAGGGTCACCGACGTCGTCTCGTTCGGCGGGGTGACCACCAGCCCCGTGATGCGCACGCCGGAGCCGCCCGAGGTGTTGAACGGGTACTCGACGGGGAAGTACGTCGACTTCCCGCTCTTGAGGACGCTCGACGTGGTCTCCTGGCCGGTGCGCTGCGCGGACAGCGCTCCCGCACTGGTCTCCAGGTCGACGCCCGCGTACCCGGCGATCACGCAGTCCTGGTCGCTCCGGTTCTTCAGCTCCACCACGACGGTCCCGTCAGGGTCGCCGTCGATGGTGCCGTCCTGCGCCGTGATCTCCAACTCCCCCGTGTGGCACCGGCCGACCCCGCTGTTCGCGTTGGACGCGGTCCCGCCGCTGGAGCCGGAGCCGGCCCCATTGCTCCCACCAGAACCGGAGCCGGACCCGGTGCCGGAGCCGGAGCCGGAGCCGGTGCCGGAGCCGGAGCCCGAAGCGGTCCCGGCGGAGTCGGTCCCGGCGGACTCGTTCGCACCGCTCTGATCCGCGTTACCGGAACCAGAACCGCTGTCCGGGGCGGACGCGGTCGGTGCGGACGAGGGGGCGCTCTGTCCCTTGGTGTCCGTACCGCTCTGGCACGCGGCGAGCGAGAGACCGGCGGCGACGGCCAGGGCGGCGAGAGTGAGCTTGCGAGCGCGCATCATGTCTTCCTCAGTGTCGGTGGGTGGTGGCGACCGCGCGGAACGGGTCGGTACGAGTGATCGTCAACCACCAGGACCCGCCCGGCCCGCACGCCGTTCCGCACGGTCGCCTCCCGGGACGTTCCTGTTACACCCACAGCCGGGAGCGGCACGCACCACCGTCGAACCACCACACCGCCCACCAGCGGGGACGGCCGCTCCCGCCCACCGTGGCGCACCGTCAGCGGCCGCGGTCCGACCGGGACCCACCCGTGACCCGGCGATGTACAACCAGCGTCGGCGGAGGGGTACACCGCGCGATGCCCGCCGCTACCCCGCGCGGCGGCCCGGCCGGCCCCACACTCGGCCCCGCACCCGGCCCGACACGGTCGCCGGCGCCGGGGCGTGACCGCCCACCGCAGGAACCGCGGCTCGCGGCTCGCGGCTGCTCAGCAGGTGCACCACAGGTGCACCACCCGCACCATTCCGCACCGGATCCGGCGTGTCCACGCGGATCAGTGGACGGTTATGCGGAACCGGAGGCCGCTTCGGCGCTTCCTTCCTCTCGGGGCGCACGGCCCCGCGCACGCCGCGCGCACCGCGACCGCCGGGCAGCCCCCGCGAACGCGCCGCCGGGTGCCGTGAAGAGAGGCGGAGCATGATCCAGGCAGTAGGCCTGACCAAGCGGTACGGCACGAAGACCGCTGTCCACGACCTGTCGTTCGAGGTGCGGCCGGGCGCGGTGACGGGCTTCCTCGGCCCGAACGGCTCGGGCAAGTCGACGACGATGCGGATGATCCTGGGCCTCGACGCGCCGACCGCCGGCCAGGTGACGATCGGCGGGACGCCGTACCGCGACCTGCCCAACGCACCCCGCCAGGTGGGCGCCCTGCTGGACGCCAAGGCGGTGCACGGGGGCCGCAGCGCCCGCCAGCACCTGATGTGCCTCGCCCAGCTGTCCGGCCTGCCGGCCCGCCGGGTGGACGAGGTGCTGGGCGTGGTGGGCCTCCAGGACGTGGCAGGACGACGGTCGAAGGGCTTCTCGCTCGGCATGGGCCAGCGGCTGGGCATAGCCGGCGCGCTGCTGGGCGACCCGGAGGTGCTGCTCTTCGACGAGCCGGTCAACGGTCTCGACCCGGAGGGCATCCACTGGGTCCGCAACCTGATGCGCTCGCTGGCCGCCGAGGGCCGTACCGTCTTCGTCTCCAGCCACCTGATGAGCGAGATGGCGCTGACCGCCGACCACCTCATCGTCATCGGGCGCGGTCAGCTGATGGCGGACATGAGCGTCAACGACTTCATCGCCCGTCACTCGACCGGGTTCGCCCTGGTGCGCACCCCTGACGAGGGCGGCCAGCGCGACCAGTTGACGAAGGTGCTGGCGGACGCGGGCGGCCAGGTCACCGCCGACCAGGACGGCGCGCTGCGCGTCGTCGGCCTGCCGCTCCCCCGGATCAGCGACCTCGCCCACGAGGCCGGGGTGCGGCTGTGGGAGCTCTCCCGCACCAGGCGTCGCTGGAGGAGGCGTACATGCGGCTGACCAACGGGGCGGTGGACTACCGCTCCACGCTGGACCCGCGCCAGAGCCTCCAGCAGCCGGCCGCCGCGGGCCCCCGCAGCCCGGTTGGGGCGCCCGCACGGCCAGGCCCCTACGGCCCGCCCCCGGTGCCCGCCCTCCCGGCAGCCGTACCCCCGGTGCCTCCGGCGCCCGCCGTCACCCCCCCGCCCCGTCCGACCGCGAGGACGCCCGATGACCGCTCCCGTGCCCGCCGGCCCCGGCCTTCCCGGCGCCGCCCACCCCGGCCCGCCCGCGACCCCTACGGTCCGCCGCAGGCCCAGCCCCCAGCACCGCACCCGATGCCGCCCGGCGCCGGGTTCACCTCGCGGATACCGGTGCGGCCGGCCCGGTTCAGCCACGCGCTGCGCTCGGAGTGGACGAAGATCCGCACCGTCCGCTCCACCATGTGGACGCTCGGGGTGATGCTCCTGCTGGTGATCGGCATCGACCTGCTGATCGTGGCGGCCCTGCACAACCACCACGACACCTCCACCCCGGTGCTCGCCCCCGGCCTGTTCGGGCTACTGCTCGGGGAGATCGCGGTGCTGACCCTCGGCGCGCTGGTGATCACCTCCGAGTACGGCACCGGCATGATCCGCACCACCCTCACCACCTGCCCGAGCCGGTCCCGGGTGCTGGCGGCCAAGGCGATCGTCTTCTTCCTGGTCTCCTTCGTCACCACCACGCTGGCCTGCGCGTTCACCGCGGTCGTCAACAACGCGGCGTTCGGCGGCCAGCCGGTGGACCCGGGCCTGACCCCGGCCGTGGGCGTGGCGGTCCACAACGGCGTGACGGCCGCCAGCGGCGGCGAGTGGCTCGGCGCCACCGCCGGCGTGGGCCTGTACGTGGCGCTGCTCGGCCTGCTGGCCCTGTCGGTGGGGTCGCTGCTGCGCCACTCGGCGGGCGCGATCGCCACGATGCTCGGGGCGGTGCTGCTGCCGCTGATCGTGGCGCTGTTCCTGCCGTCCAGCCTGGAGTCGTTCCGCGAGGGGATGATCCGCTACTCCGCGCCGAACGGCCTCGCCTCGCTCTACCACGTGCCGATGATCGGGAGCGAGAACCAGAACGGCACGCACCAGCTCGTCATGCTCGCCTGCGTGACGGCCGTCGCCCTCGTCTCGGCCTTCACCGCGCTCAACGCCCGCGACGTGTGACGTCCGGCGGGTGACGTCCGGCGGGTGACCCGCGTTCGCCGTTGGACGCGGCGGCGCGAAGGCGCCGTGTCCCCCGTGGCGTACGGCGGACGCCGCCCGGTCAGTAGCGGGGCGCGTTCCGGGACCGCTGCACCCTGGTGGTGCGGCGGTCCCTGGCGTTCCAGCAGGCGCGGTGCCAGTGCCGGCGGTCGTCCACCCCGCCGTGCTCGCGCCAGGCCACCACGTGGCCGACCCCCGGCGGGATCTCCTGGTCGCAGCCGGGGCAGCGGTAGTGCTTGGCCGCGGCGGCCCCGGCGACGGGGCGCACCACCCAGTCCTCGCCCTGCCACTCCTCGACGTCGCCGTGGCCGAAGCCGCTGTCGCGCTCGGGCTCCGGCGGCCGGTGGGGACGGTTGCGTCGCGGGGACACAGGCACCTCGCGCTCTGCCCGGCGGACCCGGGCTGCGTTGTCGACAACGGGGGCTGTCCGTCCAGGTTACGCGCCCGCGCCGGGCACGGAGGGCACCGCCCACCGGGTTCGGACGCGGACGGCGTCGGCGGACCGCACCGGCGCCGCCGCGCGAACGGGTGCCGGGACGGCTGCGGGGACCGGGCGGTGCGCTCCGGCGCGGCTGCGGACGACCGCCGTCCGGGGCCGCCGGGCCTTCCCAACTCGCTTACGGGCGGCGGACGTTCACCTTCCCGCAAGCCGCCAGGAGAGCGTTGGCCACCGGTCGGCGACGGACGGTGGCCGCTCGGCAGAAAATCATGAGAACTCCCCGGAGAGGCCGTGCCTTTGGCACGTGCCCCGGCGTTGGACCGGAAAAGAGGGAGTGCGTGATGCGCGTTGGGACCTTCGTACTCGCGGCCCAGTTTCCCGGGCAGGGCCACAGTGAGCCCCTGCACCGGGCGGTGTCCACGGCGGAGGCGGCCGAGAGGGCCGGGCTGGACTCCGTGTGGCTGGCCGAACACCACTTCGTGCCCTACGGGGTGTGCCCGTCCGCCACCACGCTGGCCGGGCTGCTGCTGGGCCGTACCCGCCGGATCGGGGTGGGCACCGCGGTCAGCGTGCTGACCACCGCCCACCCGGTGGCGCTGGGCGAGCAGGCGGCGCTGCTCCACCTCGCGTCGGGCGGGCGGTTCACGCTGGGCGTCGGCCGCGGCGGCCCGTGGGTGGACCTGGAGGTGTTCGGCACGGACCTCGCGGCGTTCGAAGGCGGCTTCCCCGAGTCGCTCGACCTGCTGCTGAGCTGGTTGCGGGAGCCGTCGGTGGCCGGCCGCGGGCCGCGCTACCGGTTCCGCGAGGTGGCGGTGGTGCCGCGCCCGGACGAGCTGGAGGACAGCTCGGGGCCGCCGGTGGTGGTGGCCTGCACCTCGCCGGGCACGGTGCGGCTGGCGGCCCTGCGCGGGCTGCCGATGCTGCTCGGGATGCACTGCGGCGACGCGGAGAAGGCGGAGATGGTCGACCTGTGGCGGCGGACGGCGCTGGCCGCGGGCCACTCCCCCGACGCGGTGGCCGCGGCCGGGCACGTCGCGGCCGGGGTGGTGCAGATCGGCGACACCCAGGAGGACGCGGTGGAACTGCTGCTCAAGACCATGCCGGGCTGGTTCCAGCAGGGCCTCGCTGCGCACCGCACCTTCGACGGCACCGCCCGCCGGATGCGGGACCCGTACGGCTACACCGAGCTGCTGTGCTCGCTGCACCCGGTGGGGCCGCCGCGGCTGTGCGCGGACCGGCTGGCGGCGACCGCCGAACGGACCGGCATCACCCGCTTCGCTCTTCTCGCCGAGGGCTCCGGCGACCTGGACACCACCGTGCAGAACGTGGCCCGGCTCGGCGGTGACGTGCTCCCGGAACTGGCCTGAACCGGCCCGCCCGGCCCGGGACGGGAGCACGCCCGCTTGTGCGGGCCGTCGGCGGCTGCCTATGGCCCGCCTGTGGCCATCGGTCCGCCCACGGCCCGCGGGTCCTCCGGCGCCCCCGCCGACGGGCCGCCGACCTGCCGTGTCCCCGCCCACGGCTCGCCGGTCGGCGCCGTCCACCGGGGCCGGGATCAGCAGTCGCGCAGCTCCGGCGACTGGTTGAGCAGCTGGGCACGGACCGAGGTGAACCGGCTGTAGGTCTCCTGCACATCGCGGTCCAGCGGGAAGACGGCCACCCGGTGGCAGTTCTGGAAGGCCAGCCGCACCCCGAAGTGCCGCTGGAGCGCGCCGCGGATCGCGTCGCTGGCCAGCGCGCGCAGCAACTGCCCGCGCTCCGCCTCACTCGGCGGTGGCACCTGGTTGTCGGCGAAGTCCCCTCCGTCGACGGTCAGGCGCGCGACCAGGGAGCTGATCATCTCCCACGCGTAGGGGAGGGACGTCCGGACGCAGTCGACGAACTCCTTCTCGTCGACCTCGCCTCGCTCGGCCTGTGCCAGGAGGGCCGGTGAGACGTCGAGGGACATGGGGATCTCCTCTCGTGACCACACGTCCGGCAGGACGGGGTCTGCGGGCATCCCCCGGCGCCGGCAGCGGCCGGCGGAGGGGGGAGGACGGGGGCGCGGAAGGCCGCTGGAGAGCGCGGAGTCGGCCCCGGGGCTCAACCGTAGGCGCCCCGCGCACGGCCGCACCAGGCGGCGACGCCCACAACCAGCCAATTTTCCGGCCGGGGCGGTGGGCGGGTAGCGTTGCCGACCATGCGCCTCGTGATCGCCCGCTGCTCCGTCGACTACGCCGGTCGGCTGTCCGCCCACCTTCCGTCGGCCACCCGCCTGCTGCTGGTCAAGGCGGACGGCAGTGTCTCCGTCCACGCGGACGACCGGGCCTACAAGCCGCTCAACTGGATGTCGCCGCCCTGCTCGCTCAAGGAGGGCGACGACGGGGTGTGGACGGTCACCAACAAGGCGGGCGAGCAGCTGATCATCACCCTTGAGGAGATACTGCACGACTCCTCGCACGAGCTGGGCGTGGACCCGGGGCTGATCAAGGACGGCGTCGAGGCGCACCTCCAGGAACTTCTGGCCGACCGGATGGAGGTGCTGGGCGAGGGCTGGACCCTGATCCGCCGCGAGTACCCCACGGCGATCGGCCCGGTCGACATCCTCGGCCGGGACGCGGACGGCGTCACCGTGGCCGTGGAGATCAAGCGGCGCGGCGAGATCGACGGCGTGGAGCAGCTGACCCGCTACCTCGAACTCCTCAACCGGGACCCGCTGCTGGCCCCCGTGAAGGGCGTGTTCGCGGCGCAGGAGATCAAGCCGCAGGCCCGCGTCCTGGCCACCGACCGCGGGATCGCGTGCGCCGTCCTCGACTACGACGGGCTGCGCGGCATCGAGGACGACAAGCTGCGGCTCTTCTAGGGCCTGGCCTGGGCCGCCCGCCACCCGCCCGCGCGCCCACGCACCGTACAAGGCACCTCACACCGCCGCCCCGGAGGACCGGGGCGGCGGTGCCGTGTCAGGACGCGTCCGCGGCTGCCGTTCCCGACTGCTGCGCCGTGGCGGCGGTCACGTTCGTCGCCGTGGCCACGCTGGACGAGTCCCCACCGGAGGAGTCGGGCGGCGTGGTCGGCGGCTCGGTCGTCGGAACGGTCGTAGGGGCGGTCGTCGTCGGCTGGGTCGTCACGGTCGTGTGTGTCGGCTGCGGGCTCGACGACGGGCTCTTCGGCGGGGTCGATCCCGCCTTGGTGCGGGTGGCCGTCGGGTCGGCCGACGCGGAGGTCGACGTGGTGCCGCTGGGGGTGTCCGAGGCCGACGGGCTCGCCGTACCGGACGGGGTCTCCGAGGCCGTCGACGACGCCGACGCGGTGTCCGACGCGGAGGGCGAGGAGGACGTGGACGACGGGGCCGTCGCGGGGGCGTCGGCCGTGGCCGGGGAGGTGGAGCCGTCGGCGGGCTGGTCCTGCTGGACGGACTCGATCGGCTTGACCTGGTTGTCGGGGGTGTCGTCGCCGGAGTGCGCGCCCAGCGTGACGATGGTGCCGAGGACCGCGGCCAGCAGGACGCCCGTCCCCGCGGCCACCAGGGCGCGCTTGGAGCCCGCGCCGCCGGGCCGTCGCGGGCCGGGGCCGCTCGTCAGGTCGACCGGGAGGCCCTGCTCGGCGATGACGACCGGCGCCACCGCCGGCAGCGGTGCCGTGGCCGAGGCCGGCCCGTCGGCGCGCGGCACCGCGGGGACGCCCTGGTGGTACCCGTCCGGGAGTTCGTCCGGGAAGGCCTCGGCGAAGCCCGCCGGGTAGCCGTCGACGGACGGTGTCAGCACGATCGGCGCCGGGATCCGGGGCACGGTCCGGGTGTCCGCCTGGGACGCGGCGTCCTCGACCAGCGCGAGGGTGCGGCGGCCGACCACGGTGCCCTTGCGGTCGGCGAGCGCCGCGCGCAGCGCGATGGACGCCTCCAGCTCGGCCCGGGCCCGCTCGGGGTGGCCGGTGCAGAGGGCGAGGACGCCCAGCTCGTGGAGGAAGTACGCCTCCTCGGCGACCTCGCCGGAGAGCCGGGCGGCCTCCTGGCCGATCCGCAGCGCCCGCTCCCACGCGCCCCAGTGCAGGGCCGCGGCGAAGGCCGGCGCGACGGTACGGGCCAGCAGCACCGCGGCGCTGGCGTGGCCGCCGTCCCGGCACGCCGTCAGGGCCGCGATGATCGTCTCGCACTCGGCGGCGGCCCGCTCGGGCGTCACCGAGGGGTGCCCGGTCCACCAGGCGTAGTGCAGGGCCGCGGTGTGCGCCTGCACGTCGGTCAGTTCGCCCTCCGCGCCGAACGAGCCGGCCAGTTGGGCGGCGACGCCGGCGGCGAGCCGGAAGTTCGCGCCGACCGGCACCGCGAGCCCGACGGAGGTGAGTTCGCCGATCGCGGCGTCCCCGTGGGTGTCGCCGACCAGCGCGGGCAGGTGGGAGGGGTGCGGGAACTGCCCGTCGAGGGCGACCGCGAAGGCCAGGGCCTCGCGCGCGGCCTCGCCGAGCCGGGAGGCGAGCAGCTCCGCGGGGGCGGCGCTCTCCGCCAGGGACGGCAGCGGCACCGCCGACGCCGGCAGCCGGGGGCGCGACTCGCGGGCGCGCGGCACGGCGGTGGGCTCCAGGGCGGCGACCGGGCCGTCGAAGGGCGTCAGGTCGGGCGGCGCGGGCAGGGCCGGGGCGCCCTTCTGCCACACCGAGTCGTCCGGGTCCGGCTCGGACGGCTGGCGCAGCGCGTCCCGCTGCCGCAGCAGCGCCGCGGCCTGGACGAAGCGCAGCGGCAGGCCCTCGGACTCGAACCACAGGTCGGCGGCCCATGCCGCCTCGTCCTCCTCCAGCGGTCGTCCGGTGGCCAGTTGGAGCAGGTCGGCGCAGGCGGTGCGGGTCAGCCCGGAGAGGAAGAGCTCCTCGACGAGGGCGTCCGCGGTCGGCGCCGGAACGTCGGGGGTGGCCGCCATCAGGAAGGCGCACTCGGGGGCCGCGGCCAGCAGCTCCTCCACGGCGGTGCCGCCGAACTCCAGGTCGTCGACGACGACCACGGCGCCGACCTCGCGCAGCAGCCCGGGAAGCTCCTCCCGAGTGGGGCGGTAGCCGTCGCGGGTGTGGACGAGGGCCCACAGGTCCTGGAGCACGTCCGCGAGGGTGCGGCGGTAGCCGGACAGCCACAGCACGCCGTCGGGGGCGAGCCGCTCGCAGGCGTTGGCGACCGACTCCAGCAGCGCGGTGCGGCCGGCGCCGCACGGGCCGGTGACCCGGACGGAACGGCCGCGGCCGAGCAGTCGCACCAGCCGCTCCCGCTCCTCCTCCCGTTCCAGCAGCGGGAGTTCGGGGGCGAGCTGGCCCGGCGGCGGGGCCGGCCGGGCGGAGCCGGCGCGGGCGGCCCGGTCCTCGCGGGTGCGGCGCACGGAAGTGCCGTGCTCCTCCGGCGGGCAGGTGGTGACCTCGGTGCCGTCGACCGGGTTGACGGTCAGGAGGTACGTGCCGGTGGCCACCTGCTCGATCCGGTTGCCGCTGCCGCGGGCCGGTTCCAGCGCCAGCGGCTCGCGGGCGGGCCGGCTGGTGCGCGGAGCGGGGGTGGAGCCGTCGAAGAGGGAGGGGACGTGGACGGGGCGGACCGCGGGGAGTGCCGGGTTGTCCTCGACGGGGCGCAGCGCGCCGGCCGCGAAGGCGTCGAAGCTGCCGCCCGCCGGGGCGGAGGGGGCCGACCCGGTGCCGAAGGCGTCGAACCCGCCGGGGGTTCCCGCCGCACGGCCCGCGCCGTCCGCAGGGGCGACGGCGCGCCCCGCGTCCTGGCCACCGCCGAAGAACGGTACGAGCTCCTGGCCGGGTCCGGCGCCCGAAGGGCCGGCGGAGCCGGCTCCGGGGGCTCCAGTGGCTCCTGCTCCGGCGGCTCCGGGGGCCGAGAGGCTCGCGCCGAAGGCGTCGAACCCGCTGGGCCGGGTCGGCACGCCGTCCACCTCCTTGCCGGGGAGGGCGTCGGACGTGACGTCGGACCTGCCGTCGGCCGGTCCGTCCTGGGCGGGTCGGGCGACCTCGCCGGACCGGCCGTCCCGGCTGTCGCCGAGGAAGGGCACGAGCCCCCGCTCGGGCGATGCGCCGCTGCCCGAGGCCGTCGCGTCCCCGGCGACCGGGGAGGCCACCCCGAACACGGCGGGTTCGGCGGGGTCGTAGCCGCCTGGTACGGGGACGGCGGCGACGGCGGGCGCGTCCGGAGCGGAAGGGGCGGTGCCGAGGGGATCGGCGAGGCCCCCGCCGGCTGACGGCTGGTCCGGAGCCGGGGCGGGAGCCGGAACCTCCCGGAACGGCAGGGCGTCCGGGGCCTCGGCGGCCCGCTCCGGCGCGTCGGCCACGTGGCGGCCGTGCCGGGGGGCGACAGCGGTCCCGTCGGGGTCGCGGTCCGCGACGGCGGTCCCGTCCCCGTCGCGGTCACGGTCGCCCTCGCGGTCCCGCTCCCCCGCCGTCCCGCCGCCGAACGGAGCGGCCGCCGTGCTGATGTCCGAGGCCGCGGCGCCGAACCCCGAGGTGCTGCCGGCGAGGTAGGACGCGATGCCGCCGAAGTCCGTTCCCGCGCCGCGGCCTTGCGCCTCACCAGCCGCGGCCCCGGGTATCGAGCTGTCGGGTATCGGGGTACCGGGTATCGGAGCCCCGGATATGGACGCGTCGGAGCCAGAAGAGCCGGAGGAGCCGGAGGAAGACGCGGCGCCGTCGTCGGCCGGGAGGGCATGACGGGGAGCGACCTTCGCCCCCGTGCCGAACGCGTCGAAGCCGTCCGCGCCCGCCAGCCGCGCCATCACCCCGGCACCCGCGTCCAGCCCGAACTGGTCGCCCGCCGGGTACTGCCCGCCCGGCGTCGGGGTGTCCGCCGCGGTCCGGCGCCGAGGCAGACGGGGCGCGCCCGGCGCGCCCGCGGCGAAGCCGTCGAAGGCGCCGGCCGCGGGGCCGTTCCAGCCGGGCGCCGTGGCGCCGAAGGGCGAGGTCGGCAGGCTGGGCGCGGTCGGTGACGCGGCCCCTGCCGGGCCGGGCGCACCGCCCTCCGCGGGCCGGCCGTCGGGCGTGCCGGACGCCGCACCGGCGCCGCCGGGGCCGTCGTCCGGCCGCCCTGCCGCCTCGGTGGAGTCGTACCGCTCGCTGTCGTCCATCTCGTACGCCCCCAAGGTGCGTCACGGGTGGGGGCCCGCTCGGGCCGCCGGCGTCCGCGTGGACTGCCGCCCCGGTCTCCCCATCTGCGGCGCGCCCGGCGGCACGCCTCCTGGCCATCGATGCGCAAACTCTAGAGGTTCGGGCACCATCCATGAAGTGCCGGGGCCCGCCACCCGCCGCCGCGGCCCCGCGGGGCCGCCGTTCCCGCCCTTTCCGGCCTGCGGTGTTGCCCGCGAAAAGTCGCCGCGGAGGGCGCGCGGCGGCCAGTTCCTGACCGCCGGACGGGAGCTACGGCTCGATGGCGAGAATGCGGTGCAGCCGAGTGGCCACGAGGAGCCGCTGCATCTGCGGCGGCACCCCGCGCAGCACCAGCCGCCGGTTGGCCCGGCCGGCCCGCCGGTGGGCACCCATGATGACGCCGAGGCCGGTCGCATCCCACGAGTCCAGCTCGGTCAGGTTCAGTACGAGGTCGCCGGCGCCGGAGTCGACGGCGGTGTGCAGGGCCGTACGGGCGTCCGCCGCGCTGCGGACGTCGAGGCGCCCCCCGACGACCAGCTCGGCGTGGTCGCCCCTGATGTGCATAGTCACTCCCCGGACAGTGCTGGTGTGTACGCCGTCTCCCGAACGGCATGGACCCGTTCTGTCTTCACACAACTGACGGCCCGTCGTATACAGAAGTTGCCGTCTGTGAGGGAACCGATACCGAATTCACCCTCAAGGGTGATCGGATTGGTGCGTTCGGCTTTCAGTGTCTTTCAATGGCTTTCAGTGGCTTTCAGTGGCTTTCGGTCTGACGCGCGGACGGGCTACGGGTAGCGGTAGAAGCCCTCGCCGCTCTTGCGGCCGATGGCGCCCGCGTCCACCATCCGGCGCATCAGCTCCGGCGGGGCGAACTTCTCGTCCTGCGACTCGGTGTAGATGTTGCCGGTGGCGTGCAGCAGGATGTCGACGCCGGTCAGGTCGGCGGTGGCGAGCGGACCCATGGCGTGGCCGAAGCCGAGCCTGCAGGCGGTGTCGATGTCCTCGGCGCTGGCCACCCCGGACTCGTACAGCTTGACCGCCTCGACGACGAGCGCGGAGATCAGCCGGGTGGTGACGAAGCCGGCCACGTCGCGGTTGACGACGACGCAGGTCTTGCCGGTGGACTCGGCGAACTCCCGTGCGCGGGCGAGGGTCTCGTCGCTGGTCTTGAGGCCGCGGACCAGCTCGCACAGCTGCATCAGCGGCACCGGCGAGAAGAAGTGGGTGCCCACCACCCGTTCGGGGCTGGCGGTGGCCGCGGCGATCTTCGTGATGGGGATGGCGGAGGTGTTGGAGGCGAGGACGGCGTCGTCGCGGACCAGGCCGTCCAGGGTGCGGAAGATCTCCCGCTTCACCTCGACCTGCTCGAACACCGCCTCCACCACCAGGTCCGCGTCGGCGACGGCGTCGAGGTCGGTGGTGGTGGTGATCCGGGCGAGCGCGGCCTCCGCGTCCTCCCCGGTCATCCGGCCCTTCTCGGTGAACTTCCGGTAGGACGCGGCGATCGCGTCCCGGCCGCGGGCGAGCGCCTCGTCCGTGACATCGCGCAGCACCACCTCGTAGCCCGCCTGTGCGGACACCTGAGCGATGCCGGAGCCCATCAGTCCGGCTCCGATGACGGCGAGCTTCTTCGCCACGGCACACACCTCTCCGTCGGGGTAGTTGGGGCGTCTGCCGGACGATAGCGCCCGTTCCACGCCGTGCGCAGCATCATGTCGGCCGCGTCACCGTGTGTCCTTGGTCGCACCGAGGGTGGCGGGCCGGACCGCGGCGCCGGGCGGGGCCCCGGCAACGACCGTGCGGGGGGCGGGGAATCGGGCCCCGCGGCACCGAAGCGGGCACGCGGCAGCCGGGCACACGGCCGCGGGCGCGCGGCGTCGAGGGCTGGCGGGCGCGCGGCGTCGCGCGGTGGCAGGGGTCGCGGGCGCGCGGCGTCGGGCGGGCAGGGCAAGGCTCCTGGGTAGGCTCGCCGCATGGTCAACCTCACCCGCATCTACACCCGCACCGGCGACGACGGCACGACCGCGCTCGGCGACATGAGCCGCACCGCGAAGACCGACACCCGCATCGCCGCCTACGCCGACGTCAACGAGGCGAACGCCGTCATCGGCACGGCCCTCGCGCTGGGCGGGCTGTCCGAGCCGCTGGCGGCCGTACTGACCCGGGTGCAGAACGACCTCTTCGACGTGGGCGCGGACCTGGCCACCCCTGTGGCGCCGGACCCGAAGTACCCGCCGCTGCGGGTGGAGCAGTCCTACGTGGACCGTCTGGAGGCGGACTGCGACCGTTTCCTGGCCGATCTGGAGAAGCTGCGCAGCTTCATCCTGCCCGGCGGCACCCCGGGCGCGGCGCTGCTGCACCAGGCCACCACGGTGGTGCGGCGGGCGGAGCGCTCGACGTGGGCGGCGTTGGAGGAGCACGGCACGACGATGAACGCGCTCACCGCGACCTACCTGAACCGGCTGTCGGACCTGCTGTTCATCCTGGCGCGCACGGCCAACAAGGAGCGCGGCGACGTGTTGTGGGTGCCCGGCGAGAACCGCTGAGCCACCGAGGCGCCCGAGCCGCCCGGACGGTGGAGCCACCGGACCGCCCGAGCCGCCCGGACCGTCAAGCCACCGAGCTGGGCCGGGCGAGCCCGGCCCGGCGCGGGCTCACGCCACGTTGACGCGCTGGCCGGGCGGCGCCGCCTCCAGCCAGGCGAGGAAACCGGTCAGCGCGTCGTCGCTCATCGCCAGCTCCAGCCGCACCCCCCGGTGCGCGCAGACCAGCACCACCGCGTCGGACAGCAGCGCCAGCTCCTCCGAGCCCTGCGGCTGCCGCCGCCCCAGCACCTCGATGGCGGGGCGCTCCAGCACCCGGCGGGGCCGGAAGCCGTAGGAGAAGACGCGGAACCACTCGACGCGGTCACCGCTGTAGCGGGCCACCCCGTACACCCAGCCGCGGCCGCCGGCCGTGCCGACCGCGCCGGCCTCGGCCTCCTCGGGCGGGGCGGGCCGCAGGCTGCAGTCGAAGGTGCCGCCCGGGCGCTGGATCAGCCGGCGGCGCAGCCCGAAGAGGAAGAGCCCCAGCACCACGGCGAGGAGCACCCCGCCGACCACTTCGAGAGCGAGGATCACGTCCGTCGACCTCCTCGCCTAGGAATGGCTGCTGCTCTTGCTGTGCCGGTGCCGCGGACCGCCGAAAAGGGCGGTCCGCGGCACCGTTGGTCCTGCGGGTCCTGCTGCGTGCGGGTGTCACCCGCTCGGCGCCGGACCCTGCGGGCCCGGCGGGAGGAGCGGTCAGTGGGCTCCGGCGGCGGCCGACAGCCGCACCTCGGCGCGGCGCTGGGCACCCGGGTCGTCGGCGGTCTTGGCCGCCTGGAGCGCGCGCTCGGCCCGCTCGGTGTCGATCTCCTCGGCGAGTTCCGCGATCTCGGCGAGGATGGACAGCTTGTTGTCCGAGAAGGAGATGAACCCGCCGTGCACCGCGGCGACCACCGTGCCGCCGTCGCTGGTGCGGATGGTCACCGGACCGGACCGGAGCACCCCGAGCACCGGCTCGTGGTTGGCCATGATGCCGATGTCACCCGACTTGGTGCGGGCGACGACCAGGTGGGCCTCGCCGGACCAGACGTTGCGGTCCGCGGCGACCAGCTCGACGTGAAGATCGGCCAAGACGGCTCCTCGGGTTGGCACCCACCGCCTGCGGGGATGCGTAGAACAAAGAATAAGGGGTGCGAGCAGGGGAGCCGGACCGGCGCCCCGGCGAACCGGGGCGGGCCGGGCCGCTCCCCTGCTCAGCGAGTGCCCTGCGTCAGCTGACGCCGAGCTTCTTGGCGTTGGCCTTGAGGTCGTCCAGGCCACCGCACATGAAGAACGCCTGCTCCGGGAAGTGGTCGTACTCGCCGTCGGCGATCGCGTTGAACGCCGTGATGGACTCGTCCAGCGAGACGTCCGAGCCGTCGACACCGGTGAACTGCTTCGCCGCGTGGGTGTTCTGCGACAGGAAGCGCTCGATGCGGCGGGCGCGGAAGACGGTGAGCTTGTCCTCCTCGCCGAGCTCGTCGATGCCCAGGATGGAGATGATGTCCTGGAGGTCCTTGTACTTCTGCAGGATTCCCTTGACCCGCGAGGCGGTGTCGTAGTGCTCCTGCGTGATGTAGCGCGGGTCCAGGATGCGGGACGTGGAGTCCAGCGGGTCCACGGCCGGGTAGATGCCCTTCTCCGAGATCGGCCGCGAGAGCACGGTCGTCGCGTCGAGGTGGGCGAAGGTGGTCGCCGGCGCCGGGTCGGTCAGGTCGTCCGCGGGCACGTAGATCGCCTGCATGGAGGTGATCGAGTGGCCACGGGTCGACGTGATCCGCTCCTGGAGCAGACCCATCTCGTCGGCCAGGTTCGGCTGGTAGCCCACCGCGGACGGCATGCGGCCGAGCAGCGTGGAGACCTCGGAACCGGCCTGCGTGAAGCGGAAGATGTTGTCGATGAAGAACAGCACGTCCTGCTTCTGCACATCGCGGAAGTACTCCGCCATGGTCAGACCGGCCAGCGCGACCCGCAGACGGGTGCCCGGGGGCTCGTCCATCTGGCCGAAGACCAGCGCGGTCTGCGGGAGAACGCCGGACTCCGCCATCTCCTCGATGAGGTCGTTGCCCTCACGAGTGCGCTCACCCACGCCGGCGAAGACGGAGACGCCCTCGTGCAGCTTGGCGACACGCATGATCATTTCCTGGATCAGCACGGTCTTGCCGACGCCGGCGCCGCCGAAGAGGCCGATCTTGCCGCCCTTGACGTACGGGGTCAGCAGGTCGACGACCTTCAGGCCGGTCTCGAACATCTCGGTCTTCGACTCGAGGTCGTCGAACTTCGGCGCCTTGCGGTGGATCGCCCAGCGCTCGGTGACCTCGGACTCGGCCTCGGGCTCGTTGAGGATCTGGCCGAGGGTGTTGAAGACACGGCCCTTGGTGACGTCGCCGACGGGCACGGTGATGCCGTCGCCGGTGTTGGTCACCACGGCCTGGCGGACCAGACCGTCGGTGGGCTGCATGGAGATGGCGCGCACGACGCCGTCGCCGAGGTGCTGCGCGACCTCCAGCGTCAGCGTCTTGGTCGCGCCGTCCGCCGCCGGGTCGATGACGTCGACGTGGAGGGCGTTGTAGATCTCCGGCATCGCGTCGACGGGGAACTCCACGTCGACGACCGGGCCGATGACCCGGGCGACGCGGCCCGTGGCCGTGGCCGTTTCAGCAGTGGTGGTCATTGTGGTCAGTCACTCCCCGCGCTCGCGTCGGCGAGGGCGCTCGCGCCACCGACGATCTCGCTGATTTCCTGGGTGATGTCGGCCTGTCGGGCCGCGTTGGCAAGCCGCGTCAGCGACTTGATGAGGTCCTCGGCGTTGTCCGTCGCGGACTTCATCGCCCGGCGGCGGGCCGCGTGCTCGGACGCGGCCGCCTGCAACATGGCGTTGTAGACGCGGCTCTCGACGAACCGCGGCAGCAGCGCGTCCAGCACGCCCTCCGCCGACGGCTCGAACTCGAACAGCGGCAGCGCCTCGGCCTTCGCCGGGCCGCCGCCCTCCTCGTCCTGCGGCCGCTCCTTGAGAGCGAGCGGCAGCAGCCGCCGGTCGACCGGGTTCTGCGTCATCATCGAGACGAACTCGGTGAAGACGATGTGGATCTCGTCCACCCCGCCCTGCTCGGAGTCGGCCAGCACCGCCTCGATCAGCGGCGCGGACACCTTCTTCGCGTCGGCGTAGCTCGGGTTGTCCGAGAACCCGGTCCACGACCCGGCGACCTTGCGCTCGCGGAAGGCGAAGTACGCCACCGCCTTGCGGCCCACCAGGTAGGAGTCGACCTCCTTGCCCTCGCCGCGCAGCCGCTCGGTGAGCCGCTCCGCGGTCTTGATGGCGTTGGAGGAGTAGCCGCCCGCCAGACCGCGGTCGCTGGTGATGACCAGTACCGCGGCCCGGGTCGGGTTCTCCGCCTCGGTGGTGAGCGCGTGCTTGGTGTTGGAGCCGGTCGCGACGGCGGTCACCGCGCGCGTCAGCTCGTCGGAGTACGGGGACGAGGCCGCCACCTGGCGCTGGGCCTTGATGATCCGCGAGGCCGCGATCATCTCCATCGCCTTGGTGATCTTCTTCGTGGCGGTGACGGACCTGATCCGGCGCTTGTAGACCCGAATCTGTGCGCCCATGCGATCAGCCCTCGACCAGCAGCGCGCCCGAGGAGGTCTCGAACTGCTTCTTGAACGCAGCCACCGCCCCGGTCAGCGCGTCGATCGTGCCGTCCTCCAGCTTGCCCGTCTCGACGATGCCCGTGAGCAGCGCCTTGTGCTCGCGGTGCAGGTAGTCGAGGAGCTCGCGCTCGAAGCGGCGGATGTCCTCGACCGGGACGTCGTCCAGCTTGCCGGTGGTGCCGGCCCAGATGGAGACGACCTGGTCCTCGATCGGGAACGGGGCGTACTGGCCCTGCTTGACCAGCTCCATCATGCGCTGGCCGCGCTCCAGCTGCGCCTTGGAGGCCGCGTCCAGGTCGGAACCGAAGGCAGCGAACGCCTCCAGCTCGCGGTACTGGGCGAGGTCCAGCTTCAGCCGGCCGGAGACGCTCTTCATGGCCTTGATCTGGGCCGAGCCGCCGACGCGGGAGACCGAGATACCGACGTTCAGGGCCGGGCGCTGGCCGGCGTTGAACAGGTCGGACTCCAGGAAGCACTGGCCGTCGGTGATGGAGATGACGTTGGTCGGGATGAACGCCGACACGTCGTTGGCCTTGGTCTCCACGATCGGCAGGCCGGTCATGGAGCCGGAGCCCAGGTCGTCCGACAGCTTCGCGCAGCGCTCCAGCAGACGGGAGTGCAGGTAGAAGACGTCGCCCGGGTAGGCCTCGCGGCCCGGCGGACGGCGCAGCAGCAGCGAGACGGCGCGGTAGGCGTCGGCCTGCTTGCTCAGGTCGTCGAAGACGATGAGGACGTGCTTGCCCTGGTACATCCAGTGCTGACCGATGGCCGAACCGGTGTAGGGGGCGAGGTACTTGAAGCCGGCCGGGTCGGAGGCCGGGGCGGCGACGATCGTCGTGTACTCCAGCGCGCCGGCCTCCTCCAGCGAGGCGCGCACGCCCGCGATGGTGGAGCCCTTCTGGCCGATGGCGACGTAGATGCAGCGCACCTGCTTGCTCGGGTCGCCGGACTGCCAGTTGTCACGCTGGTTGATGATCGTGTCGACCGCGAGGGCGGTCTTGCCGGTCTGCCGGTCGCCGATGATCAGCTGGCGCTGACCGCGGCCGATCGGGGTCATGGCGTCGACGGCCTTCAGGCCGGTCTGCATCGGCTCGTGCACCGACTTGCGCTGCATGACGGTGGGCGCCTGCAGTTCGAGGGCGCGGCGGCCCTCGGTCTCGATCTCGCCGAGTCCGTCGATCGGGTTGCCCAGCGGGTCGACGACCCGGCCGAGGTAGCCCTCACCGACGGCGACGGACAGCACCTCGCCGGTCCGCTGGACAGGCTGGCCTTCCTCGATGCCGTCGAACTCGCCGAGGATGATCGCACCGATCTCGCGCTCTTCGAGGTTGAGGGCGAGGCCGAGGGTGCCGTCCTCGAACTTCAGCAGCTCGTTCGCCATGGCCGAGGGCAGTCCCTCGACCTTCGCGATGCCGTCTCCGGCAACGCTGACCGTGCCGACCTCCTCGCGCGAGGCGGCGTCCGGCTGGTACGACTGGACGAACGTCTCCAGCGCGTCCCGGATCTCCTCCGGCCGGATCGTGAGCTCCGCCATCTGGGTTCCCTGCTCTCCTTGTTGGGCCCTGTATTCCTCACGGCCCAACTCGGGCCGCATTCATGCTTGTTGAGTTGGCGGCTGTCAGCCGGCCATCCGCCGCGCGGCCTCTTCGAGCCGATCGGCGATGGAACCGTTGATGACCTCGTCGCCCACCCGCACCCGCAGTCCGCCGAGGACCGAGGGGTCCACGTCGATGTTGAGGTGCACCGGACGGCCGTAGATCCTGGCCAGGGCGTCGCCCAGGCGCTGCTTCTGCCGGTCGTCGAGCGGGACCGCCGAGACGACCTCCGCGACGGTCCTGCCACGGCGGGCCGCCGCCAGCTTGGACAGGGACTCGATCCCGCCCTCCAGGCTACGTCCTCGCGGCGCGCCGACCAGCCTGACGACCAGCCGTTCCGTCACCGGGTGGACGCGCCCGCCGAGCAGCCCGTGCAGCAGCTCGGACTTGGACGTGGCCGGAGCCGTCCGGTCGTGGAGCGCGGCGCGCAGCTCGGTGCTGCCCGCTGCGATCCGGCCGAACCGGAAGAGCTCGTCCTCGACGTCGTCCAGACCGCCGGCCCGCTGGGCGGCGATCAGGTCGGCCGTGTCGGCCAGCTCCTCCAGGGCGTCGGCCAGGTCACGCGACCGCGACCAGCGGGACCGGGCCATGCCGGCCACCAGGTCGGCGGCCTCGCCGCTGACCTGGCCGCCCAGCAGCCGCCGGACCAGCTCGGCCTTGCCCTCGGCGGGCTGGGCCGGGTCGGTCAGCGCGCGGCGCAGACCGCTCTCGCGGTCGAGCAGCGCAGTCACCGAGGCCAGCTCGCCGGCGAGCGCGGTCACGTCGACGGAGGTGCTCTCCGTCAACGCGTCCAGCCGCTCGCGGGCGCCGGCCAGCGCGTCCCGGCTCGCGCCGTTCATCGCGCGGCCTCCGCGGACGCGGCGCTGTCCTCAAGCCCGTCCAGGAACCGGTCGATGACCCGGCTCTGCCGTGCCGAGTCCTGGAGCGACTCGCCCACCACGCGTCCGGCCAGGTCGGTGGCCAGCCGGCCGACCTCCTGCCGCAGCGCGGTGGTCACCTGGCGGCGGTCCGCCTCGATCTGGGCGTGGCCCGCGGTGACGATCGCGTCCCGCTGGCGCTGGCCCTCCTCGCGCATCTCGGTGATGATCTGCGCGCCCTGCTCCCGGGCCTGCTCGGTGATCCGGGCCGCCTCGTGACGGGCTTCGGCGAGCTGGGCCTTGTACTCCTCAAGCGTGCGGTTGGCCTCGGCCTGCGCCTTCTCCGCCCGCTCCAGGCCACCCTCGATCGCGTCATGCCGCTCCGCCAGGGTCTTCTGGATGTTCGGCAGGAGCTTCTTACCGAGGAGGCCGAAGACGATGAAGAAGCAGAGCAGGCCGACAACCAGTTCCGCGGTGTCGGGGATGAGCGGGTTCTGCGCCCCCTCCTCCGCAAGGAAGGTCATCATGTCTGAACCTTTCGTCGAGTGGCTACTGGTTGGCGGTCCAGGTCACTTCTGGAAGATGAAGGGGACGACCAGGCCGAGCAGCGCGAGGACCTCGCAGAGCGCGAAGCCGAGGAACATGTTGGTGCGGATGACCGGCATCGCCTCGGGCTGGCGGGCCATGGCCTCGATGGAGTGTCCGAAGACCAGACCGATGCCCACGCCGGGGCCGATGGCGGCGAGGCCGTAGGCGACCGCGCCCAGGCGGCCGGCGGTGGTGGCGGCGGCGAGGTTAACGAGCTCGGCAGACATTTCGTCTTCCTTCGTGATGCGGTCCGCCGGGGGGCTTCCCAGCGGATGTTTGTGGGTGGTGGTGCGGGTCGGGCTGTTGACGCCGGGGCCGGCCCGGGGTCAGTGGCCCTCTTCGAGCGCGCCCTGGATGTAGATCGAGGCGAGCAGCGTGAAGATGTACGCCTGGAGGAACTGGATCAGCAGCTCGAAGGCGGTCATGAAGATCGCCAGTGCGAACGATCCGCCGGCCACCGCGGTGAGCACCGACGGGGTCAGCAGGTACCAGCTGGCGACGCTGAACATGACGATCAGCATGTGCCCGGCGAACATGTTCGCCCAGAGCCGGACCGCCAGGGTGAACGGGCGGGTGATCACGTTCTGGATGAACTCCAGCACCACGATCAGCGGCACCAGGGGCTTCGGGAGCCCCTCGATCCAGACCAGGTTCTTGATGCCGCCCCGGAAGCCGTGGGTCTTGAACGTCAGGTACATGTACGTGATGAAGACCAGGGCCGCCAGGCCCACCGGGAACGCGAACCGCGACGTGGGCGGGAACTGCGCGACCGGGATGATCGACATGATGTTCATGAACCACACGAAGAAGAAGATCGAGCAGAGGAAGGGGACGTACTTGTCGCCCTTCTTGCCGATCACTTCGCGGGCGATGCTGCGCGCGACGAACGTGTAGCCGATCTCACCGACCAGCTGCAGCTTGCCCGGCACCAGCTTGGGCTTGTTGAACGCGGCCCAGAAGAAGCCCACCACGATCAGCATGGCGATGATCGCGAGCAGCATGGGCTTCGTGAAGTCGAAGCTGCCGATGCTGAAGAGCGGCTTGAAGTCGAACGAGTTGAGGCCCGGAGCGGGGAATGCGCAGTCGTGCTGGATGTGGCATCCAGCCTCAGCGAGCAGCGTGTGGGCACTCACCCGTGACTCCTTCGTCGTGACGCATAAGTAACGGCAACCTTGTGTGTCAGCGCGGCTGGTGGGGCCGCTGTTCGGCACTGCGGGCGGGGCGTGGCGAGGCCTGCGTGGTCCACGGGGAGCCCGCACCGCCGCACGGGCATCCGTCCTCCGTGCCGCGCGTGCGGTTCCGGTTCCGAATACACCGCAGGGCGCGGGGGCATGACCCTCTGCGCTAGCGAGGGGCCCTCACGTCCGGATGCGACTTCGGACGATAGCAGACCAGCGGGAAAGCGATTTACCCTGCCCTTACATGCTCCTTCGCGGAGCCGCCACGCCGCTCCGGGGAGCGGGGGCTCTCCGTCACGTCGCATCGCGCGACCCCGTCCCGACCGCGTCCGCCTCCCGCTTCAGGGCAGGGACCGAGGGTTCGGGATCGACGTAGAGCATGCGGCTGGTCAGACTCTGCTTGACCTGGCCGCCCACCCATGCCAGCGCGGTGACCAGCAGGCTCAGCCCGAAGGCACGCCCGCTGAAGGCGCTGGTGCCGTTGAAGGCGACGATGAAGACGCCGATGAGCAGGATCTGCACGGCGTAGACCAGCATTCCCGCGGTCATGGCGACCTGGGGCCGGTTCTCGGTGATCCGCATCAGCGCATAGGAGCCGCCGGCGAAGAACACACCCACGACAGCAACCGCGACCAGTCCGCCGATCAGCCCGTGGCTGCCCGCGAGGACAGCGCTGGCGATGACGGCGACGGCGCCGACGGGCGCGGCCACCAGGGCTGAGCCCCGGAGGATCCGGGCGTCGTTGGGCTGCATGGGGCGGCTCCTCCGGCGGGAGTTGGGGCGAGCGGTACGGCGAGCGGAGTCGTCGGAGACGAGCGGGGGACGGGGGCGAGGGTGCGCCACACGCCGGAAGACCATGTTTCTGGCGGTCTTTCGGCGGCTTCCCTGCTTTCGTGAACGCTATCACAAAGTATTTGATGCGGTCTTTACCATGGAGATGTGCCGCCTGTCACACGCGGGGGGTAGCGACACGCCGCCCAATGTACGGCAGAACGGCAGCAGATGGGACAGTACGTCACCAAGGGGCCACCGTGGGCACACCGTCGGGCACGCCCGGTCAGGCCACCGTCACCGGCCGGAGTCCACCCGCGTTCCGGTGGCGCGGTGTTCGGGCAGCCGCGGGCGGTCGCCGACGGCGGTGGCGCCGTTGAGCGCGGGCCGGTCGGCCGGGTCGGCGGCGCGCATCTCCCGCTCCGCGGCGGCCGCGGCGGCGGCCAGCCGGCGCCGGCGGCGCCGGTAGCGGGGCGGCACAACGGACTCGGCCCAGCGCGGGGCGTGCGGCCGGAAGGCCGGCAGCAGCAGCACCACCAGCCCGACGGCGCTGAGCGCGACGATCACCAGCACGATCCACAGGCTGGAGGAGCTGACCGAGAACGCCACCGAGGCGAAGGCGATCAGCGCGGCCCAGAAGTACATGATCATGACGGCCCGGCTGTGCGAGTGCCCGATCTCCAGCAGCCGGTGGTGCAGGTGGCCGCGGTCGGCGGCGAACGGCGACTGGCCCCGCCAGGTCCGGCGCACGATGGCCAGCACCAGGTCGGCGGCCGGGATGGCGATCATGGTCAGCGGCAGCAGCAGCGGCATGTAGACCGGGACCATGAAGTGGACGGTCTGCTTGGTGGACCCGGTGAACGACGTGATGGCGTCCGGGTCGACCTGGCCGGTGATGGAGATCGCGGCCGAGGAGAGCACCAGGCCGATCAGCATGGAGCCGGAGTCGCCCATGAAGATCCGCGCGGGGTGGATGTTGTGCGGCAGGAAGCCCAGGCACATCCCGATGAGGATCGCGGAGAAGAGCGTCGCGGGGGCGGCGGCCTCGATGCCGTAGCCGTACCACATGCGGTAGGCGTACATGAAGAACGCGACCGAGGCGATGCAGACCATGCCGGCGGCCAGGCCGTCGAGGCCGTCGACGAAGTTCACGGCGTTGATGGTGATGACCACCAGCGCGACGGTCAGCAGCGTGGACTGCACCGGGGTGAGGGCCACCGTGCCGATGCCGGGCACCGGGATCCACAGGATCGCCAGGCCCTGGAAGACCATGACGCCCGCGGCGATCATCTGGACGCCGAGCTTGACCAGCGCGTCCACGCCCCACTTGTCGTCGAGCACGCCGAGCAGCCAGATCAGGCCGGCACCGGACAGCAGCGCGCGCGGCTCGTTCGAGAGCGTGAAGACCGACGAGAGGTTGGTCAGGTGCGCGGCGACCACCAGGCCGGCGCACAGGCCGCCGAACATCGCGATGCCGCCCAGCCGGGGGGTCGGTTCGCGGTGCACGTCACGGTCGCGGATGGGTGGCATCGCGCCGGCGGCGATGGCGAACTTCCGCACCGGTCCGGTCAGCAGGTACGTGACCGCGGCGGCGATAAACAGGGTCAGCAGGTACTCGCGCACGCGCAGCCTCCCACGTTCTCGGGGGTACGCCGACGACGCGCGCACGTCCGGGAGATCCTCACAGCCTCACACCCTAGTGGTGGCCGGGTCGGGAGAGCGAACACCAGGGAGGACTCACAGCGGGCTGCGGCGGTTCCACCGCCCCGGTTGCGGGTATGAGTCGGGGTTCGTCCCCGTGCGGCGGCAGCGGCCGGCCGGTGAGACGGGGGACACTGCGGGACGCGGGAACGCTGCGGGACGCGGGGACGCCGGGGACCCGGGGCCGCTCGGTACGCCTGCCGTACGTCTGCGGGCCGCCGGCGCGGTTCCGGCGGGTCCTGCGGCGTCGGGCGGTCCTCGGAGGGCGGGTCCTGCGGTCGTCGGGCGGGAGCCGTCCGGCGGGTCCCGCGGGTCCCGCGGTCGTCAGACGGCTGCGGGGATGCCGGTGAGAGCGGTCACCACCGGGTCGAGGGCGTCCTGGATCTCCTCGCCGATGCTGCGGAAGTACGCCAGCGGCGCCCCGTACGGGTCGTGCACCTCGTCGGCGCCGAGGCTGGGCGCCAGCAGCCAGCCGCGCAGCGCGGCGGCGGCCTGGACCAGGGCGCGGGCCCGCTCGGCGACGCCGCCCTCGGGCAGGGTCGCCGGGTCTATGGCCCGCACCAGCCGGTTGAACTCCTTCAGCGTGAAGGTGCGCAGTCCCGCCGCGTGCCCCATGGACACCACGTGCGCGCGGTGGTCGCGGGTGGCGGTCAGGACGAGGTCGGCGTCGATCACGTGCTCGTCGAGGAGCTCACGGCCGGTGAAGCCGACGGTGTCGGCCCCGTACTCGGTGAGGACGGCGGCCGCGTGCTGCTCCATGGGCGCGCCCTCGTGGCCCCAGGTGCCGGCGGACTCGACGACGATGGCGCCGGCCGCCGCGCCGAGCCGCTGCGCCAGGCCGTGCCGCATCAGCCGCTCGGCCATCGGCGAGCGGCAGACGTTGCCGGTGCACACGTGCAGGACGCGCAGGGTGTCGGGGCGCGGCCGCGGCCCCGCCGGCGGCAGGTGGCCGGCGACCGCGCCGCCGGCCGCCCGCGGCAGGGGGGTCGTCAACGGCGCTCCTCCAGGTCGGGTACGACCTTGCGGAGCTCCTCCGCGCTGATCGCCCCGGCCCGCAGCAGCACCGGCACCTTGCCGGTGACGTCGACGATGCTGGACGGCACCGCGGCCGGGGTCGGCCCGGCGTCCAGGTAGACGGCGACGGAGTCGCCGAGCATGCCCTGGGCGGCGTCGCAGTCCTGCGGCGAGGGCATGCCGGTGAGGTTGGCGCTGGAGACGGCCATCGGGCCGGTCTCGGTGAGCAGTTCGATGGCGACGGGGTGCAGCGGCATGCGCACGCCGACGGTGCCGCGGGTGTCGCCCAGGTCCCAGCGCAGCGACGGCTGGTGCTTGGTGACCAGGGTCAGCGCGCCCGGCCAGAAGGCGTCGACCAGCTCCCAGGCCTGCTCGGAGAAGTCGGTGACGATGCCGTGCAGGGTGTTGGGCGAGCCGACCAGCACCGGCGAGGGCATGTTGCGGCCGCGGCCCTTGGCCTCCAGCAGGTCGCCTACGGCGTCCTTGTCGAAGGCGTCGGCGCCGATGCCGTAGACGGTGTCGGTCGGCAGGACGACGAGTTCGCCCCGCTTGACCGCCGAGACGGCCTCACGCAGGCCGGTGACCCGGTCGGTCGCGTCCGCGCAGTCGTATCGCCGTGCCATGGGATGTCCTCCAGGAACTGAGCTGGTGCGAGGGGCTGGGCGCTCACGGCGTCGCCTTGCGGGCGGACGTGAAGCGCGGGCGGTTGTTGAGGTCGGGGTGGTCGGCGGCGTCGGCCCACCCGGCGTCCTCGTCGAAGATCCACGGCACCTGGCCGCCCTGGGAGTCGGCGTGCTCGATGACGACCACCCCGCCGGGGCGCAGCAGCCGGTGCGCGGTGCGCTCGATGCCGCGGATGGCGTCGAGGCCGTCGGTGCCGGAGAACAGGGCGAGTTCGGGATCGTGGTCGCGCGCCTCGGGTGCCATCAGGGCGCGTTCGGTGGTGGGGATGTAGGGCGGGTTGGAGACCACGAGGTCCACCTGCCCGTTGAGGTCGGGGAATGCGGTGAGGGCGTCGCCCTCGCGCAGGTCGACCTTGCTGCCCGCGGTGTTCCTGCGGGCCCACTCCAGCGCCTGCGGGGACAGCTCCACGGCGTGCACCCGGGACCGGGGCACCTCCTGGGCCAGCGCCAGCGCGATGGCGCCGGAGCCGGTGCACAGGTCGACGATGCGGGGCTCGGCGACGTCCATGGCGCGGACGGCGTCTATCGCCCAGCCGACCACCGACTCCGTCTCCGGCCGCGGCACGAACACCCCGGGTCCGACCTGGAGTTCCAGGTAGCGGAAGAAGGCGCGTCCGGTGATGTGCTGGAGCGGTTCGCGGGCCTCACGGCGGGCCACGGCCTCCCAGTAGCGCGCGTCGAAGTCGGCGTCGGCCACGGTGTGCAGCTGGCCGCGCTTGACGTCGTGGACGTACGCGGCCAGTTCCTCCGCGTCGAAGCGCGGCGAGGGCACCCCGGCGTCGGCCAGCCGCTGGGCGGCCTGCGCCACCTCGGCGAGCAGCAGGTTCACGTCCCGTCCTCTCCTCAGTCGCCCTCGCCGGCGGCGGCGAGCTTCGCGGCGGAGTCGGCGTCGACGCACGCCTGGATGACCGCGTCGATCCCGCCGTCGAGCACCTCGTCCAGGTTGTACGCCTTGAAGCCCACCCGGTGGTCGGAGATGCGGTTCTCCGGGAAGTTGTAGGTGCGGATCCGCTCCGAGCGGTCGACGGTGCGCACCTGGCTGCGGCGGGCGTCGGACGCCTCCCGCTCGGCCTCCTCCTGGGCGGCGGCCAGCAGCCGGGAGCGCAGGATGCGCATCGCCGACTCCTTGTTCTGCAGCTGGCTCTTCTCATTCTGGCAGGAGACCACCAGGCCGCTGGGGAGGTGGGTGATGCGCACGGCGGAGTCGGTGGTGTTGACCGACTGGCCGCCGGGCCCCGAGGAGCGGTAGACGTCGATCCGCAGGTCGTTGGGGCCGATCTCCACCTCGACCTCCTCGGCCTCCGGGGTGACCAGCACGCCCGCGGCGGAGGTGTGGATACGGCCCTGCGACTCGGTGGCCGGCACCCGCTGCACCCGGTGCACGCCGCCCTCGTACTTCAGCCGCGCCCACACGCCCTGCCCGGGCTCGTGCGAGGCCTTGGCCTTCACGGCGACCTGGACGTCCTTGTAGCCGCCGAGGTCGGAGGCGTTGGCGTCGAGGATCTCGGTGCGCCAGCCGAGCCGCTCGGCGTACCGCAGGTACATCCGCAGCAGGTCGCCGGCGAACAGGGCGGACTCCTCGCCGCCCTCGCCGGCCTTGACCTCCAGGATCACGTCCTTGTCGTCGTTGGGGTCGCGCGGCACCAGCAGCAGCCGCAGCCGCTCGGTGAGGTCCTCGCGGTGCTTCTCCAGCTCCTTGACCTCGGCGGCGAAGTCCGGGTCGTCCGCGGCCAGTTCACGGGCGGTGTCGAGGTCCTCGCCGGTCTGCCGCCACTCGCGGTAGGCGCCGACGATGGGGGTGAGCTCCGCGTAGCGCTTGTTGAGCTTGCGGGCGTTGGCCTGGTCGGAGTGGACCGCGGGGTCGGCAAGCTGCTTTTCGAGGTCGGCGTGTTCGCCGATCAGTTCCTCGACCGCCTCGAACATGGTGGATTCCTGGAGGAGTAGATGCTGCCTGATGCTGGGGGACGGCGCTGACAGCGCTGTCGGCGCGGGTGGGACCTGCGCCTCCGGGCGGCTGCCGCCGGTGGGGCGGCACTGCCGGGGACGACAAAGCGCCGGCCCGCGACGCACCTGGACGGAGCGTCGCGGAGACCGGCGCTGGCGGGACCGCTACTTCTTGCCGGACCCGGCGTTCTTGCCGAAGCGGGCCTCGAAGCGGGCCACGCGGCCGCCGGTGTCGAGGATCTTCTGCTTGCCCGTGTAGAACGGGTGGCACTCGGAGCACACGTCCGCGCGGATCTGGCCGCTGGTCTCGGTGCTACGGGTGGTGAACGACGCGCCGCAGGTGCAGGTGACCTGGGTCTCGACGTACTCGGGGTGGATCTCGCGCTTCAAGGGTGCTCCTAGGTTCCGGAGGGCGCCGGGTCGCACAGGCGGGGTTGCCGATGCGTGAACCGGGGCCAGCGGACCAGTCTGCCAGGACCGGCCCTTTGGGACAAAACCAGGTCCGGGACCGGAACATTCCCGTGGACATCGTCGCAGGTCAGCGGGGTGAGAGCAGGTGCCGGCGGCGACGGCCGGGACCACGGGTGCGGCCTCGCGCGGGCCGTCACGGGTCCGTCACGGGTCCGTCGTAGGCCGACGCGGGTTCCGCCGCAGGTCGGGAGGGCCGCCGGACCACTGGACGGGGCCTGAGGGGGCCTGAGGGGGTCGAGGAGGCGCCTGCGCGGCCTCGTGGGCCGCCTTGGCCGGCGGGGGGCTTGCGGGCTCCCAGGTCGGCGCTTGAGGGCTCCGGACGGCGCTCGCCGCCGCGCCGGGGCCGCTCGGGGACGGCCCTGCGCCGCTCGGCACGGCCCGGCGGGTTCGGGACGGCCCTGGGGGTGTCGGGGCAGCCCTGGGGGCGGGCAGCCCTGGGGGGCGGGGTGTCGCCGGCCGCCGCTCGGCGCTCTCAGCCGCCGTGCGAGGCGGACGGCTTCGGCTCCGGTTCGGCCTGGAGGACACCGCCCGCGTCGCCGCGTCCCCCGGCCGAGCCCGTCACCGCGGCGGCGGGCACCGGGCGGTCGGCCCGTAGCGCCGCCCACACCATCGCGGTCTGCCGGGGCAGCGGCTCGACCCGGTTCGGGTTCGACGGGTCGTACCGCACCGGCAGCGTCACCATCTGCGTGTTCGTCGAGTCCAGGTGCCGCACGCTCTGGGCCAGGCCCATCAGCTTGTCCACGGAGCCGAGGCCGGTGTCGGTGGTGACGGCGCGGGTGGCGGTGTCGGCCACGGCGAACAGCTTGGCGGGGTTGGTGGTCAGCCCGAGGCCGCCGATCCGGTCCATCAGCGCCTTCATGAACGCCTGCTGGAGCTGTATGCGGCCGAGGTCGCTGCCGTCGCCCACGGCGTGCCGGGTACGGACCAGGCCGAGCGCCTGCTCGCCGTCGAGCGTGTGGGTGCCGGCGGCGAGGGTGAGGTGGCTCTTGGTGTCGTGGATGGCCCGGGTGGTGGTCACCGGGACCCCGCCGAGGGTGTTCACCAGGTCCTTGAAGCCGGTGAAGTCCACCTCGACGTAGTGGTCCATGCGCAGCCCGGTGAGCTGCTCGGCGGTCTTGACGGCGCAGACCGGGCCGCCGACCTCGTAGGCGCTGTTGAACATCGTCTGCCGCTGCGCGGGGGCCGTCCGCCCGTCCGCGGTCGCGCAGGCCGGGCGCGTGACGAGGGTGTCGCGGGGGATGCTGACGACCGTGGCGCGCTTGTGGCCCTTGGCGAGGTGGACGACCATCGCGGTGTCCGAGCGGGCGGTGCCGCTGTCGTGGCCGTACTCGCGGTTGGCACCGGAGCGGGAGTCCGAGCCGAGGACCAGGATGTCCATCGAGCCGTTGCCCAGCTTGGCGGGCCGGTGGCCGCCCAGGGCCCCGTCGATGTCGACGCTGTCGATGTTGGCGTTGAGCCGGTGGTACGCGTACCCCGCGCCCGCGCCGCCCAGCAGCACCACGCCGGCCGCGCTCCAGGCCGCGATGAGCAGCCCCCGGCGGTGTCGGCGGGTGCGGCCGGCTCCGGTGGGGCTGGAGCCGGTGCGGGGCTGCTGGTCGTCCGGCATGGGCGGGACCTCGGCTTCCTCCTGTCCGGATCACCGCCGGCGGTGCCGTGGAGCGTTCGCGGGCCGTACGACGCCTTCCGGAGGTGTCCGGTGTGTCAGACCTCCCATCGTGCGCCCGGCTCCCGCCCGCCGCCATCCGAGGGAGCGCGCCCCCGCCGCCACCTGGTCTTTCTCCCGATGCCCGGACCCGTCCGTCCGGAGACGCCGAGACGCCGAGACGCCGAGGACGCGGAAGCACCGAACAGCCGCGTCGCCGAGACGTGGAGACGCGGAGACGCCCGCGCACCCCCGGCTCGGCGGGGGCACGCGGGCGTCTCGGCCGGGCGGGCCTGACGGACCGGGGTCAGTCGTTGTTCTGCCCGGGGGTCGTCTTGGAGATCTGGAGCAGGAACTCGGCGTTCGACTTCGTCTGCTTCATCTTGTCCAGCAGCAGCTCGATCGCCTGCTGCTGGTCCAGGGCGTGCAGCACCCGGCGCAGCTTCCAGACGATGCCCAGCTCCTCGCCGCCGAGCAGGATCTCCTCCTTGCGGGTGCCGGACGCGTCGACGTCCACCGCGGGGAAGATGCGCTTGTCGGCGAGCTTCCGGTCGAGCTTGAGCTCCATGTTGCCGGTGCCCTTGAACTCCTCGAAGATCACCTCGTCCATCCGCGAGCCGGTCTCGACCAGCGCGGTGGCCAGGATGGTCAGCGAGCCGCCGTCCTCGATGTTGCGGGCGGCGCCGAAGAACCGCTTCGGCGGGTAGAGCGCCGTGGAGTCCACACCGCCGGACAGGATGCGGCCGGAGGCGGGCGCGGCCAGGTTGTAGGCGCGGCCCAGGCGGGTGATGGAGTCGAGCAGCACCACCACGTCGTGGCCCAGCTCCACCAGCCGCTTGGCGCGCTCGATCGCCAGCTCGGCGACGGTGGTGTGGTCCTCGGCGGGCCGGTCGAAGGTCGAGGAGATGACCTCGCCCTTCACCGACCGCTGCATGTCGGTGACCTCTTCCGGCCGCTCGTCGACGAGGACGACCATCAGGTGGCACTCGGGGTTGTTGGTGGTGATCGCGTTGGCGATCGCCTGCATGATCATCGTCTTGCCGGTCTTCGGCGGGGCGACGATCAGGCCGCGCTGGCCCTTGCCGATCGGCGAGACCATGTCGATGATCCGGGTGGTGAGCACGTTGGAGTCGCTCTCCAGCCGGAGCCGGTCCTGCGGGTACAGCGGGGTGAGCTTGTTGAACTCCGGACGGCCGCGGCCGGAGTCGGCGGCCATGCCGTTGGCGGAGTCCAGCCGGACCAGCGCGTTGAACTTCTCGCGCCGCTCGCCGTCCTTGGGCTGCCGCACCGCGCCGGTGACGTGGTCGCCCTTGCGCAGGCCGTTCTTGCGGACCTGGGCGAGCGAGACGTAGACGTCGTTGGGGCCCGGCAGGTAGCCGGAGGTGCGGATGAACGCGTAGTTGTCGAGGATGTCGAGGATGCCGGCGACCGGGATCAGCACGTCGTCCTCGGCCACCTGCGGCTCGGTGCCGAACTCCTCGCGGCCCCGGCCGCGGCCGCGGCGGTCGCGGTAGCGGCCCCGGCGCCGGCCGCGGCCGTCGCCGAACTCGTCGTCGTCCGCCTGCTGCTGGTTGGCGCCGGCCTGCTGGCCGCCGTGCTGGCCGGCGCCGCCGCCCTGCTGCTGCCGGTCGCGGCGGTTCTGGCCCTGCTGGCCGCCGCCCTGCTGGCCCTCGCCGCCCTCGTCGCCGCGGTTGCGCTGGCGGTCGCGCTGCCGCTCGCGGCGGTCGGCGCGGGCGCTGCGCTGACGCTCGGGCCGGTCGTCGCCCTGGCCCTGGCGGTCGCCGCCCTTGTCGGCCTTGTCGGCCTTTTCGGCACGGTCGGCCTTGTCGGCCCTGGTGTCCTTGTCGGCGGCGTCGGCGCGGTCGGACGCCGCGGCCTTCTCGCCGGCCGGCTGGCCCGGGATCTCGATCTGCGTCTGCGGGGCCTCGGCCGTCTCCGCCTGCTCAAGGCGGGCGCGGGAGGTGGCCCGGCGCTTGGGCTTCTCGGTCGCCGCACCCTCGGCCGCGGCCGCCGCGGGGGCCGCGCCACCGGCCTGCCGCTCCCGGATCGTCTCGATCAGCTGGCCCTTGCGCATCCGCGCGGTGCCCTTGATACCCAGACCTGCGGCTACCTGCTGGAGCTCGGCCAGCACCATGCCCTCCAGGCCGGTGCCGGACCGGCGTCGCCGTGAGGTGGCCGCGGCAGCACCGGCGGCAGGCGCGTCGGCTTCGGACGCGGCGACAGTGTTGTCTGCGCGCACGCCCATCAGATCGGTGGTGTCGCTCACGAAGGGTCCTTCCCTGGAGCGGACGTCGGCCTGAGCGGCTCGGCGACCGGTCGTGCTGTCCGGGTCCTGCGTTCCCGCTGATGGAACCCGGGGCGGTGGTCCGCCTGATGGCGGCAGAGATACATACGTGCCCTCGGCACGGAAGAGGTGCTCGTACCGAGATCCGGAGCATGCTCGACACGTCCGGACAGGCTGTCCGGTGCGACCGGACTGGCTGCCTATGCGGTGTGGGAGGCTCCCGGAAGAAGTGCGGTCCCACAACGGGGACACAGCCCATCGCGCCCATGGGGCGGCGAATGCTGGCTTGAGGTTAACACTACCCGGTCCAACAGATATTCCCCCTCTCTTCGACCGGCAATCGTGTCACTGCCCACTGGAGAGCGGCAGGACACTCGCCCCGGCGGCGTCGAGCGCCAGGCGGTTGGCCGCCCAGCCCTCACCCGCGAACCGGGAGACCTTGTCAGCGGCGTCCTCGTCGGTCAGCGCGAGCACGGTGGGCCCGGCACCCGACACGACGGCGGGGACGCCCGCCGCGCGCAGCCGGTTCACCAGCGCCAGGGTCTCCGGCATCGCCGGCCCCCGGTACTCCTGGTGCAGCCGGTCCTCGGTCGCGGCGAGCAGCAGCTCGGGACGCCTGGTCAGCGCCTCGACGAGCAGCGCGGCCCGCCCCGCGTTGGCCGCGGCGTCCACGTGCGGGACGGTGCGCGGCAGCAGCCCGCGGGCGGTCTCGGTGAGCAGCGGCGTGCCGGGGACGAAGACCACCGGGACCAGCGAGGCGGCGGGCTCCATCCGGACCGCCCTGGCCGCGCCGCCCTCGGTCCACGCCACCGTGAAGCCGCCCATCAGGCAGGCCGCGACGTTGTCGGGGTGGCCCTCGATCTCGGTGGCGAGCTCCAGCAGCGCGGTGTCGTCCAGCTGCGCCGGGCCGCCTATGGTGACCGCGCGGGCGGCCATGATGCCCGCGCAGATGGCGGCCGAGGAGGAGCCGAGGCCGCGGCCGTGCGGGATGCGGTTGGCGCACACCACCTCAAGGCCGCGCGGCTGGCCGCCGAGCAGGTCGAACGCGGTCCGCAGGGAGCGGACGACCAGGTGCTTCTCGTCGCGCGGCAGCGTTTCGGCGCCCTCACCCGCGATGTCGACGTGCAGCCCGGAGTCGGCGACGCGGACCACCACGTCGTCGTAGAGGCCGAGGGCCAGGCCGAGGGCGTCGAAGCCGGGGCCGAGGTTCGCGCTGGTCGCGGGGACACGCACTCGTACCGCCGCAGCGCGGAACGCGGGACCGGCCATCGTTCGACGAATCTCCTTTTGCGGGTCGCTCCCGGGCACGGCGTCCTGCCGGGCGGCGGAGCGGGAGGGGCGGTCGGAGGCGACCGCTGGAGGTGGGCGCACCGCGTGCGCCTGTGGTCCAAGCCTATCGAAACAAGGTTCCCCCGCGACATAGGGCGCACACACCGCGCTTGAAGCGTGTCGCACCGTCGCGGGCACCGGGGCGCGCCGCCGTGCGCGCCCCTCCGCCCGACCCCCTCGGCGGGGCATCCGGGGGGAATCCCGCGGGCCCTCGGCCCCATGGGTCGGCCGTTCCCGGGGGCCGGGCCGCGAGCCCGGCCCCCAGGGGGTCAGACCAGGCCGAGCCGCGCGGCGGCGGCGTCCGCGTCGACGGGCACGGTGGTGGGCTGGGGGGCGCCGGCCACCGCCCAGTCCGGGTCCTTCAGGCCGTTGCCGGTCACCGTGCAGACGATGCGCTGCCCGGGGTCGACCCGGCCCTCGTCGGCGGCCTTGAGCAGGCCGGCCACCGACGCGGCGGAGGCGGGCTCCACGAAGACTCCCTCGCTGGCGGCCAGCAGCCGGTAGGCGGAGAGGATCTGACGGTCCGTCACAGCCTCGATCAGGCCGCCGGACTCGTCACGGGCCTCCTCGGCGAACTGCCAGGAGGCGGGGTTGCCGATCCGGATCGCGGTGGCGATGGTCTGCGGCTGCCGCACCGGGGCACCGTTGACGATCGGCGCCGACCCGGCCGCCTGGAAGCCCCACATCCGCGGCTTGCGGGTGGAGACGCCGTCGTCGGCGTACTCGCGGTACCCCTTCCAGTACGCCGTGATGTTGCCGGCGTTGCCGACCGGCAGGACGTGCACGTCGGGCGCGTCGCCGAGCGCGTCCACGATCTCGAACGCGGCCGTCTTCTGGCCCTCGATGCGCACCGGGTTCACCGAGTTGACCAGCGCCACCGGGTACTTCTCGCTCAGGCCGCGGGCCAGGTCGAGGCAGTCGTCGAAGTTGCCGTCGACCTGGAGGATGCGGCTGCCGTGCACCAGCGCCTGGCCCATCTTGCCCAGCGCGATCTTGCCCTGCGGCACCAGTACGGCGCACACCATGCCGGCCCGCACCGCGTAGGCGGCGGCCGAGGCGGAGGTGTTGCCGGTGGACGCGCAGATGACCGCCTGGGCGCCCTCCTCCTTGGCCTTGGAGATGGCCATGGTCATGCCGCGGTCCTTGAACGAGCCGGTGGGGTTGGCCCCCTCGACCTTCAGGAAGACGTCGCAGCCGGTCCGCTCGGACAGCAGCTGGGCGCGCACCAGCGGCGTGCCCCCCTCCAGCAGCGAGACCACCGGGGTCTCCGCGCTGACCGGCAGGCGGTCGCGGTACTCCTCGATGATGCCGCGCCACTGGTGGGTGCCCGAGCTGCGCGGACGGTCGATGGTTGCGTTCATTGCGGGTCTACTCCCCTTCCACACGCATGATGCTGGCCACGCCGCGTACCGTGTCGAGCTTGCGGAGGCTGGCGACGGTCGCCGTGAGAGCGGCGTCCGTCGCGCGGTGGGTGACCACGACGAGCGACGCCTCGCCACCCTCACGCTCTCCGCCACCGCCCTGCTCGAAGGCGGCCTCATCGCCGCTGCCCTGGTTTCTGCCCTGCTGGCGCACCGTGTCGATGGACACGTCGTGCTCGGCGAACACCGTGGCGACCTGTGCGAGGACGCCCGGCTTGTCCGCCACGTCGAGGCTGATGTGGTAGCGGGTGACCACATCCCCCATCGGGCTCACCGGCAGTTGCGTGTACGCGGACTCGCCGGCTCCGGTGGTCGCCGCGAGCTTGTTGCGGCAGGCGGCCACCAGGTCGCCGAGGACGGCGGAGGCGGTGGGTGCACCGCCCGCGCCGGGACCGTAGAACATCAGCCGCCCAGCCGCCTCGGCCTCCACGAAGACCGCGTTGTACGCCTCGCGTACCGAGGCCAGCGGGTGGCTGAGGGGGATCATCGCCGGGTGCACCCGGGCGGTGACCGAGCTGCCGTCGTCCTTGCGCTCGCAGATCGCGAGCATCTTGACGATACAGCCCATCTTGCGCGCCGAGGCGATGTCGGCCGCGGTCACCTCGGTGAGCCCCTCGCGGTGCACGTCGTCGATGGTGACGCGGGTGTGGAAGGCGATCCCGGCCAGGATCGCGGCCTTCGCGGCGGCGTCGAAGCCCTCCACGTCGGCGGTGGGGTCGGCCTCCGCGTAACCGAGCGCGGTGGCCTCGTCCAGCGCCTCGCTGTAGCCGGCGCCGGTGGAGTCCATCTTGTCGAGGATGAAGTTGGTGGTGCCGTTGACGATGCCCAGCACCCGGTTGACCCGGTCCCCCGCCAGCGACTCGCGCAGCGGCCGGATCAGCGGGATCGCGCCCGCCACGGCCGCCTCGTAGTACAGGTCGACGCCGTTCTCGACCGCCTTGGCGTGCAGGTTCGCGCCGTCGGCGGCCAGCAGCGCCTTGTTCGCCGACACCACCGAGGCGCCGTTCTCGAACGCCGTGGTGATCAGCGTGCGCACCGGCTCGATCCCGCCGATGACCTCGACGACGACGTCGAGGTCGCCCCGTTTGACCAGCGCGGTGGCGTCGGTGGTCAGCAGTTCGGCGGGGACCCCCTCGCGCACCCGGTGCGGGCGGCGCACCGCGATGCCCACCAGCTCGATGGGGGCGCCGATCCGGGCGGCGAGGTCGTCCGCCTGCGTCAGCAGAATGCGCGTGACCTCGGAGCCGACCACACCGCACCCCAGCAGCGCCACTTTCAGCGGACGCGTACGCATCATCCGACCTCGCTCTTCTTTCCGGCAGACAAAATAGCCGCAGGCGGCTCGTGGACAGCTCTCACGACCGGCACCGGCCGCGCGGGCCGGACGTGTTCACCCCTCGCCCGCCGCACGGGAGTTCCGTGTGGCCAGGAGGGTTCTGGCGGAGTCCAGTCTCACGCACCGGATGGCCAAAGCCACGCCTTGTCCGGATCGCGAGACCAGTCATGAGCGCCGATTTTACGGCTGGGCGGCCCATCCTCCGCGCTTTCGGATCAGCCGACGTCCAGCCGCAGAAGATCCTCTTCCGTCTCGCGCCGGACGATCACCCTCGTGCCCTCCTCGGTGACGGCCACCACCGGCGGGCGCAGCGCGTGGTTGTAGTTGCTCGCCATCGACCGGCAGTAGGCGCCGGTGGCCGGCACCGCCACCAGGTCACCGGGGGCGATGTCGGCCGGCAGGAAGGCGTCCTTGACGACGATGTCGCCGCTCTCGCAGTGCTTGCCGACCACCCGGCACAGCATCGGCTCGGCGTCGCTGGCCCGCGACACCAGCGCCACGCTGTACTCGGCGTCGTAGAGCGCGGTGCGGATGTTGTCCGACATCCCGCCGTCGACGCTCACGTACGTCCGCAGGCCCTCCAGCGGCTTGACGGTGCCCACCTCGTACAGCGTGAACGCGGTCGGCCCGACGATCGCCCGGCCCGGCTCGACCGACAGCCGCGGCTGCGCGAGCCCGGCGGCCTCGCACTCGCGCGCCACGATCTCGGCGAGCGCCTTGGCGATCTCGTGCGGCTCGCGCGGGTCGTCGGCGGAGGTGTAGGCGATGCCGAGGCCGCCACCGAGGTCGATCTCGGGGAGCTCCACGCCGTGCTCGTCGCGGACCTCGGCGAGCAGCCCGACCACCCGGCGCGCGGCCACCTCGAAGCCGGCCGTGTCGAAGATCTGCGAGCCGATGTGGCTGTGCACGCCGACCAGCTCCAGGCTGTCCAGCCGCAGCACCCGGCGCACCGCCTCGGCTGCCTGCCCGTCGGCCAGCGAGAGGCCGAACTTCTGGTCCTCGTGCGCGGTGGCGATGAACTCGTGGGTGTGCGCCTCGACGCCCACCGTCACCCGGATCTGCACCCGCTGCCGCACCCCGTGCGCGGCGGCCGCGGCGGCGACCCGGACGATCTCCTGGAAGGAGTCGAGCACGATCCGCCCGACCCCGGCGGTGACGGCCCGCTCGATCTCGGCGGCCGACTTGTTGTTGCCGTGCAGCGCGATCCGCTCGGCCGGCATCCCGGCGTCCAGCGCCACCGCGAGCTCGGTGCCGGAGCAGACGTCGAGGTTGAGGCCCTCCTCCGTCAGCCAGCGCACGACGGCGCGGGAGAGGAACGCCTTCCCGGCGTAGAAGACGTCGGCGTCCTGGCCGAACGCTGCCTGCCAGGCGCGGCAGCGGGCCCGGAAGTCCGCCTCGTCCAGCAGGTACGCGGGGGTGCCGTGCTCGGCGGCGAGGTCGCGCACGTCGTGCCCGGCCAGCTCGACCACGCCGTCGGCGTTGCGGCTGACCGACCGCGACCACACCCGCGGGTCGAGCGCGTTGAGGTCGGCGGGCGGCCCGACCAGGTGCTCCTGCGGCAGCACGTCGGCGTGGCGGGGACCTGCGGGGTGGGCGGAACGGCTCACGGCGGTCTCTCTCCCGTGGGGCGGTATCGACTGGTCGGACGCGGTGGACTGCTGAGGCTGAGTCTGCATGGCGAGGCGGTCTTCTCGTGGCTCTCGGGAGATGTTCGGGAGATGTCTTGACATGTCTCGGGGCTCGGGCGGTGGCTGGACGGGTGGATACGGGTCGAGCTTCTGGATCTTCTTACGGGGCTCCCCGCCCGCGAGTTCTCCGCTCTGTCCCGTTTCCGGCCCGCCGCACGCCAGAGGGGAGCTTGCGGCACCGCCCGGGGGGTCGGGGCGGGGGCCTTCCCGGCGCCCGAGGGCCTCCACTGGGTCCCGGTCGGGGCCCTTGGAGGTCCCGTTTGGGCCCCTTTGAGGTCCCTTTGAGGTCCCGGTCGGGTCTCGACAGTTCCTCGGGTGGGGCCGGTTGTGGCCTCTGGTGCGGCCTCGGGTATGGCCTCGGTCCTGGTCAGACCCGGTCGGGGGCGCCGATGCCCAACGTTCGCAGGCCGACCGCCAGCACGATCCCGGCGGCGTCGGCGAGCCGGACACGTGCCGCGTGGACGGCCGAGGGTTTCTCGTCGCCCTTGGGCAGTGGCGGGCACTCGTCGTGGAAGCGCGCGAAAGCGTCCGCGAGGCGCTCCAGGTGCCGTGCGATCCGGTCCGGGGCACGGCGCCGGGCGGCGCTCTCGACCACCCGCGGGTAGTCGGCGACCAGGCCGAGCAGCTCCGTCTCCGCCGGGTGGTAGGCGGGGGGCGGGCCGCTCGCGGCCGGGGTCGGGGCCCGCTCGGGGTCCTGGTCCTGCCGCGTCGTCGCGGCGGGAGGGCGGACGGGGGGGTCCCGGGGATCGTTGCGCAGGTCGTTGCCGAGGGCCGGGGCGGACTGGGGCCCGGGGTTCTCGGGGTTCTCGGGGTTCTCCCGGGGGTCGAGGGCGCCGTCCACGTCGACGCCGAGGTCCCGGGCGTTGCGCAGCAGGGCCCGGGTGCGGGCGTGCGCGTACCGGACCCGGAAGAGCGGGTTGGCCTCGCGCTGGGCGAGCAGGACGGCCCGGTCGGCCGGCCCGAGCCTGGGCTCGTCCCCGGCGGGCGGCCGCAGCAGCGCCCAGCGGGCGGCGTCGGGCCCGAGCAGCGCTTCGAGCCGGCCGAGGGAGGGCGCCGCGGGGCCCGGGGCGGCGGGCTCGCCCGGTGCGGTGGCGGGTACGGGAGCGGGTACGGGAGCGCCGGCATCGGTTCCGTTGCCGGCGCCCCCGTCACCGGTTTCGCCGCCGGTTTCGTCACCGATTTCGCCGTCGTTTTCGCCGCCGGCTTCGCGTCCGCCGAGCTCGTCGTATCGGGGTTCGACGACCACCAGCAGCTCGTACGGACCCCCGGGCTGGGCGGGACGCGCTCCGGCGGCTCGCAGCAGCTGGTTCACCACGTCCGCGGTGAGAGTGCCCCGCACGGCGCCGGGAACGGCGGGGGCCACGGTCACCCGCTCGTCGGCCACGGCGTCGCTCGTCCCGTAGGCCTCCCCCAGCTCCCGGACCCGCCGGACGACCTCGTCGTACGCCGGCGTGCTCAACGTGATGTTGAGGAACCCGGCACCGGCGACCTCCACGGCGGCGATGCCGGGATCGCGCAGCAGCCTGCGGCGCAGGATCTCGGCGACCTCGCGGGGCGGCAGTCCGGCCGGACCGGCCAGCTTGAGCGCGACGTTGCTGGCGAAGTCGCCGCAGTCGGCGCGCGGAGGCCGCTGGACGGCCGCCCTCTCGGGCACCTCGACGGCGAGCTCGGCCGCGTCCACGGCACGCCGTACCGCGGTGAGGACGACGCGGGACAGCTCGGCGGGGGTCACGGGAAAAGCCTAGGCGAGGCGGGGGGTGGTCGGGCGAGCGGGTTTCGTCACGTGGGACGCGTCCCGGCGGCGCCGACGGCCCCGCCGAGAGGCCGGGAGAACGGAGCGGGCCGAGAGGACGGACCGCGCGCGGAACCAGCACCGTCCTCGACGCGAGGCGGCGAGGGGAAGGGAAAGCCGCGCGGCCTGGCTGAGAACGAGCTGCCGAAAGGAATCCTTCGGGATCCGGCTCCTGGTCCGGTCCGGGTCAGCCGTTGGGGGCGGTGGCGGGATGGTCCCGGGAGGGCTCGGGGGCGGGTCGGCGGAGGGCTCCGCGGCGGGCGGGCCGGCCTCGCGCGGCAGGAGACGGCGGACCGTCTCGACGAGGGCCTCGGGCTCGAACGGCTTGGCGACGAAGGCGTCGACCGTGCCGGGACGGCTGATGCCGGCGGGCAGCCCGCCGGCGCTCACCATGACGATGGCTATGCGCCGGGTACGCGGATCGGCGCGGAGCCGGGAGGCGGTGCGCACGCCGTCGAGCCGGGGCATCACGACGTCGAGGGTGATGACGTCGGGCCGCACGGAATGGACGATCTCCAGGCACTCGGCACCATCAGCCGCGGTCACGACCTCGAAGCCCTCCAGCTCAAGGTTGACCCTGATCAGCTGCCGGATGACCTTGTTGTCGTCGACGACAAGGACCCGGCCGGACGCGCCCGCCACACCCGAAAGCGTAGGCGCAGCCCTCTCGATGCGTCCGCGTTTTACCGCTTTCTTCCCCGCCACGGGTGAACACGCCCTCCCGCCGCCCCCTTCACACCCGCACTGACCAGCCCTTCCCTCCCCACCCGTCCCGCCCACACCCCCGCCGCCCCTCCCCCCGTTGACGCCCCATCCCCACCACCACCCACCCGCGAGCCCCCGCACCCCCGTCGGAGCCCTCCCACGCGTCACCGCCCGCCCCCCAGACAACCGTGTGCGCGACCCCCCTCTCCAACCTGCTAATGTTCTTCCTGTCGCCCCCGTAGCTCAGGGGATAGAGCAACGGCCTCCGGAGCCGTGTGCGCAGGTTCGAATCCTGCCGGGGGCACCCAGAAGATGGGAACGGATCTGCCGGTTTTGACCGGCTTGTCCGTCCTGGGTGCCGTGATCGGGTTCCCGCACTTCGGTGCGGGGGCCCGATTTTTTGTTCCACGGGTCCAGCGAACGGGTGACGGACGCCAGTCCGTCAACCATGTTCCCTGGGATCGTCACCCGCAGGGTCACCTCTTCCCGGGGGCGGCTGTAGCGGACTTCAAGCCCGAAAGCGTCGTAGAGCCGCCGTTGGATCTCCTCCGGAACCAAAGCGAGATCCACATCGAGGCGCGGAAGCGCATCCAGCAGAGCTGCGGTGTCGCCAGAGCCTGCTGCCGGTTTCGGCGTGTTCAGACGAGCGAGTTGCTCGGCGAGTTGTTCGCGCTGCGAGCCGAGCGTGGCGTGCTCCCTGCGGATGGCGTCACGAAACTGCTTCTCCTGATCGAGGTCAAGATCGACTGAGTCGTCATCGGCACCGAGACCGTCGGCAAGGCTACGGATGAGGCGGGCCTGACGCTGGCCGATGGCACTGATGGCGTGCTCCAACGCTGCGCGTTCCTTGGCGATGCGATCGCTGGTGTCCTTTTCCGGCCGCGAGGCTTCGAGTGCGGTGGTGAGATGGCTGCGCCGATCGGGGCCGAAGATCCTGGTAGCGAAGAAGCGGGAGATGGAGGCGATCAGGATCTCCTCGCGAATCCACAGGCTTTTGGGGTGGTCGGGGAACCACGGTAGGTCACGATGCTCATTCGGATCGGGCTGGCAGGCGAAGTACGGGATCTGGTGGCGAGTCTTGCCGAACATGCGGCGCCCGCAGATGTCGCAGCAGACGTACGACCGCAAAACGTAGGAGCGTTTGGTGGCCGGGTGTGCGTTGGCTCCATGGGTGGTGCGGGATCCTTGGCGTTTACTGCCCATTACGGAGACAGTGTCGAACAGCTCCTTGGTGACGAGAGGTTCATGAGTGGGGCGCTGAGACCAGATCCAGTCCTTCGGGTCATTGTTGCGACCGCCCTTTTTCGTCGCGCGGCGGTTCCAGACCTGATAGCCCGTGTATTTGGGATTGCGGAGGATCTCCCGCACGGCAGACCCGCTCCAGCGCCCCAGAGCCGCGTTGGCGCGGGTCGGCTCCGGAGGCGGGTACCCGGCGAGGTCCAGGTTCAACCGGTCGGCGATGGCGTCGTAGCCGAGCTTGTCCAGCCCGCGGAGTTGGAAGATACAGGTGACCGCCGGGGCCCGCGCTGGGTCGGGGACGAGCCGGTGCTTGGTACGGCCTTCGGCACGGCGGGCCGGGACAGGATGGGGCACCCTCTCGGCCAGATAGCCGTAGGGAGGCTTTCCCACATTCCAGCCTTGAGAGATGTGCTCGACGAAGCCGTCCCAGGACAGCTCCAGCATCTGGAGTACGTACCACTCAGAGACGGCTTGCTTGACCCGACGGGTAAGGGTCGGTGTGGCACGTTTGGCTCTGGGGCCGGTAACGATCGGTTCGTCGGCAGCGCATAGGGCAACGCCGGCTTGCTCCAGTTCGTACTCGATCTTGGTGCCGAAGTAAGTGCGCCGGGCGACACGTTCGATCGATTCACAGATGACCGCGGCGAAGCGACGGTCGGAGCGCTGGGCTTCTTCGAGGAGATCGGAGATGCTGCCGTCACGCGGAATGGGGATGTTGAACTGCCGGTGTGCGAGAGAATGGCCACGCTCGTCCAGCTCTTTTCGACCGGACTCGACGTCGTAGAAGTGGGCCACGATGACCCACCCCGGCGGCAAGACTGCTCGGGCGTTGCGGAGCTGGCGTGGAAGGGAAAGCGTGGGGTCCTGCGCGTCTTCAGTCGACGTACGCCCGAGCCAGGCCACCGGAACGCTGACCGGGACGGCGGTTGCGTCCGGAATGCTCTGCACGGACCACGGCCGATCGGGCACCGCGGCGGCCCAGGGCGGAGCGCTGGATGACAACTCCCGCATGTGCTGTCCCTTTCAGTGGCTCTGGGCGGGAGCTCACGCTCGGCTTTTCCGAGTCGCGTCGCCGCGGTGGGCGTACAGCCACTCCAGCACCTCACGAATTGCGTCCGCTTGGCGCTGAGCCAGAGCCTGAGCGTCCTCGCCTTCGACGACGACGTACTCCTCGACCACTCGCAAGCCGTCAGCCGAGCAGGGCAATTCGTCCGGTATGCGAGTGACCGACGACCATGGACGCTCCGTCTCGGCCATGTCGTCAAGACCGCGATCTTGTTCGGTGCCCCTGGGCCCCCGTGAGATACTCACCGTCCGTCTTCCGCGGGCCGGCGCGTCATGGTGAGCCACGACAGGAACAACCCCCGGCCCGCCGGCCCCCGAGAACTACTGCCGATCGGGAGGTCAGTGGCCGCCACAGCGGTCCCTCCGAGGGCAGCCGCGGAACCTGACCGCCGCCCGAGGTTCCCTTGCGCAGGCGGTTCCAGCCGTGCACGCCGGAGACTTCGGGCACGCAGTGGGAGTGCCTGCTGCGCGTTTCCCCGGCCGGGTGAAGACCAGGACGTCCTCGTGCTGGACCACCGCGAGCGGGATGCCCTGGCGGCGGGCATCGCGGACGTTCTTCATCTGGAAGAACGACGGGCGGGCGATCAAGCGGCCGTCACGGATGCCGGCGAGGAGGGCGACGCACCGTTCGGCCGGGGTGAGGCCGGCCGCCTGGCCGGCGGCCAGGACGGCGGAGGGCAGATCGACGAGTTCGCCCCGTTCACGCCAAGGGCGGGTGGTGATGACCACGGTGCCGCCCAGGCGCAGGACGTGTCGGCACTGGGTGAGGATGTCGGTGAAGGCTTCCAGGAGCCGGTCGGTGGAGACGTGGGCGAGGTTGGAGGGGTCGTGGCTGTAGCTGTAGTCCTTCTTGGCCACACCGCGTTCGCCGGTCTCACGGCTGGAGCGGACCTGCCCGTGAACGGAGTTGCCGTACGGCGGTGAGGTGACCACGAGGTCCACCTCACCGTGGAGCTCGGGAGGAACGAGCTGGGTGAGATGGCGGGCGTCACCCCGGTGCACGACGCCGGTGCCGGCGCCGCCTTCGCGGGAGGCGGACGCGGCGTTGAGGCGGGCGAGGCCGGCCCACCGGGGTTCGTACTCGACGCCGATGGCGTTGCGGCCAAGGTGGATGGCCTCGACGAGGGTGGTGCCGATGCCGCACATCGGGTCAAGGACCAAGTCTCCGGGCCGGGTGTAGGTGGAGACGGCGTGGGCGGCGATCAGCGGGAGCATCTTGGCAGGGTGGGCGGCCGAACCGGGCACGTAGCGCCCCCTCCGCTGGGCTGGAGCGGAGGTAGGGGCGGTGTTCCACACCGAGAGAGGGCAGGGCACAGCGATTCTCCTTCGGCCTCGGCTCTACGCGTGGCGAATCGCGGACAGGGCGATGAGGTCGCAGTGCGCGACGCCGCGGGCTCCGTCTGCGGGAAGAGCAGGAACCAGGCGGTTGATGACCGGCCGGCCATAGACGACCACGATGTGCTGCAGGTAGCGAAACCCGGCGGTGCGGGCTGACGCGATCAGTGTGCCGAGCGGGTCGGTCAGGCGTCCGCACTCCCGACGCTGACGGGTGGCCAGCAGAAGCAGCCCGTTGTCGGGGAGGAGCCGGTGGGCGCGGTGGAAGAAGCCAGGCCAGCCATCCTCCAACGCACCGGGCATTCCGCTCCCGGCAGCCGGCAGGTCACCGGTGGGGACGGGGAGTGCGTCGGGGTGGAGCTCGGCAAGGAGCGTGGACGGCCTTTGCGCGGCGTCCTCGTCGTCGGCCGTGGTGGTAAACGGGGCGGAGGGGATCCTGGCGTCCATCCCAGGTGCGGTATCCCGGATCGCGATCTTGAGGAGCGGGGCGGGCCGGTGGGCGGGGCGTCCCATGAAGTCGGTGCGGATCCTGTCGATGGCCCAGGCCGGCAGCACCGCACCCGGGATGGGGGCGACGTTGGGCTCGTCCGAGTCGGGGCACCAGATGGTCATCGGCAGCGGGTCGTGGGCGGTGCGGGGCTGAGGAACGGTGGGCTTCGACATGGGCTGTCCGGCGCCGGGAGTGAGGGTTCGACCGTGCTCGTGCTGACGTGAGTAATAGAGATCTGCCAGCTGATCTTTGCCATCGCCCAGTGATGTTCAGTCTGCTGGGGCAGTCACGCCCGCGTGTGACGCTCCCGGTCGTGTCCCTTGTCGTGGCATAGACGATCAACGAGACGGCTTACCGGTCGCGTTAGCTCATCGCCAGCAGCCGAACACCAAGATTCACGACAGAGTCAAGCCCAGGGACATGCGTACATCGGCGCCCTGCTGCTCACTTCAGCCCGGTGTGACCCCCGCTGGGGGCGACGAGGAAACGCAACTCGGGCAGCCGCACGATGTCCTGTTGTGGTCCGGCTGGGGCGAGAAGGAACGGCCCTTAACGAAAGTGCTAGCGGAGCGGCGGACGTCGAAGTGCCCGCCGCTCTCCGACCATGGAAATGCGCACGAGTGTGCGAGATAAGTCCCCTTGGAGGGATAATAATAGAGGTATCGACTCTCCGGCCGAATACCAGCCCGCATGTATTGCGACCCACGTGGTGGGCTGATGGAGAAACCCTATACGACTCTCAAGTGTCCTCACTGTTGAATTTCCGGTCCATTATTCGATGGAGACGGTGATCACGAGGACGGACGTGCAGACGTGAAAATACGCTTTTCGGCTCGCGGTTCGTCCTTTGTGGAATCCGTGCGACGGAGTTCCGGACGTTGGCGTGATATTGCGCGGCGGGTGGTCTGGCGACGGCTGGCAGAGACCTGGCATCAGCTCGGGTGGGAGGGTGTCGATTCGGGCCGAGGTTGCAACCCTCATGAACGACCAGATGGGTGTCCGGATCTCGACTGCCAGCGATTTCAGGATTCTCCTCGCCAGACGCCACCAATACCACGCCGTTACACCTGAGCAGGTTCCCAACACGAGGAGAGTTGGCGTCAAGCATGCGTCCATAGATCCCTCCACGGGTGGGCTGACCCAGGAGACGCTATCAATCGACCGGCACTTGACAACCGTGGACACGCAAATCGCGCACGCTCCAAAACTTAACCCACATGTCGACGTCAGTCGTGGACGCACGTGTCGATCATGCGGCGGTTGCGGCGCGAATACTGCTCGCTGCGCGTGAAGCTTTGCCCTGAGATCGCGATGAGCTGCTGATTTCTCGCATTGTCAGTGGGTGGGCTTAGAGTCTGCGTTCTCAGTTGCGGCCTTATGGCTGCGGCGTGTCGCTTGCGTTCGTTGATTGCTGAGGGGTGTGAAGTGCGACTGCGCGTTGGGGTTGTGACGTCGGCTTCGTCTCTGCCTTGGGAGAGCGTGCTGGCTCCCGGTCGGGGACTGATCTACGACATCTTGGGCAATGTTGCTCCTGACCTTGGGGCAATGCTGCACAGCTCTGGCTGGGGGCCCCACGGAATGGCTCCTTTCGGCCACGGGGCGCCGATATTCGCGCGGACGGCGCGCAAAAGCGGGAGCTACGCAGCGGGCGGTAAAGGGCTGCTGGAGTTCGGCAGCCCGCTTCCCGAAGTGGCGGATGCGCTTGCCCAGGGATTCGCGCGGAAGGAACTCCTGGACTGGGGCGGCGTCGCCCTGCGGATCACCGCCCTTGAAGTGGTCGAGCCGCCGGGGCTGGCCTCGGGCCGGGTGCGTTGGAGGACCACGACTCCGGTGGTGATGAAGGTGTCGGGGGGAACGAGCGGGAGGCGGTCGAGAGGCGCGGGGCGTGGGTGCTGCCCACGGAGATGGAATGGCCCGCGTACATGCAGGGCAACCTGCGGCGCAAGGCCGAGACGCTGGGGCTGGAGTCCGATGTGGAATTGGAGGCCGTGACGTGGGTCGGCCCGAAGCGCTCCTTTCGCGTGGGCGGAGGGTCGAAGCCGGGCGCCGCGGTAGAGGTCGAGCTGTCCGGTGCGCCGGAAACACTGCGCGCGTTGTGGAGCTGGGGTTTGGGGCAGGCCAACTCGGCGGGATTCGGGTGGGTGCGGTCGTGAGAGGTACTGACTCCGGCACGGACGATCGGCTGCGGCTGGTGCTCACACCCCACCCTTTGCAGCGGGTTGGGGCATACGCCCTGGCCGCGCTGGCCAGGCCCCGCCCTGAGGACGCAGTGGACGTGGAAGGGGTGGACGCGGAGGGATTCGCTCGGGCGATGGAGATCGTGGCCCGGAACGCCGCTCGGGCCGCGCTCAAGGAGAGCAAGGCACCCGACGGCTTTTGGCAGAAGGTGAGTCTGTCCTTCTTTCCGAACTCGCCGATGAACCATCCCGGCCGGCGCAAGGGGAAGAACGACCAAGGGCTGTCGAAGTCCGACGCTGATGTGATGGCCGCGGTGCGCGCCTGGCTGTCTGAGCCGGAGGGGCACAGCCCCGGTGTGGACTGCGTGTTGTGCGGGCGCGCGGCGGTGGGGTTCTACGGCAAAAGGGATGTCGCGCTCGCTCAGAGCGAGGCGTACCGGAATACCACGCCACGGGGGCACGAAGGGATGGCCTTGTGCTGGCCGTGCGTGGCGTCGTTCTACGCGTTGCCGTATGGCTGCCAGTTGACCGGCGGCTCCTCCGTTGCGCTGCACAGTTGGGCGGAGCCGTTCCTGGCGAACACGATCGCGCGGCAGGTGGCGCGGAACCTGGTACTCGCCGAGTTCGGCCGGGAAGCCGACAAGGACGGCGACCGGCGGGAGATCGTGGCGCTGCGGGCGCTGAGGGCGTATGCCCAGCCGCTCACGGACGGTGTGGAGATGCTCGTCTTCAACAACAACAACCGCGGTCAGCTCCTGGACAGCTACAGCCTTACCCAGCCACTGGCCGAATGGTTGCGCCGTTCGTCCCGCATCAGCGGCCGGCGTGCGGGGTTCGAGGTGCTGGTGCGGGCGCACACGACCGAGAACGTCCGGGGGCTGCTGGCGTTGGCCCGGAATGCCTTTCGTGACCCGGCGCGGGTCGTCTCCCGGGGTGTTCAGGGCATGGCGCTGCTGCTCGGCCGGCAGGGGAGCGACCCGGTCGTGCTGAAGGGGCTGGCGAAACTACTGACGACTTTCGCGATTGAGGTGATGCAGGTGAATGAGGCGGACCTGGCGGAGATCAGGAGCACCGGCCACAAGGTGGCCGCCGTGCTGAGTGCGGACGAGGGTCTCGGCTCGCTCAGGGAGCTGCGGGCCAAGGTCCGGTCGCCCAAGGACCTGCGGCTGTGGCTGACGCGGCAGGCCGTGGTGTGGGCGGGGGTGGGCAGCGGCGCGCAGGACGTTCGGGACCGTGGCCCGCTGGTGAGCGAGCGCGGATTCGTGCTGCTCTTCGACCCCGGCTCGGACAACGCCGCATGGCTCCACCGCGATCTGCTGCTGGTGACCGTGCTGGAGGAGCTGGCGCGGCTGGGCTGGAGCGCCCGCGGGGCCGAGGAACCTGACGAGACGTTGGCCGACATGGATGCCGAGGACCGCAGGTTCCTGGCAGAGAACGACAGCGATGACGAGGAGGACCAGTGAGCTATCTGGTGGGCAAGATTGTGGAGGATGTCGTCGCCGGTGCCCCGAACAACGGGGAGGGCGAGGACAACATCGCCAAGGTGAAGTCGCTGCGGGTGGGGCGCGACACGTACCCGTACGTGTCCGCTCAGGCGTTCCGCCGCTGGCTGCGGGACTCGATGCCGGCTCAGGAGCCGCGCTCGGAGGTCATCCGCTCAGGCAAGGACAAGAGTCAGCAGGCGTACACCGCCGCGCGCCCCGATAGGTTTCTCGACGACGACCTGTTCGGCTACATGCTGGCGGTGAAGAAGGAGAACTTCCAGAGGGACACCGTCCTGGCCACGGGCACCCTCGTGTCGGTCGTTCCGCAGAGGCCGGCGACGGACTTCGGCACGATGAGCCGGGACTTCGCCGCGGGCGAGGCACCGGTGCTGCACCAGCACGAGCTGTACTCGGCTGTCCTGGCCGGCGACGTCCTGCTCGATCTGCCGCGGGTGGGGGTGTTCGAGACCGACGGCAGCGGCTTGCGGGTGGCACTCAACCCTGCCGCGGCCGCCGAGGCGGTGGCCGCCGGAGCCGAGGAGACCGTCTTCCGCGGCACGAAGGCGGTGCGACTGCCGATGGCCGAACGCCGCCGCCGCGTCGCCCTGTTGCTGCGCACGCTCGCGAGCCTCCGCGGCGGCGCCAAGCAGGCCATGCACTACGGAGACCGCACCCCGGCCATGGTGCTGCTCGCTCCCATGAAGGGAGGCGTGAACCCGTTCACGCGCATCCTCACCGCGCGGGACGGCAAACCCGTCTTCGATGTCCGCACGCTGAGGGAGGAGATGGGGGAGTGGGCCGACGAACTGGACGGCCCGGTCCTTCTGGGCTGGGCGCCCGGCTTCCTCGGCGACCAGCGTGAACAAGCGCGACGCGACCTGAAGGAACTCATCGACGGCGAGGTGCTCGTTCTCGGCCACCCTCGCGCCGTGCTCAAGGACCTGGCGCAGCGGATTCACGACGGTGCGCGAGACGCGTGGTTCGAGGACCCGCAGTGACCGACGCCACCGCAGCGCCCGACACGGAGCCGGCTCCTCGTACCGCGCTGGAAGTGACGATCACCGTACCCGTGGTCTCCTTCCGCAACTCGCTCCTCACCGGCCTCCAGGCCACGCACCCCTGTCCCCCGCCGAGCACCGTCGGCGGCATGTTGGCTGCGGCGGCAGGCGGCTGGCGGCACGTCGACCCCGGCCTGACCTTCGCCATGGCTTTCCACGCCCGCGGCAAGGGGGCCGACTTGGAGACCTACCGCCCCCTGGACGGCTCCGGCCGCCTGAGCACCCCGGCACCGTACCTCCACGAGTTCCTCGCCGACGCCGTCCTCCGGGTATGGATTCTGGACGACCGCGAGGTGTGGCGGGCACGACTGCGGCGACCCGTGTGGACGCTGCGGCTGGGCCGCAGCCAAGACCTGGTCGGCATCCGTCTCCGGGACGTCGCACTTGATCCACGGCCCGGCGAGCAGCGCGGAGCGATCGTCCCGGATCAGGACCAGAAAGGCCGCGGCGCCAGCCTGCGGCTCCCCGTCGCCGTGGACGCGGACCGAGGGCACACCAGGTGGGGCTCCTTCCGGTTCGACCCCACGGGGCGCGCTGAGAACACCGTGCCGGGAAGCTGGTCCGCTTCCGACGGGCAGGCCGTCGTCTTCCTCGAATCCGCTCACCCGGGTGCGGCGGCCCGGCCGCGCGAGCGGACACGCACGGCCACAACGCCGACGGCGCTGAGTCGACTTCGCGCGAAGAGCCCCGCCGCCGGTCGGCCGGCGGAGTCGCTGACCGCGCACCTCGCAGCCACCCTCGCGGCCGTACGGGGGCTGCAACGCCGCGTCGGCCGGGTGGAGATCGCCGACGCGGTCGTGTCCGGGAAGTTCTGGAGCGCCGCCGCCTGGGCAGCCCTTGCCCACGACGCCGGAAAGATCCCGGACGGCTTCCAGGACATGGTCAACGGACGCGCCCGTCGGTGGGGCGAACGGCACGAAGTGCTCTCGCTCGGATTCCTCCCCCACCTCCTCGACGACGAGGACCTGCTCCCCTGGGTGGCCGCCGCAGTCGCCACCCACCACCGCCCCGTGACCAGCGAGGGCATCCATGACCTCGCCACGCAGTATCGCGAGAGCGATCTGGGCGAACTACGCGAGCGGTTCGGGCCGATCCCCGACGACGCCGTCACCGCGCTGCTGGCGTGGCTCAAGGACACGGCCTCCGCCGCCGGCCTGCCCGGTGCTCCAGCCGCCACCGTGCCGCTGACCGCCGCGCGACTCACCGAGGACGCCCACCGCCAGTTCGGCGACCTCCTCGCCCGCTGGCACAACCGCTCGGTGAGCGCCGACGAGGGCCTGGCGAGTGTCCTGCTCCAAGGAGCCGTCACGCTCGCCGACCACCTCTCCTCAGCCCACCGCGACCTGGACCACCGCCAACCGCTGGACGCCACCCTGCGGCCCCGGATCGAACAGCACCTCGCCTCCCGCAGGGGCAGTCTCCGCCCCCCCCAGGAGCAGGCCGCCGCCACCTCGGGCAACCTGCTGCTGCGGGCACCCACCGGCAGCGGCAAGACCGAGGCCGCTCTGCTGTGGGCCGCCGGCCAGGCCGCCGAACTCACCCGGCTCACCGGCGGCGTCCCCCGCACCTTCTACACCCTGCCCTACCTCGCCTCCATCAACGCCATGGCCACCCGCCTGAGCACCCTCCTGGGCGACGACTCCGCCATCGGCGTCACCCACTCGCGCGCCGCCTCCTACCACCTGGCCCGGGCCATCGCCCCGGAGGACGGCGACGACGCCGAAGGCGCCGCCCGCGTGGCCGCAGCAGCCAAAGCCGTCTCGCGCGCCGCGGCAACCCGGCACTTCCGAGAGACCGTACGGGTAGGAACCCCCTACCAGCTCATGCGCGCCGCCCTGGCCGGCACCGCACACTCCGGCACCCTCATCGACGCGGCGAACTCCGTCTTCATCCTCGACGAACTCCACGCCTACGACGAGCAACGGCTGGGCTACCTCCTGGCCACCGCGCGCCTGTGGCAACGCCTCGGCGGCCGGATCGCCGTCCTGTCCGCCACCTTGCCCGACGCCCTCGCCGACGTGTTCGCCCGCACCCTGGGCCGCGACACGATCACCTCCGTTCCAGGCTCCGCAGCGCATCGGCCCCGCCACCGCCTGGCCACCAGAGACCACCACCTCACCGCCCCCGCAGCCCTCGACGAGATCCGTGCCCGCCTGCGCGCGGACGACAGCGTCCTCGTCGTCGCCAACAACGTCTCCCACGCACTCGAACTCCTCGACGCCCTCGCTCCGGAGGCCACCGAACGGCACGGCGCCGACGCCGCCCTCCTGCTCCACTCCCGCTTCAAACGCGGCGACCGCACCGCCATCGAGAACCGGATCACCCGGCGCTACAGCACCCACGGCACCCGCCGCCCCGGCCTGCTCGTGGCCACCCAGGCCGTCGAGGTCTCCCTCGACGTCGACTTCGACGTCCTCTTCACCGCCGCCGCACCCCTCGAAGCACTCCTCCAGCGCTTCGGACGGGTCAACCGGGTCGCCGCCCGCCCGCCCGCCGACGTCATCGTGCACGCCCCGACCTGGACCACCCGCCGCAACACCACCGACGAGTACGCCGACGGCATCTACCCGCGTGAACCCGTGGAAGCGGCCTGGAACATCCTCCTGAAGCACGACGGCGCCATCGTCGACGAATCGCACGCCACCGGCTGGCTCGACGACATCTACGAATCCACCTGGGGCGAACGCTGGCGCGACAGCGTCATCGAGCACCGCGACTACTTCACCAAGGCCCTGCTCGACTTCACCCATCCCTACGACGACCGCGAAGAACTCAGCACCACCTTCGACAGGCTCTTCGACGGGACGGAGGCCGTCCTCAACGACGACCGCGACGCCTACGAGAAGGCCCTGAAGCTCGCGCAGGGCCAGGCAGGCCGCCTCCTCGCCGACGAATACCTCATCCCCATGCCGTACTGGGCCGCGAACCTGACCACCTTCGAGAAGAAGCTCAACGTCCGCACCGTCGACGGCGAGTACGACCCGGAGCGTGGCCTGCTGTCCGTACACGGACCGGCCCAGCAGACCTACCGGCCCGGGGAAGTCCTGTGAACACCACACCCTCGCCGGCCGCGGAGTAGCCGTGATCACCTACGACGACGTGGGCGGTGTCCACATCAAGTACCTCTATCACTGCCGCCGCCAGCTGTGGCTGTACCTGCGCGGCATCCGGCCCGAGCACCTGAACGCGGCCGTCCAGAGCGGCGAGGCCGTCCACGACACCTCCTACACCCGCAACACCCCCGTCGACCTCGGCGCGGCGAAGCTGGACTTCGTCGACGGCAGCCACTGGGTGCACGAGGTGAAGTCCTCCTCCCGCCCCAGCCCGGCCGACGAAGCGCAGGGCCGGCACTACTGCCACCGGCTGCACCGTGTCGGCATCGAGGCCAAGGGCGCCGTCCTGCACTACCCGAAGACGCGCCGCACACAGAAGTTCCCCTACACCGAGCAGGCCGCCGTCCAGGCCGAGGCGGACGTCGAAGCGGTTCTCGCCGTCGCCGAAGCCCCCGCATCCCCCGATCGCCTGGCCCGGTCGGGCTGCCGGGGTTGCAGCTTCACCGACTACTGCTGGACGGAGTGACCCATGCCCGCTGCCGCGCGCACGTACTGGCTCACCAGCCCGTGCCGTATCCGCCGCAAGGACGAATCCCTGATCATCGAGCGGGACAACGCCGCCAACGTCCACATCCCCGTCACCGACGTGCGCGACATCGTCGCCTGCGCCGAAACCGACCTCAACACCGCGGTCATCTCCCTCCTGAACCGCCACCGCGTCAACGTCCACTTCCTCAGCTACTACGGCGACTACGCCGGCTCCCTCCTCACCTCCGACACCAGCACCTCCGGCGAGACCGTCGCCGCCCAGGCCCGCACCGCCGGCGACCCGCACGCCAGCGTGGCCATCGCCCGCAGCATCGTCGACGCCTGCGCCTTCAACGTCCGCCGCGTCGTCGACCGCAAACTCCTCGCCCGCCCCTACACCGTCCTGCGCGAGTCCATCGAAGACAGCACCAGCCAGGCCCAGCTCATGGGAGCCGAAGGCACCTTCCGCCGATCCGCGTGGGAGGTCATCGACACCAAACTCCCGGACTGGCTCCAGCTCAACGGCCGCAGCCGCCGCCCACCCAGGAACGCCGGCAACGCCTTCATCAGCTACGTCAACGGCATCACCTACGCCCGCGTCCTCACCGCCGTGCGCCTCACCCCCCTCCACAGCGGCATCGCCTTCCTCCACGGCACCATGGAACGCCAACGCCACTCCCTGGTCCTGGACCTCTCGGAGATGTTCAAACCCCTGATGGCCGAACGCCTTCTGCTGCGGATGGCCTCCCGCAACCAGCTGAAGGAACACCACTTCGACCGCGACACCAACCAGGCCATGCTCAGCGACACCGGACGCAAACTCGTCGTCCAGACCATCCGCGACGAGTTCGCCGTCACCGTCACCCACCGCACCCTGGCCCGCAACGTCGCCTACGACGAACTCCTCTACCTCGACGCCCTCGCCCTGACCCGGCACTGCCTCGAAGGCACCCCCTACAAGCCCTTCCGGATCTGGTGGTAGCCGAACCGTGTACGTCGTTGTCGTCTACGACACCCTCGCCGCACGCAACCCCAAGATCCTCCGCACCTGCCGCAAGTACCTCCACCACGTCCAACGCAGCGTCTTCGAAGGCCACCTCAGCGACGCCCAACTCCGCCGCTTCCACAACGCCGTCGAAACCGTCCTCGACCTCGCCTACGACAGCGTCCTCGTCTACACCTTCCCACCCGGAGCCGTCCCCCAACGCCTCGAATGGGGCGCGGTGGAACCCGCACCCACCGACGTCCTCTGACCTCCCCCACCACCACGTTTTTCAGCGCCACGCCGGGTCCAGCCGCACAACCGGAGACCCGCTGCAAAACCACCCCCGGACGCGGGAGACTTCCCCTCGGCCACCTGCGGCTTTACCGTGGGGTCCTCATCGCCCCCAGCGGGGGTCACAACACGTGACCGCCGTGGCGGGCAACGTGTGGACCGTCGTGTCCTCATCGCCCCCAGCGGGGGTCACAACGACAGCACCGCCAGGGGAACGAGTCCATCCTCGGGAAGTCCTCATCGCCCCCAGCGGGGGTCACAACACGCGGACGCCGTGGCCCCGGCCCCGGCACGAGCAGGTCCTCATCGCCCCCAGCGGGGGTCACAACCACCGGAACTCGGTCCGGGAGTGGCGGCGGCCGCAGGGTCCTCATCGCCCCCAGCGGGGGTCACAACATGTAGAGGGGGGCGGCGGCCAACTGATAGTAGAGGGGTCCTCATCGCCCCCAGCGGGGGTCACAACGGTACCGCCCGGCCGCCGTGTCCTCCTTCACGAGGTCGTCCTCATCGCCCCCAGCGGGGGTCACAACCGCCTGATCCAGTCGGTGAACCAGGTGAAATCCCAGTGTCCTCATCGCCCCCAGCGGGGGTCACAACTACACCGGACCAAGGCCTACAAGCAGATGCAGGACGCGTCCTCATCGCCCCCAGCGGGGGTCACAACTCGAGGGCGTCCAACCACCGACGGACCGCGTTCAGGCGTCCTCATCGCCCCCAGCGGGGGTCACAACCTCCGGTCCGGGCATGAAGAGAAGCCCCGCCCTCCGAGTCCTCATCGCCCCCAGCGGGGGTCACAACGAGCACAGGCTCCGGATCGTGCCCGTGCCGCCCCAGCTGTCCTCATCGCCCCCAGCGGGGGTCACAACAAGATCACGCGGGAGGGGTCGTCAACCTCCAGGAGGTGTCCTCATCGCCCCCAGCGGGGGTCACAACACCGGGCACAGGTACCGGCCGCGGCCCCGGCCGGCGGGTCCTCATCGCCCCCAGCGGGGGTCACAACGCACGCAGCCGGGCCGGGGACGCGGCGGTCGTGGGCGTCCTCATCGCCCCCAGCGGGGGTCACAACAGGAGCAGCATGTCGGGGCGCCGGTTCTCGGGGTCGGTCCTCATCGCCCCCAGCGGGGGTCACAACTGGCCGTATTTCAAGCTCCCGAAGGGCGCGAAAGAGCGTCCTCATCGCCCCCAGCGGGGGTCACAACCGGGCCGCTGCGGGGCGGGGGAGACGGGCTCCGTCTCGTCCTCATCGCCCCCAGCGGGGGTCACAACGCGGCGATCGCGGCGCGGAGCCGGTACAGGACGTCCAGTCCTCATCGCCCCCAACGGGGGTCACAACTGGACGGCGAGGAGGCGCGGGCCTCCTACCAGCTACGTCCTCATCGCCCCCAGCGGGGGTCACAACGTAGCGAGGATCACGAGCGGGTCGTCCGTGGTGACGGGTCCTCATCGCCCCCAGCGGGGGTCACAACGTGTCGTACGAGGCGGCCGACGTCGAGGCGCCCCCGCGTCCTCATCGCCCCCAGCGGGGGTCACAACCCCGTGGAGGCAGCCGGTGGATAGGTAGCGGTGCGGCTGTCCTCATCGCCCCCAGCGGGGGTCACAACATCGAGCCGTCCGTGTTGGTGTGGGTGGCGGTGCTGTGTCCTCATCGCCCCCAGCGGGGGTCACAACCGGCCGACGACGTAGGGGGCGAGGGGGTGGCCCTCATCGTCCTCATCGCCCCCAGCGGGGGTCACAACTTCAAGATCAAGGGCAAGGACCTGGCCGCGCTCCTCAAGTCCTCATCGCCCCCAGCGGGGGTCACAACTCCACCCGCTGGAACATCAGCGGCCAGACCTGGCCGTCCTCATCGCCCCCAGCGGGGGTCACAACGCCGCGGCCCGGCACCCGACCTGACGCGGGACGAGCAGTCCTCATCGCCCCCAGCGGGGGTCACAACGCGGCCTCGGGAGCGGTCGCGCTGTCCGCGTCCTCCGCCGGGTCCTCATCGCCCCCAGCGGGGGTCACAACGTGATCTCGAACGGCTTCATCCCGATGGCCATCAGCGGTCCTCATCGCCCCCAGCGGGGGTCACAACGAGAAGTCGTCCCACGTCACGCCCCCGCCGGGGGTCGTCCTCATCGCCCCCAGCGGGGGTCACAACACCCCCACGCCTACGGGCTGCGCTTCGAGTTCGCACCGTCCTCATCGCCCCCAGCGGGGGTCACAACGGGTCGGCTCGGGCCCGATCGGCAAGGTGTCGCCGGGTCCTCATCGCCCCCAGCGGGGGTCACAACAAGTACTCTCCGACGGCGCGGTCGCGGTCGTCGCGGGTCCTCATCGCCCCCAGCGGGGGTCACAACACGAGGCCGTGATCCGCCCCGACGCCCCCGGCACCGGTCCTCATCGCCCCCAGCGGGGGTCACAACTGGCTCCTGTCCCGGCGACGCCGTGTACGGCCGCGCGAGTCCTCATCGCCCCCAGCGGGGGTCACAACGGGTCCTGGTGGCAGTCGGTGATCCGGGCGACGCCGAGTCCTCATCGCCCCCAGCGGGGGTCACAACCAGTCCTGCCCAGCGGCTGGACAAGGGGTGTGACCAGGTCCTCATCGCCCCCAGCGGGGGTCACAACTACGTGTACGCGCAGGTCACCCCTGGCGCCCGCGGGTCCTCATCGCCCCCAGCGGGGGTCACAACGTGCGGGAGACCGGGTGGTCGGAGGTGGCGCCGTACTGGTCCTCATCGCCCCCAGCGGGGGTCACAACGCGTCCTCGCCGGTGTGGCCCTCGCACGCGGGCTCGAGTCCTCATCGCCCCCAGCGGGGGTCACAACCAGACGGGGCAGACCCGGCCGTCGCCGGCGGACGCCCGTCCTCATCGCCCCCAGCGGGGGTCACAACTGCGTTCAGGACCGGGTAACGCCGGACGGGCAAAGCCAGTCCTCATCGCCCCCAGCGGGGGTCACAACGCCTCGGGCGGAACCTCGTCCACGCGTCCTCGTCTCGTCCTCATCGCCCCCAGCGGGGGTCACAACGTGCTGCAGCCCGGGGGCGGTGTGGTCGAGCTGACCGTGTCCTCATCGCCCCCAGCGGGGGTCACAACCAGTCCAGCGGCACCACGGTGAAGCGGTAGGCGCCCCGTCCTCATCGCCCCCAGCGGGGGTCACAACACGGTGGGCGCCGGGTCGGTGCTGCTCATGCTGTCTGTCCTCATCGCCCCCAGCGGGGGTCACAACCCCATGGCCACCGGGGCGGGCAGCATGCCGTCCGCCAGTCCTCATCGCCCCCAGCGGGGGTCACAACCAGATCTTCTTCATGGTCACAGGTGGAAGTGTTTGGCGTCCTCATCGCCCCCAGCGGGGGTCACAACTGGCAGCGGGGAGCTGACCGAAGTGACCGATCAGACGTCCTCATCGCCCCCAGCGGGGGTCACAACACGGCACGGCCACCCTTACCGTGCGGCTGCACGACGCTGTCCTCATCGCCCCCAGCGGGGGTCACAACACCACGGGCAGGTGGATGTGCTGGTGGTCCACCTCCACGTCCTCATCGCCCCCAGCGGGGGTCACAACACGCCGCGGAAACTCTCCTCGCCCGCGCGGACGAGGCCCTCATCGCCCCCAGCGAGGGTCACAACAGATGCCCTGCACGCTGCCACCCGGTCACGACCACGGGTCCTCATCGCCCCCAGCGGGGGTCACAACTACTCCCGCACGCTGGCCGGCGCGCAGTGGATGGACGGGTCCTCATCGCCCCCAGCGGGGGTCACAATGCGTAGGTGACCAGGATGTTGTAGAGCGTCCGAACGTGTCCTCTTCGCCCCCAGCGGCGGGGGCGGGGGATGACACCGCCAGGGGGTCAGGAGGGCGCCGTGGCGGAGGCTCACCGCGATGTGTGCGAGAGCAGCATCCCGTTTGCCCAGGTAGTCGCGTACGCGAGCCAGCCCCGTGCCACCGCCGAGCCACCGCCGAACCGGTGCGGCCCGCGGCGCCGGAGCGGCTCATGCCGAGGTCGAAGATTTCTCTGTTCGATTCGAGGTGCTCCGGCCAGGGCGTAACTCCAGGCAGTACGGGGAGGGCCGCGGCCGGGCCATCGCACATGCCGGACCACCTGGCCGGCAGTGGCACAGCACCGGCGGGTGAGTGGTCCGGCGGTGGCACGGGGGCTTGGGAGGGGTGACGGCGGAAGTTGTCCACGCCGCCACAGGAGATGCGATGTACCACCCTCGCCAGGCCCACCGCCCCGCCGTCGCCCGTCCGCAGAGCGCCCTTCGCTCTCCCCTCGCGGAGCTGGAGCAGGCGTTCCTCGCGCTCGCCCACGGCGTGGAGCCGCTCACATTCCCCGCTCACTTGGTGTGCGACGAACCCGACCGTGCGGTCTGGCCGGTTGACCGGGTCCGCACCAACCTCGCCCACCCGTCCACCCGCGCCGAGTTGCGTGAGCAGACCTGGCGTGAGGTGGTCCGGCGTTCCCGCGACCTGGGCGAGCCGTGGGGCGTGGTGGCCGTGGCCATGACCGTCCCGGTGCTGCGCCGGATGCTCGCCCGGCTGGCCCGCCCCGTCCACCTGGAGCGCGCTGAGGTCGAGCAGGAGGCCCTGGCCGCCGTCGCCACGGCCCTGAGCACTGTGGACCCCGGGGCGCAGCGGCTGGATCGGGAGCTGTTCAGCGCAGCCGATCGGGCCGTGCACCGGCTGGCGTACGCCGCCCGGCGCTGCGCCACCCGGGAAACCGGCCAGACCGCAGTCCTCCTCGACCAGCTGTGCGCCCCTTCACAGGAGGACAGCGACGAGCCGGTGGACGAGTTGACGGTGCTGGCCCGCGCTGTGCAGGCCCACGCGCTCGATGTGGCCGAGGCCCGACTGATCGCCCGTACGCGCCTTGAAGGCGAGCCCATGAGCCGACTCGCGTCGGAGCGAGGGGTGAGTGTGCGGCAGCTCTATCGCCACCGGACGGCCGCCGAGCAGCACTTGGCCGCGCACCTCTGCGCCCGTTCGGCGGACAAGTGACAGCCGGCTGGGCCAGGAACACACCTGCCGGATGTCAATTCCCGAGTCGTGAATCTCTATGACCGGTAAGCAGTCGTCACCGGATGAGGGATGAGTTCGCCGCATCCGGTGACGGCTGCCCGGGGCAGCCAGTCACCACCGGGCTGTCCGAGTGGTGGGTGAGCGCGCGCCCGTCTCGTGCTGACACCCCGAGTGCCCCGTTCCCGCCGCTCCTGGAAGGGAGGCCGGCCCGGACCGAGGAATGTGCGCTCACCCACCTCGCTTTCGCCCGCGCTGGCGCCGCGTCGCGACGTGATGCCGGGTGTTGGTCTCGTTCCTTGCTGTCGCTGCAGTTGGAGGTCTGTCCGCTGTGCTCGCCAAGCTCCGGGGGACGCGTCGGCCCGTAGATCGCCCCATCGTTCGCGGTATGGCCCGGGTGGCCGTCAACTTGGCCTTCACCGTCGTTCTGTTGCTGGCGGACGGACCGTACGTGTGGGCTGTCGCGGACATCCCCACCGTGATCTCCAATCTGCAGATCTGGATCTTGGGCCTGCTCGCCGGGCTCGCCACGCTGTTCCTCACCTTCGGCGGCGTGCGCTACCTGATGGCCGGAGGCGATCCCGGCGAGATCGAAGCCGCCAAGCGCGCTCTGAAGGCGGCGGCCATCGGATATGCGTTGGCTCTTCTGGCGCCGGTCGTGGTCACAGTTCTGCAGGGAATCGTCGGCAGCAACACCAGCAGCGGCAGCGGCAGCGGCAGGTGACAGGCGTACGGCGCCTCGCGCGCGCCCTGTCCGCGGCGGCCATGCTGAGTCTGCTCTCCCTGGCCCCGCCAGCCGTCTCGCAGGCATCTGCACCGCCGGCCAACGGGGCGCTCCAGGGGACCACCCGTGGCACGCCGCGGGATCCACAGCCCCTTCCCGATCCGACGCCAGGCCCGCCTCCCATCCCCTCGGGCCCGGGAGCGCCTGCAGCACCGCCCCGGCCACCCGGCCACTCAGCTCCCGCGCCCCGGCACCCTGTGGGACCGCCCCCGGCGTCCGGGCTGATGCCTCAGGCGTGTCAGGTGGACGGATACCCCTGCCACGACAGCAGCTTCGGATTCGGGAACTTGCTCGACATCCCCGGCATGGTCGAAGACGCCGTCACCCGCTTCCTTGGCACTCTGGTCGAGCAGGTCATGAAGCCTGTACGCGAGATGTTGGCCGACACGCTGCTGGCCACTCCCGACGTCACCACCAATGGGGACGTAAAGCGGCTGTGGACCGCCATGCTCGGCATCACCGCCGGGATCTACGGGCTGTTCGTGACCGCGGGCGGCATCACGGTCATGGGCTACGAGACCGTCCAGACCCGATACGCCCTCAAGGAGATCGCACCCCGCCTGCTGTTCGGGGTGGTCGGGGCAGCCACCTCCTTGACCGTGATGGGCAAGGCCATTGGCCTGTCCAACGCTGTCGCTCACGCAGTCATGGCAACCGATATGTCCGACGCGGCGCAGGGCGCGATCAAACGCGCGCTGCCGCTCCCGATCACTCCCAGTTCCGATCTGTTCTTCGTCATGCTCGGCCTGGTGGCCGGAGCGCTGGTCCTCGCGACGCTGATCGGCTTCGTGATTCGGGTGACGCTGATGGCGCTGCTGGCGGTCTGTGCCCCGCTGGCCTTGGCGTGCCATGCACACCCGCTGACCGATCCGATCGCCCGCTTGTGGTGGCGGGGCCTGACGGGGTGCCTCGCCATCCAGATCGCTCAGTCAATGACCTTCGTTCTCTCGCTGAAGCTGTTCTTCGCCCCCGGCGCCACGGCGCTGGGTCTGCCCGCGCCGGGCGGGTTGGGCACGACACTGGCTGGCCTTTCCCTGTTCTGGGTGCTGTTCAAGATCCCAGGCTGGGCGCTTCAGGTTGTCCTGCGCGGTTCGCCCGTCCAGTCCCCGCGCGCATCCGCGCCGTTGCGCATGCTCAAACACCTGGCGATGTATCAACTCATGGGACGACCGTACGTGCACGGGCCCCGGAGGCCGGGTGGCCAGGCCGGCGGGTTCGGGTGGGGCGGTGGCGGTCCGCGGGGTCCAGGCGGGAGATCGCCGAGCGGTGCTGGGGGCTTTGGAGGTCCACCGGCCACAGGACGGCCGGGGAGGACCGGCGGCTCCGTGCCCCGCATGAGAACGTCTTCGAATCCGCGGCGCGGCGGTTCCGCGGACCCCTCAAGCCAAACTGCGCCAGGACCTCGAACGGGTACCACGGCCAGGGCGCGGATGGCTGTGAGTTCACGTCCGGCGCCTGCTGGGGGCTCGACCCCCAGATCAAGGCCCGGAACGTCAGGACCGGTTCAGCCAACTCGTGGGCCACGCACGCCGCAACGCGCTCGTACGCAACGAAGCCCCGGGACTGCCCGCGGACCAGCCCCCGCCCGTCGGGGCGGCCCGGCTCCGACGCAGGCCTCCAGCGGACCGCCGCGCTCTCCCCAACCCGCATCCGCGCCTGCCCAGACCCGGGCCGCCGCCGCGCAAGGCGCGCCCACCCGCGCCTCCGCGGTCCAGCCGGCCACGTCCCCGCGCGGTCGACAGATGGCCCTGCCCATCCCGGCCGAGCGTGTCCGGAAGCGTCCACCACGCCCGATGCAGCTGCGCCTGCCCCTCGAACCGCCTCGGAGCAACTCTCGATGACTGACACCGACACCCCGGAAGTGGCGCCGCTCACCGCCCGCATCCCTTCGGACATCTCCCGGCCGGACCGGGTGCTGGGCCCCTTCACCGCGCGCCAAGCCGGTGTTCTCGCCGCAACCGCGCTGGCGCTGTACGGGGGCTACTGGGCCACTCGGTCCCTCATGCCGCCGATCGCGTACGTAGTCGCGGTGCTTCCCGTGGCCGGGGCGGTGGCGGCCGTCCTGCTCAGCAGCCGCGACGGCATCGGCCTGGACCGCTTCCTGCTCGCCGCGCTGTCCCATGCCCGTCACCCCAAACGCCGGGTGCACGCGCCCGCCGGGGTCCCGCCGCTGCCCGCAGCCGTTCCCCGTCGCTGGGCGCGGGCGGCAGGACGGGCACCGGCCGCGATGCGGATGCCCTACCAAGGTCTGACCCCAGCTGGGGTGGTCGATCTGGGCCGCGACGGGGAAGCCGCCGTTGCCGCCTGCTCCACGGTCAACTTCGATCTGCGGTCCGCCGCCGAACAGCAGGCTGCGACCGCATCCTTCGCCCGCTGGCTCAACTCGCTGACCGGACCCGCGCAGGTGGTGGTGCGCTGTCATCGCATCGACCTGGCTCCCCTCGCGGAGGCCCTTCAGCTCGGTGCGCCGGCGCTGCCGCACCCCGCCTTGGAGCAAGCCGCGCGGGCCCACGGCGACTTCCTGGCCGAACTGGCTTCGAGCGAGACGCTCCTGGGTCGGGAGGTCCTGCTGGTCGCCCGCGAGCCCGACACGGGGCGCCCCGTGTCGCGGGCCGCCGCGGGCGGGCGAGTCGTCCAGCGCCTGGAAGAGGCCGCACGCGCGCTCGGCCCGGCCGAGATCACGGTCACGCCACTCGATGCCCCGCACACCGCCGAAGTGCTGCGCACAGCCTGCAACCCCGACACCACCGCACCGACCACCGGATGGGAAGGTGACCCTGCGTGATCCGCCTGCGTTCAGAGCGGCTTCGGCCGGCGACTCACAGCGACGTTGTGCGAGCCCACGATTTGCTGGACGCCGTGGGCCCCGAGGCCGTCGAAGTCCACGCCCGCATGCTGGCCGTGGGGGCACAGGTGGCGTGCACGTTGGTGGTGACCGGCTATCCGGCCGAGGTCACCGCCGGATGGCTCGCCCCGCTGCTGAACTTCCCCGGGCATCTCGATATCGCTTTGCACATCGATCCTGTCCCCAGCTCGGTCGCCGCCGCCGGGCTGAAGAAGCAGCGCGCCCGCCTGGAGTCCAGTCGCCGCGCCGGCTTCGACAAGCAACGCCTGGACGACCCGGAAGTGGAGGCAGCCGCCGCCGACGCCGCCGAACTCGCCTACCGCATCGCCCGCGGCGAGGGAAAGCTCTTCCACGTCGCCCTGTACCTCACGGTGTACGCCAGCGACGAACAGTCCCTGGCCGAGCAGGCCGCCGCAGTCCGCGCGGTCGCCGAGTCGCTGCTGTTGAGCGTCGCCCCCGCGACCTACCGCGCGTTGCCGGGCTGGCTGGCCACCCTCCCGTTGGGAATGGACACCCTCAAGATCCACCGCACTTTCGACACCACCGCGCTGGCCGCATGCTTCCCCTTCACCAGCCCGGACCTGCCCCTGCCGCGAGCGACGAGCGGCGACCGTGCTCTCGACGGGGTCTTCTACGGGCTGAACACCGCCTCCGGTGCTCCGGTGCTGTGGGACCGCTTCGCGCAGGACAACTACAACTCCATCACCTTGGCCCGGTCCGGCGCGGGCAAGTCGTACTTGACGAAACTGGAGCTGCTGCGGCTGCTGTTCACCGGGGTCACAGCCTCGGTGATCGATCCGGAGGACGAGTACGTCCGCCTCGCCGAAACCGTCGGGGGCCAGGTGATCGAACTCGGTGCCGACGGGGTGTGCGTCAACCCCTTCGACCTGCCGATGGCGAGCGAGGACGAGGACGGTGCGCTGACCCGGCGAGTGCCGTTCCTGCACAGCTTCCTCGCCGTCCTCTTCGGCACCGAACTGTCCGCCGTCGACAAGGCCGTCTTGGACCGGGCGCTGCTGGCCGCGTACGCTCACGCCGGGATCACCGCGGACCGCCGTACCTGGCAGCGCACCCCGCCCACCCTCACCGATCTGGCCACTGCCCTGCGGGAGGACGGCAGCCCGGTGGCAACCGATATCGCCGACCGGCTCCAGCCGTACGTGGCCGGCTCGCACGCCCGTCTCTTCAACGCCCACACCACCGCTCCCACCACCGGGCACCTGACGGTCTTCGCCCTGCGGCACCTACCAGACGAGGTCAAAGCCCCCGCCATGCTGCTGGCTCTCGATGCGGTCTGGCGTCGCGTCACCCACGAGGGCCACCCCGGCAAACACCTTGTCGTGGTGGACGAGGCATGGCTGCTGATGCGCGACGGCGCCGGCGCCGGCTTCCTGTCCAAGATGGCCAAAGCCGCTCGCAAGTACTGGGCGGGGCTGGCCGTGGTCACCCAGGACGCCGACGACGTCCTGGGCTCCCCCCTCGGGCACGCCATCGTCTCCAACGCGGCCACCCAGATCCTGCTGCGCCAGGCGCCCCAGGCCATCGACGCCATCAGCAACGCCTTCCACCTTTCCCGAGGAGAGCGGGAGTTCCTGCTCACCGCCACCCGGGGCGAGGCGCTGCTGCTGACCGGGGACCGCCACCACAAGGTCGCCCTGATCAGCATGGCGGCACCCGGCGAACACGAGGTGATCACCACCGACCCGGGTGAGCTGGCGCTGCAGGGCCCGTTCGCCGACGAAGAGCCGGACACCGAGGACGCTGACCACGACGACTTCGGCGAGGCCGGCGCATGGGGGCCTTGAGCATGTATCTCCAGCCTGCCGCCTCCGCCGGTCCGCACGGCGCCCTGGTCGGATTCCTCACCGACCCTGCCCGCGTGTGGAACATCGTCGCCGGCGCGGGAACGGGCTGGCTGTGCAGCAACGGGCTCTACCTCGCGTCGTGCTGCGCTCTGGCGATGGCGGGCGGTTGGGCGCTGAAGCACCGTCTGCGTGCGGCGCACTACCGGCGCTTGACCGAAGGTGCATTCTGTGTGGAAGTCCTCGCCCCGCCGACGGTGACCGCCCGGGGCGGCGAAGTCCTGTGGGCCCAACTGACCGGGTTGCTGCGGCCCTGGTGGCGGAGGATCACCAGCGGCCAGCCCTACGTGGCCTTCGAGTACGCCTGGTCGCACACCGGCCTGCGCATCCGCCTGTGGGCGCCCGGGGCCGTGCCCCTCGGCCTCGTGCGCCGCGCGGTCGAAGCCGCCTGGCCCGGCGCGCAGACCCGTGTCACCGTCACGGACCCGCTCCTCCCCCAGGGGCGCGTTGTTACCGCCGGCCGGATGCGGCCCGCCCGCCCAGCCGTCCTGCCGCTACGCACCGACCACCCCACCGACCCGCTGCGCGCGCTCCTGCAGGCGGCCACCGGCATGAGTGAGGAGGAGTTCGCGTGCGTGCAGATCCTGGCCCGCCCCGCCACCGGCTCGGCACTGCGCCGTGCCCGCCACCAGGCCCGACGCCTCAAGTCCGGGCACACCTCCCCCCGGCTGCCCGCTCTGGCGGCGTTCCTGCTCCACCGCCCTCAACCCACCGCCACCGGCAAGCTGGACCCCGAACACTCCGCCGCCGTACGGCAGGCCGCGGCCAAACTGTCCGGCCCGCAATGGCAGTGCAGCATCACCTACGCCGCCGCCTGCACCTCGGGGCACGCGGAACACCAGCGGGCCCGCGACATCGCACGTGGCCGGGCGCACGCCTTGGCCTCCGCCTTCGGTTTGTACGCCGACCGGAACTACCTGGCCCGTGAGCGCCTTCGGCATCCGGAGCCGTTCCTTCGGGACCGGCGGTTCCCGCCACGCACCGCCTTGCTGTCGGTGCCGGAACTCGCCGCCCTTGCCCACCTGCCCCTGGACGCGGACGCGCCCGGCCTCCGGCGCGCGGGGGCCCGTTCCGTCCTGCCCCCGCCGTCCGTGCCCGAGCCCGCTGCCGGCAACGGCGTCAAACCCCTCGGCCGCTGCGACACCGGCGCTCGTCGAGGCGTCGGTCTGGGCGTTCCGGATGCCCGGCACCACCTCCACGTCATGGGCGCCACCGGTTCCGGCAAGTCCACCCTCATCGCCAACCTCGCCTTGGACGACGTCCGAAACCATCGCGGCGTCATCGTCATCGACCCCAAGGGCGACCTCGTCACCGACCTCCTCGACCGACTCCCCGACACCTGCGCCGACCGCCTGGTCCTCATCGACCCCGACGACCCCCACCCCCCGCCGTGCCTGAACGTCCTGGACGGCAGGGACATCGACGTCGTCGTGGACAACCTCACCGGCATCTTCCGCCGGATCTTCACCGCCTTCTGGGGGCCACGCACCGACGACGTCATGCGGGCCGCCTGCCTGACCCTGCTCAAGCACCGCGACCGCACCGGCCAGCTCGTCACCCTCGCCGACGTCCCCCGCCTCCTCGGCGAAACCTCCTACCGCCTGCGTGTCGTCCCCGCCCTCCAAGACCCGGTCCTCCGCGGTTTCTGGGCCTGGTACGAGTCCATGTCCGAACCCTCGCGCGCCGCCGTGGTCGGCCCGGTGATGAACAAGCTCCGGGCGTTCCTGCTGCGCGACTTCGCCCGCCGCGCCATCGCCGCCGGTCCTTCCACCTTCGGCCTGGCCCAGGTTCTGGACGGCGGCATCCTGCTCGCCCGTCTGCCCAAAGGAGCCCTGGGCGAAGAGACCGCCCGCCTGCTCGGTTCGTTCATCGTCGCCGGCACCTGGCAGGCAGCCGCCGCCCGTGCCCGTACCCCCGAGCACTCACGCGTCGACGCCACCCTCAGCATCGACGAGGCGCACAACTTCCTGACCCTCCCCTATCCGCTGGAAGACATGCTCGCCGAGGCCCGCGGCTACCGCCTGTCCATGCTCTTGGCCCACCAGCACCTCGCCCAGCTCCCCCGCGATCTGCGCGAAGGCATCTCCGCCAACGCCCGCAACAAGATCTTCTTCAACGCCTCCCCTGAAGACGCGGCCACTCTCGAACGCCACACACTCCCCACCCTGGCCGCGCACGACCTCGCCCACCTCGGCCCCTACCAAGCCGGAGCCCACTTGCTCACCGCCGGTGCGGAATCCGCCGCCTTCACCCTCACCACACGCCCCTTGCCGCCGGCCGTGCCCGGCCGGGCCAAAGACCTCCGCGCGGCAGCCGCATCGCGCAACGGCCCCCGCCCCGCCACCCAGCCCTGAGCGCGCACCCCGCAGCCCCCTGACCACTGCGATGGAGGCCCTGCCCACCATGCCCGCACTCCCCGTCCCGCCTACGGCCCTGGCTCTCGCTACACCGCCCGCGCCGCCACCACCCGCCGCCGCCCGCTCGGCCACACCGACGTCGCGGTCCTGGCCCGCAGCCTCACCTCCCGCGACCTGTGGCTGGTCGCGATGCTCCACGAACACCGCGTGCTGACCACCCACCAGATCACCCGGCTGGCCTACACCTCGCCGCGCTCCGCCCAGCGACGCCTGCGAGCCCTCCACCGATCCCGCGTCCTGGACTCCTTCCGACCCCTCACCGCATCCGGCTCAGCCCCCGAGCACTACACCCTCGGCCCCATAGGAGCCGCGCTCCTCGCGGCACAGGCCGGACTCGACCCGGCGGCCGTCGCATGGCGCCCCACGCACACCGGCCGCATCGCCTACTCCCCCAGCCTCGGCCACGACCTGGGCGTCAACGATCTGCTTACCCACCTCGCCGCCCGCAGCCGCACCCACCCCGACGCGGCACTTCCCCTGTGGCTGTCCGAACGCTCCGCCGCACGCCGCTGGGGCGACATCACCCGCCCCGACGCCTACGCCCACTGGACCGGCAGAGGGCACCTGCTGCCGTTCTTCCTCGAATACGACACCGGCAGCCAGTCCCTGCCCCGCGTCGAAGCGAAACTCGCCGGCTACGCCGCCTTCACCACCGCAACGGGAACCCGCCCAGCCCTCCTCATCCACACCCGGACCCAATCCCGCGACCAGGCACTCCGCCGCCGCCTCGAACACACCGCGACCCACCTGGGCCTCCACGTGGCCACCTCCTCGGCGGACTTCACCACCACCGACCCGTGGGGCCCCTGGTGGGCGCCCCTCGAACCAGGCGCCCGACGCACCACCCTCACCGGACTCGCCACCCACTGGACCGGCCTGGCCCCGGCGCATCTGGAGGCGACCGACGCCGACACCCTCCTCACCCTCCCCGTACCACCCCTGCCGCCGACGAGCGCTGCCGCACCGTGAGTTCCCTGTTCGCCAAAGCGGCCGGCACGGTCGGGTGCGCCGTCCTGGCGCTACCGGTGCTGGCCGCGCTCGTGGTCGCGACGCTTCTTGACAGCCTGACCACCGGCAACGACGCCGCGGCCGCCCCGAGTAAGAGCGCCGTGGCCGACATCCCCCCGGCCATGCTCACCATCTACCGGCAAGCAGCCCCGGAATGCCCTGGTCTGTCCTGGACGATCCTCGCCGCGATCGGCAAGGTCGAGACCGACCACGCGCGTATCCACACCATGGTCTCCACGGCAGGCGCCGTCGGGCCAATGCAGTTCCTGCCTGCCACGTTCGCCGCCTACTCGCACCCCGTGCCGCCCGGCGGCCGAAGGCCAGCCACCCCCTGGGACCCCGTCGACGCCGTCCACGCCGCCGCCAGACTGCTGTGCGCCAACGGCGCCCGGGACGGCCACGACGTTCGGCGCGCGGTCTTCGCCTACAACCACTCCACCGCGTACGTGAACAAAGTCGTCGCCATCGCGGCCACCTACGCTGCCGGCGAGCCCGCGCCCGCCAGGGCCGGCGCCACGGCAGTCGCCTTCGCCCACTCCCAACTCGGCGCCCCTTACGTGTGGGGAGGCGACGGACCCGTCGATGGCGGCTTCGACTGCTCCGGGCTCACCCAAGCCGCCTACCACGCCGCCGCCATCGCTCTGCCCCGCACCGCCCAAGCGCAATACGACGCCGGCCCCCACCTCCCCCACGAGGCGCCCCTGCTCCCCGGCGACCTGCTCTTCTACGGCACCGACCCCCACCACATCACCCACGTCGCCCTCTACACCGGAAACGGCCTGGCCATCGACGCCCCCCACAGCGGAGCCGTCGTCCGCCAAGGACCCGCCCGCCTCAACACCCCTTCCTTCCGGGGGGCCACCCGCCCGGCCGTGCAAGGGGCAGCCGGGTGAAACAGCCCGTCCCCAGCGAGGCAGTCGCCCTCCTACGAACCATGTCGAAAGTGCTCTGCACCGTGGGCGTACTTGCGCTGATCTTCACTACGGTCAATGTGACGCGCTTTGCCACCAGCCGGGGCGTCCCCGGACCCATCGCGATCCTCCTCGATCCGATGATCGGCATGGCGCTGGCCGGCGTCCTGTACGCCGATGCCCGCCTCGCCTCCTGGGGCATCCGCCCACCTGGCTGGTCAACCACCCTCCGCTGGACTTCCGGATGCACCGCAGCCCTGATGAACACCTGGCAGTCGCTGTGGCCCGACCGCAGGATCGGCTGGCCTCACCACGCCGATCCAGCCGCCGTACTGCTCCACCTCACCCCCGCTCTTCTCCTGATCACCCTCACCGAAACGATCGCCGCCTACCGGACAACGATCAACAACCTCCTCGGCACCTCCACCACGATCGGATCCCCGGCCGGCAGGCCCCGATCCGTCAGCCGCCCGGCCAAACCGGCGCACGCCGATCCGAATCCGGCCGACCCCAATCCGGCAAAGCAGTCCACGCCAGGGGGCAGATCCGACACCCGCGCTACCGCCGGCGCGCCGATCGGCCAGCCGACCGAAGCCCCCGCAACGGATGCCGAAATGTGGCTGCGCGCGACCGCCCTGAACGACAGCGCCCTGGCTGCCACCGGCGATCCGGTGAGCGTCTGGCGGCTGCGCACCGATCTGCGCATCGGTCCGCGCCGCGCCCGCCAGATCCGCAACCGGCTCCTGACCGATCGCCCGATACCGCCGTAGGTCCGACCGCGGATCGAACCGCACGGTCGGCCCGCCGCTCGTCCCCACTGATGCAACACCGCTCTGGGCTCGACCGATCGACGCCGAACGGATCCGCTTGACTTCCCCGCCGATCCGAGCGTCCATGGTCGTGGCCGACCCGGGGACACACCGTGCACAACGGTTCACCCTGCGCATGTCGGCCCCGTCCGACCGGGGCTTCTGCGTTGCGCACGCACCCGGCGGACACCGCAGCCCACACCGGGCCGCACCCCGGCCGGGGACCTCCCTCACCGACACCACACGGAACCGAGGTTCCCCATGTCAGACACCACCAACCACGCCACAACCACGCCGCCCACCACCCCCGAGCCCACTCCAACCCCGACCGGCATGGCCGCCATCGCCTACGAATACCTCCCCGCACCCGACGAAGCGGTATCCGCTGCGGAACTCGCCCTCGCGGCGAAGATGGGCCACTCCACGGCGGGCAAGGTCCTCAACACCTTGGAGAAGCTCAACCTGGCCGTCCGCATTCGCGGCACCTACGACGGCCACCACCGCAGCCCCGACCTCTGGCACCGCGCACCCACCACAGAGGAGCCTTCGGAATCGCTCACCATCGCCACGCCCACCGAGACCCAGCCCCCTGCATCTCCGAGTTCTCCGGACCCCGACGTCACACCTCTCCACTCCGACGAGACAGTTGGGGCATCACAGGACGCTCAACCACAGCCCGAGCCCCACAACGCGCCTGCTGGCCTGGGCGCAGACGGGGCGGCCAGCGAAGTGAGTAGGAGCGAGGCACCGGCCGACGAGTCCGACTCGGGCTTGGGGCAGCCCGCCGGTCAGCGCGTGCCAGCCCCCCAGGTAACCGGGCAGCCCGGCGCGAACGGACGGCTGGCTCCAGGCGGCCTGCGGCAGATGGTCATCGACCACCTCCAGGCCCACCCCGGCGAAGCATTCACAGCCACCAAGATCAGCCGCGTGATCGAGAGGTCCTCCGGCGCGATCGCCAACGCCCTGGTCACCCTGACCAATCAGGGTCTGGCCGAGAGGGTGAGCGAAAAGCCGTTGACCTACCGCCTGGCCACCACCGGCCCGGCCACTCAGTAGGCGCCGCCAAGCAGTCCGAGGCGGGCACCCCTCCAGGGAGGTGCCCGCCCTTTAGCGATCGACCAACCCCGCCGACGATCCGATGCCGTTGATCTTCCAGGTGCGAGTGCGGAGCCCAGCATCAGCAGCCCGAAGTCCACCCTGCCGAACCGAGTCGCGACAACCTTGCAACGGCTCGTCCGGGCGTCCGCAAAGATGGACCCGGGATCGCATTCGGAGGGCAGATGGCCGGACTGGGGTGGGAACGATGGGCCTCTGCGGGGATATCCCCCGCAGACCTGCCCGACGGCTGGGGGTGGAAGCTGACTCGGCCGTCTGGCCGAGGCCTGGGTGACGACACCGTCGACTACGTCGCCGCGCTGCGCGACGGACTCACGGTTCCTATTGAGGAGCAGCCGGGTGTTCTGCTGCGCCGCCGCAAGCAGCCGTGGCACCGGGCCGCACCCCATGCCACCGACTCGTCCTATTTGCCTTTCGTGACCGATTTCCCGTTCGGGCTATGGATTATCACCTTCGTCGCCTCCGGCGACGAAGACCGCAAGGGCCGGAACTGGCACCAGAAGATCTGGCGTCGAGTGCCAGCTTGGTGGGCGCTGGGGCCACAAGGCCGCACGGCAGCCGCGCTGATTGCGCGCATCGAGCGGGCCACGTGGCAGGAGATCCTTTCCATGCGTCGTTCCTACGACCGGGCTTGGCCGCCCGGCTACCAGGATCGCGCCTGGTACGAGGCCGCGGATCTCGCAGCATCAGCCGATCGGGGCACGCCGAGGTCTGCATTGTGGCCCGCACTGATCCGACACGCCGAAGGAGCCCTTGAGCGAGCCGCACGCTCCCACGGCAAAAGGATCAGGGCGTTCTCCGACGAACAGAAGACAGTGGCCTTCGCAGCCGCCGCCTTGGCCGTTGAAGACCTCTCCCCCGACCTTGCCCGGCGGCTCCTCGGACCCCTCCGACTCTCCCTCGGTGATGCCCACGCTTGGCCCGTCCCCTCTTGGGCCGACTGGAATCGTGGCGAAGCAGGACAGCTGCTTTGAGCTTTCAAGTCCTCCACGCTTGCTTCACCGCCCTCGGATCACAACGCATCGGTCCACTCCGGAAGAGGCAAGTGGCCCGACCCCAGTAGCCCTGCGACTTTCCTGTTCTCCTGACAAGTATCGCAAAACGTTCGAGAATCACCGGTACGGATCAGTGGGCAGTGGAGGGGGCCATCATGGTGCGGGTCAGAGCCGTGTCCGAATGCGACGAGGAGCTCTTGCGGGCGGTCATAGACCTCGGAGACCGCTTCACGAACACGCTGGGCTTCTTGCCGCAGGCTGCGTTCAAGCAGGCAGCGCAGGCAGGCACCCTGATCGCCGCCACCACTGGATCCCGGCTTCTCGGATACGCACTGTACGGCCTGCCGGCCGACCGAGTGCGCCTTACACACCTATGCGTGGAACCCGAACACCGCGGAACGGGCATCAACAGGATGCTCGTGGACGCGATATCGGACCGCCACCCGGACCGTCTGGGCATCCTCCTCAAGTGCCGCAAGGACTATGGCCTGGAACGCATGTGGACGCGACTCGGCTTTGTACCGCGAACGGAGGTCGACGGGCGGGGCAGCACACGTAAGCCGCTGGTCGTGTGGTGGCGTGACCACGGCCATCCCGACCTGTTCAGCGAACTGGAGCCGACGGCTCTGCTGACCGCGGCAATAGACTGCAACATCTTCGCCGACCTCCACGCCTCCCACACCCGCACGGGATCCGAGGAGAGCCAGGCGCTCTCGGCGGAATGGCTGGCGAACCTGCTCGATCTGGTCGTCCTGCCACAGCTGATCGTCGAGATCCACAAGATCGCCGATCCCACCGAGCGCCGTATACAACTGCAGGCGGCCACGACCGGCTACCACCTGCGGCAACTCGACAAAGGTATCGACCACGGCCGCACCATCCGCGCGCTGATCGAGTCGGCGTGGGACAGCTTGGGAATCGAACTGCCTCGCGCGGAGAACGACCTCGCCGACCTCCAGTACGTCGTGGAAGCCAGTACGGCGGGCATCCAGCACCTGATCACCCGCGACGCGGGCCTCCTCGAACTCAGCCCCATTGCCGAGAAGGTCTGCGGTGTCCGCATACTGCGGCCATCCGATGTCGTGCTGCACATCGACGAACTGACGAGGGCACAGGTGTATCAACCAGGCAGCCTTCTGGGCACCACGCTTACGACGACCGCTGTCCCCGCCGGGCAGGAGCAGGAGCAACTGGTCTTTCACAACCACCGCGGCGGTGAAAGGCAGAAGGCCTTCAAGGCACGCCTGCGGCACCTCGCCGCTCACCCAGATCGCTGGAACCGACAGCAGATCATCGACGACCAGGGCGCCCTGCTGGCCACCTACTGTCAGGGAGAGAGCAGCGACGAACTCCAAGTTCCGCTCTTGCGTGTCAACGAACAGCATCCCCTGGCATCGACCCTAGCCCGGCAGATCCTGTTCATGCTTCGCCAGCGGTGCCGGGACACCGGGCTTCAGATCCTGCGACTTACCGATCCCCACCTGCAACGCACCATGCTCTCGGCTACCAGTGAAGACGCCTTCCAGAACCAGGCAAGTGATCAGCTCGCCTTCGTCCTGAATATGATCGCGGACACCGCCACCCTAGACCGGCACGCAGCAGATCTCGCCGGCCGCGTCGGCCTCGACCTCCCTCAGCTGCAAGCCCCGATGCCTTCCGTCGCCGCATCCGCGATCGAGCACGCCTGGTGGCCGGCGAAGATCACTGACGCCGAGCTGCCGACGTTCCTGGTGCCCGTACAACCGAAGTGGGCCTATGACCTGTTCGGGTTCCCCACCGGGCTCCTCCCCCGCAACGACCTGTTGGGAATCAGCCGCGAACACGTCTACTACCGCTCAGCCCGCTCCAGGGGGGAGCGGTATCCCGCCCGGATCCTCTGGTACGCCAGCTCGGACAGAGGTCAGCGTCTGTCATGCGTCATCGGCTGCTCACGGCTCGACCAGGTCGTGGTCGACGACGGGGAGCGCCTGTACCAGCAGTTCAAGCACCTGGGCGTGTACGGCCTGGACGACGTCCTTGCCAAGTGCGATGCCGACAACCGAGCCATGGCCCTGCGCTTCTCCGACACCGGCCTGTTCCCACGCCCGGTGTCTCACAAGCGACTTCTTCAGCTCGGGGCTCGTTATGGAGACAAGGTCAACGTACAGTCGGTCTTCAAGATCTCATCCGACCTGTTCCAAGCCCTCTACGAGGAAGGCCACCCAGCGCGGTGAACGACACGGAACGCGCCCTGCTGATCTCCGTCCACCCGAGGTTCGCCACGGCCATCCTGGAAGGCAGCAAGACGGTCGAACTCCGGCGGCAGCGAGTCGCCGTTCCAGAAGGAACCCCTCTCGTTCTCTACGCCACCTCGCCCGTCATGGCCCTGGTCGGGACCGCTCGGGTAAGTCGTGTGGACTCCGCAACCCCAGCAGCCATCTGGCGTCAGCACCGGGCACACAGCGGCATCAACCGCGACGAATACGACGCCTACATGCAGGGAGCATCGCAAGCATCCGCTCTCGTTCTTGACTCGCCTCAAAACCTGGACCATTCCGTCCCACTGACGCATCTGCGGGCGGGGGGCACCTTCCACCCTCCCCAGAGTTATCGATACATCACTCGCACTTTCCTGCTCGAAGTCCTCCGTGGACACAAAGCTGAAGATCAGCTACTCGCTCAACTCGACACACCCCAAACCACCGAATCGCTTTCAGTACGGACGCTCACTCCACGGCCAAAATCGAAAAGCAGTATGCGATCCGCATCGCTCCTCACCGCGCCCGCCCAATAGTAGATATTTGGTCATCCATCGGAAATTTATCCCAGGCCGCAAAGATGAACTACCCGGAAGATTTCAACCGGGACACCGCCGACTTCGCCGGGCGAGGTCTGCCGCTCCGGATCAGAATTCCATTCTACGCAGCTCGCGTTTCTCGGCGAGGCGGGCCGAACGCTTGCGGAGTTTGTGGACCTTGCGGTCCCTGCCGCCAGGGTAGAGAAAGCAGGTGCAGCCGCGACTGGCGTACCGGCAGGGCTGGCCCTGGTAGTTGGGCTTGGCGTTGGCAAGCATGCGGGCCACGACTGTTCCTTTCGATGGCGATTGACGTCTTTCACCCAACGCATTCCACTCGTTGGACCCTTTGTATTACCTAATCATCCGAGGTAATTCGGTCGAGGAATCCATGGGTGGTGCAGGTTGAGCGGCGTAGTAAAACCCTCGTTGCGGCACGGGCAGCGGCGGGCCGGGGCCGCCAGCCTCTCGGCTGGCGGCCCGGAACGGACTTCGAGGTCGCTCAGCGCCTTGCCCCGCAGCCGGCGTGGCCGCAACCGCCGCAGAATCCGCCTGCGTTGCAGGCGCACGGGCACGGAAGGGGCTTCCGGGCAACGCGGGTCCGCTGCTTGGGGAAGCTCATGTCGTGCTTCGTGGCATCACGGTCGGGGTCCGTGTCCTGGACAGCCAGGGCCAGGAGGTGGCTTCGGGCTTCCGTGTTCTGTTCGTCGAGGCGCAGCAGCTGACGGGGCAGGGCCGGGTCGGTCAGGCCGGCTGGGCGCCATCCGGCTACCGTGATGATGTGGGAGGCCGCCTCTGCTTCGAGCCAGGCGACGTGGTGGGCCGAGACCCAGGTGGCGTGCCGATCGCAGACGGTCTCCGTGGCCGCGTTCAGGAGTTCGGCCATGGACGTTCGGGCGCTGTTGCCCGCCTGCTCTAGGCCGTGTCTGATAATGATCTTGTGACGGGTCGAGGCGAGCTGACGGATACAGCGTGGGAGCGGATAGAGCCGCTGCTTCCGGGCGCGGACGGGTGTGGACGCCCGTGGCGGGATCATCGGCAGGTGGTCAACGGGGTGCTGTGGCGACTGCGGACGGGTGCGCCGTGGCGTGATCTGCCGGAGCGGTATGGGCCGTGGCAGACGGTCTATGAGCGGTTCGCCCGCTGGGATGCGGACGGTACCTGGGCGAAGCTGCTGGAGCACATCCAGGTCCGTGATGACGCGGTGGGCGCGGTGGAGTGGACGGTTTCGGTGGACTCCACGATCAATCGCGCCCATCAACATGCGGCAGGCGCCCGCAAAAAGGGGAGGCCGACGGGGACAAACTGGAAGATCCGGAACGCTCGGCGGCACGGCAGGCCCTCGGCCGGTCCCGGGGCGGCCTGACCACCAAGGTCCACCTGGCGGTTGATGGCCGCGGCCTGCCGCTGTCGCTCGTGCTCACGCCCGGCAACGTCAACGACTCCACCCTGTTCGAAGCGGTACTGGACGCCGTCCGTGTCCCGCGCGCCGGGCGGGGAAGGCCACGCACCCGCCCGGACCGGGTCCTGGCGGACAAGGCCTATTCGTCCCGGGCGATCCGCGCCTGGTGCAGGCGTCATGGCATCGCCGTTACGATCCCTGAACGCTCTGACCAGGTCGCCAACCGGCTCCGTCGGGCCTCCCAAGGCGGCCGGCCTCCCGTCTTCGACGCAGAAGCGTACAAGCACCGCAACGTCGTCGAGAGGTGCTTCAACCGGCTCAAGCAGTTCCGCGCGGTAGCAACCCGCTTCGACAAGCTCGCGGACCGCTACCAGGCCGGACTCCGCCTCGCCTCGCTGATCCTCTGGCTCCGCGAGCCCGCGTCGGCACGCGTTTAGCGCGCGGGTGGCAGCACGGCGAGCACACCCGATGGGATCCCCAGCTGACCCAATCGGGACAGGAGCGCTGCTTCCTGTTCCTGCGTGACCTCAACCCACAGGGCCGTTCCCGAGTCGCTGGCGCTGAAGACCAGCCGGCCGTCCCGCCAGCCTTCGGCGTGGATTGTGTAGGGAGCCAAGTCCGACAGCACCCTGAAGTGCCCGTCGTCTCGGACATCAAGGTCGATCCCCATCCCAGGATCGGAGCGCCTGGACCGGGTACCGCTCACGACATCCTGCCGAGCCAGCGATAGCGCACGCTCATACGAGTGCAGGACTTCGACCGGCCAGAGGTCACCGCTATAGGCGTCGATGTGGGCTGCGTCGATGCTCGAACGCAGCACATGAAGCGCTTCGCGATGAACACGCGCAACGTCCGCAGGGCGAAACCCGTCCACGAGTACGAACTCGCGGACCCGGACACCATCCTGCCTGATCACATGCTGGATCCTCCCACAGGCAGCCAGCCCACTCCGCAGAGAAAGCCGCCACAACCTGGTCATTGTCAGACACGACCTAGCAGGGTCTGGGCGTGGGCGAGGATTTCGTGGACGAGGGCGCGGTGGTCGCGGAGATCGGGTGCTGACATGTTCCGGTCCTTTCACGAGACGGGTGGGGGGGCCGCGTGGTATCTGGGTCAGGCGCTCGGGTGTGCGCCTGCGGTCGCGGGCTGGTGGCGAGCAGTCGGATCGGCTGGGTACGGGACTGCCTGCGGAAGTTGGTGTTCGGGGTGGGTGCCGCCCCGGGGCGGGGCGGCACCGGGCTCGTCAGGGGTTGGTGCTGGCGAGGGCCTTGGCGGCGGCCTTGCCGATCGCGGCGGCGGCCTGGGCGGGGTCGGTGAGTTCGAGGACGGTGACGCCGGGGAGTGGGCGCGGGTCGGGGGCAAAGGCGAGCCACAGGACTGCGCATCCGGCCGCGCGGAGGGCGGTGATGCGTTCGGCGGCGTGGTCGGCCTCGTCGGGGTTGTAGTAGCCATCGGAGGCGATCACCAGGAGGCGACCGGCTCCGGGGTCGAGGAGGTCGACTCCGGCCGTCAGCGCGTCGACGGCTTCGGCGAGGCTGTGGCCGAGTCCGGTGGCGTTGAACTCGGTGACCTGTCGGGGGGCGCGGCCGGGTGTGGTGATCGCGGTGATCGACTGGTCGTAGGTGACGGTCGCGCTGCGGGAGTCGGGGTCGGTGAGGGCGGTTGCCTGGGCCACGATCCAGGCGGCGGAGGCCATGGGCGCGGTGGCGGCGTCCATGGAGCCGGAGACGTCTACGGCGATGGCGACGCGTAGGGGTGGGGTGGGGTTCGGGCGGTGCACGGCTCGTGTCCACGGCATCGCGGTGGGCGTGGCACCTACGGCGCGTTGTGCGTCGCGGGCCAAGGCCCCGCGCATGTTGAGGCGTCCGGGTGGCGCGGCCGAAGGCACCTCTGTGGTGGTGCGTTCGCGGTAGGCGGCGGCCCTCAGTGCTTTGGCGAGGTGTCCGGCCGCTGACCGCTCGGCGGTCCTCGGCTGGCGGGTACCGACCACTGGGGATGGCCTTTGGGAGATCATTCCTGCGCGCGGGTTGAAGGGGCGCTGACCGGAGGTGAAGACTTTCTCTGCGGTGGCTGCCGCCCGCCGAGCCTGGGCGACTTGCGCGGCTTTCGCCTGTCGGCGGGCGGTGCGCGTCGCCTCGGCCCGCGCCTCGGCTGCAGCGTGGGCGGTTTCGTGGGCCTGTACGCGTCCGATGACACTGCCGACGGCCTTGGCCAAGTCGCTGGTGGTGGCGGTGCGGTCGGGAGTGGGTTCGGATTCGGTGGGGTCTGCCCCGAGGGCTTTGCACCAGGCTTGGGCGTGCCGAAGCATGGTCCGGCTGTCCTGGTCGCCGGTGGTGTGCGCGGCGGACCAGATCTCGGCGAGGGTGTCCAGGGTGTCCTTGCCGAGGATGGCGGTGACGGCCTGTTCGAGGGGCTCGGTTTCGTCCGGGTCGAGGATTCCCGCGTCGCGGCGCGCGAGGAGCAGCCCGGCGGCAACGGCAGCCTGCCAAGGGTCGTTGGAGGTGCTGCTGGTGAAGTCCTCCAGGACCAGGGTGCGCACCGCCGCCCGCAGGAACGGTCGGTCGGCCGGGCGTCGGTCCAGGTGGGCACGTTCGGCGCGGGATTCCTCCAGCACCTGGGCCGCGCTGTCGGCCGCCGTCCCCCGCAGCGCTGGAGGGAACGTCCACCGGCTGTGAGCGGCGTGGGCGGCCTCGTGGGTGAAGGCGCCCCATGCGACGGGGTATTTGTTCTCGTCACCTGGCCGGGAGGGGTCGATGGTGGCCGGGTTGCATGGGGCGAACAGGGCAGCGTCGATTTCCAGGCTGGCCAGGTCGGGGTAGAAGGCGGCGGGGGCCCCCGATCGGGTGCCATGCCCGCAGGTGACGATCACGTCCTCCCGTTCGGCGAGTTCCGGCAGGCGCTCGCCGAGGGCGGCGGCGATGCGCAGCCAGTGGTCGACACCCGAGTCGGGCCCGGTGGGCTGATGGATGGGGCCGCCGTCGTCCTCCCAGCGGGCGATGGCCTGTTCGGCTTCGGACAAGGCAGGCGGGTTGGTTCGAACGTGGCTGTGCAGGTGTGCGGACATGGCGGATCGAGCCCTTTCGGATTTCGCGGTGGAATGGCGGCCCCGCGCGGGGCCGCCTGGTCAGAGTTGGCGTCCCAGAGCCAGCGCAGTGACGGGGCGGCCGAGGGCCTTCTGGACGATCTCGGCCACGGTGTCCCGGTCTTCCAGCGGCGCGATCCCGATCAGGTTGGAAAAGGCGGCATCGACCCCGAGGACATCGGAGACTTTCTGAAACGCGATCAGTTCGCGTAGCTGCGGGGCCCAACCGACCTCGCCTGCGGACTGGGCCGTCGCCAGGTGGCGGGCGATCCGTACCGCCGTGCGGTTGATCTTCAGCGAGGCCGCGAGGTCGTAGTCGGATCCCACTTGAACCTGCACGCTGAACCGCGAGGCGAGGGCTTCGGTCAGGACAGCGCCGTGCACACCGGGATTGTGACCGGCGATGACGTAGAAGCCGTCTGCGGCGGTGACCGTCTCGCCCTTGTGCGCCTTCACCTGGATCTGCCTGCGGCCGTCCATCGCCGGATACAGGGCGGCCAGCACTTTCGGGGAGATGAGCGTCGCGTCGTCCAGGAGGAGGGCGCGGCCCTCCTGCATGGCGGTGACCAACGGGCCGTAGACGAAGGTGTAACCGCCGTTCTCGTCTTGGGTGTACTCCCCTACGAGGTCGCCCACCGTGGTGTCACCGTCACCCGCGACCGTGATCAGATCGGGGAACGCCGCCTCGATCAGGGACGTCTTGCCCGTGCCGGGCGGGCCGTACAACAGCACCGCGACCTGCGCCTCGCGCAACCGGCGTAGTGCTTCCACGTCCGGCAGGTTCGCAAGCGCCCTGGGGTGATACCTCTGCCCGTTCGGCCGTACTACCGCCACGGGCCGCCCGGTCTGGGGCGCAGGCGAGGGCCCCTGAGGGGCGGGCGGGCGGGGCGCCGCAGGTGCCGGTTGAGGGCTCGGGGTGGGAGGTGCGCCTTGCGCGGCGGCCGCCGTGGCAGCGGTCGCGCGGTACGTGCGGGGCGTGGTCACCGCCAGTTCGGCCTCCCCCCGGGCCACCAGGGTCTCGCAGGCGTTCCCGACGGCCCCGCCGGAGTGCCCCAGCCTCCTGGCCAGGTCGGTCACGGTGAACTGTTCCGTCGGCTTCGCGGCCAGAACCTGCGCGACCCGCGCCCGCAACTGGCCCGGCCGAGCCTTCCCGCCCATGGTTGGCGGTGACACTGCAGCCGGGGCGGCCGGAAGCGGCACGGCGGGCACGGGCGGGGGCGCAACCGTGGCGGGCACGGTCGGGGCGGTGGGCAGGGATGCGGGCACGGCGGTACTGGTCATCAGCTGTCCTTTCAGTGACTGATCGGGCTTTCTTGAATTCAGGCGCCTTTTAGACGCACTCCACCCGTCATTTCATTTCGGGTAGGCCCTTCGCGGGAATTCACTTCCCCCGCCTTCCGGGAACAATTCAAATATAGCTCGACCTGCGCCACGAGTGAAGTTGAATCCGGCTGGGAATTGCTGGAGTTCTCGCGAATTCACGACCGGAATTCCGACGGAATGCGCCGTCCACGACGCAAGGCGTCGTGGACGGCGGCCCGGACGACCGATTCCCAGGGCCAGATGGGGCCGCGCCACGGCGCGCCGTGCCCCGTGCGCCGTGCGCCGTCCGGCACTCCACCTGCGGCACGGCGCCACCTTCGCCCTCGCCTGGGCGCCGGCGCGCCTTGCCGAGGCCGGGCCGGCCGAGGCACGGGAGGTCGTCGCCGACCGGGACGCGGACAGGCAGGACTGCCTCGGGAGTCCTTATGGATATTGGGAAAAGGATGAAAATGGAAGTGACGGATCGGCCGTACGAGAGGTTCCGCAGGGCCGACCGGCGCCGGCCTTCAGTAGATCGGGATGTTCTGCTGCACCGATATACAGTCGCCCTCGCCCACAGGTGGCTCGTATAGGGGCTGACCTGGGCCTTTGGGGAGACTGAGGGGGTCGTTTCCAAGCCCGTACCCGCGATCGACGCCAGGAGCGACGCCGCATTCGACGGGGCGGACGCCAATCGGTCCTCGGACGTCTTCAGCGTGGCTCTCACGTGACGTGAGCAGCGTCTTTGCTCACCTGGTGCTGGTAGTGCGAGGTGCGGCGGTTCGTGAGGCGATGAGGGCTTTGGTGGGCAGTTCGGGTTCGAGGCCCAGGTCGGCGAGGTGGCGTTCGAGGCGGGTGTACGCGTGGCGGGCGGCGTCGTGGCGGCCGGCGGCCTGGCAGAGGCGGATGGTGTGCTGCGCAAGCCGTTCGTGGTCGGGGTGCACCGCGCCGAGGTGTTCGAGCAGCGCCAGGACGGCTTCCCTGTGCTCTGATGCCGCGTCGGGGCGTTCGGCGGCGCGCGCCAGGCGTAGGGCAGCGTCGGTGGCCTTCACGGCGAGGTGTTCCCTGACGGCGTCCGCCCAGAGGTAGTCGCTTCCTTGGGCGAAAGGGCCGCGGTAGTGGTCCAGGGCCTCTTGTACGGCAGCCAGGGAGTTGCTGTGTGACGTGGCGTTTGCGGGATGGAATTCTCGATTCAGCGCGGCGGTGAATTCAGCGAGGTCGGTTTCCACGAGGTCGGGGTGGAGCTTGTGGAATTCTCCCTGGCGGAGGATGAATTCCTGCGCGGTGATTCCGGTGGCGGCGCGCAGTGCTCGACGTACCGCGCGGCGGAGGTTTTTCAGGGCGTTCTGATCGCTTGCGGGATCGAGGTGGAGCTTTTCGGCGATGTCGGAGGCCAGCAGCCCAGCGGGGTGGGCGGCGAGGAGGGCGAGGAATTCGTGGACCTCGGGCCGTAGTTGGGTTCCGATGGGGTCAGGGTTGCCGCGGGCGTAGAGGGTGATCGGCCCGAAGATGTGGAGGCGCACCGGCTTGCCGCGGGCAGGCGCTGGCGGCTCAGGCGCAAGGGGTGGGTCGGAGCTGTCGGGGGCTTCGTCGTCTGGCGTCGGCTCGGGCTGGGACTGCGGTCGTCGAGGGGTCGGGGACGGCGCCGGGCTGGGGATGGGGAGGACGCGCAGATGCGGCCGTCGTCCGTGGGCAGTGAGCAGGACATCGGTCATCTCGTGTCCGGCGTCGGGTGTGAGGTGGAACAGTCGTAGGGGCGTTACGGGGTGGGCAGGTCGGGCTGGGCGGGTGGTGGCCCCGTCCGGGGCGATGTGCCAGCGTTCCGCGCCGGGTAGGGCTGTCTTCAGGGTGAGGACGATCACGGCGTCGGGGTCGCTGCGGGAGGCGAGGGCGAGGAGTTGGCCGGCGTGGACGGACTGGGGTGCGGTCAGCAGGAGGAGCGTGCCGAGGTCCGCTGCCCGGGTGGGGTGTTGTTCGTTCGGGCCCGGGGACGGGTTCATGGCGTCGTGCTCGTGCTCGTGCCGGGCCCGCGCTCGGGCGAGCAGGTGCAGCTCGGCTGCCTGGATGGCTTCGGTTGTGTCGGCGCATTGGGTGAGGGCGGAGAACTGTGGGGGCAGCCCAGGCAACAGAGCGTCGGCCAGGTCTTCGGGAACGATGGCCGTGACCCTCGGTCGCCCGGGACGTTGGCGTTCAGCAGCGGTGAGGATGCCCACGAGCAGAGCGCGAGCGGCTCCCTCGGCGCCGGGGCCGGTCCACGCGCAGCCGTTGGAAGTGGCAAGTTCGTCGAGTGGCACCTCGGTGTTGTCGCGCACTCCGATGCTCACGGTGTGAACGGGGAGTGGCGGACGGGGTGGGGTGCGTCGGACGACCAGGTCCTCGGGGTCGGGTGGGGTTCGGTGCTGCGTGGCGGCGTGTGCGGCTTGGGCGGCCTTTTCCACCAGCGGGCTCAGTGCCGGGATGTCGGTGTCCGTCTCCGGGTCGTGGAGTCGGCGTTGGTGCCAGTGCCAGTAGCGGCGCGCCGCGAGCAGGCCGGCTGCCAGGGTGACGCCGATCAGGCCCGCCTGGCCGAGGCCGATCGTCGCGGGGGCGGGGCGTTGGGTCGCCCCCATGTCGTGTGGCCCGGAACGACTGGGGGCAGGGTCGGCGGGTCCAGTGCGGGCCGGGTGGCCGTCGCGTGTGTCCTTCGTGGGCGCTTGCTGGGCCGGCGAGGTGGAGATGGGTGCTGGAGTCGTCTCGGGGGCGGGCTGGGTATGTGCGTGGTCGTGAAGGGGTGAAGAGGGTGTGGGTGTGCTGTGGGTGGCGGGGATGGCCAGCCGCCAGCCTGGTCTGATCAGTTCGGGATCGGTGAGGCACGTGCCGTCGTCTTGGACGCGATCCTTGTTAAGGGCGTAGATGCGGGGCCACTTGAGCCCGTCGCCGAGGTGTTGCCGGGCGATGTCCCACAGCGTGTCGCCATCTCGCACCGTGTACTCCGGGAGAGAGCCGCGGGTCACTCCCCCCGCGGCGGTTGCAGGGTGCGGTGTCGTGCTCAGGCGTGCGCCTGCGGGTGACGGTGTGAAGGGCGCGGTCACCGTGGGGTGCGATCCCGACTCCTGGATCGGAGCGAACGGCTGGGCGCCGGCGTTCTGCGGGCGCCACAGCGCCAGCAGGGCGACGATCAGGGTTCCGATGCACAGCGCGGCCAAGGACCCCTTGAGCGTCGTGGACGCCAGGTGGAGGTCGTGGGCTCCTCGGTCTCGGACCAGTTGGGGAACGTGGGTGGCGTACCAGGTGATTTCGCGGATGACGGTGCAGGCGAAGGCGGCCCAGCACACCCATCCCACCAGGGCGAGCAGTTCGATCAGCAAGGGGTCGCTCATCGGCTGAGTGAGCCGCACGGCCAGTTCACTGAGCGACGAAACACGGTCCGGCCAGGGAACGCCGGCCGCCTGCCACAGGACCCACGGCAGGCCGACCAGCAGCGCCAGGGTCAGTGCCAGGGCGGCGAGTGCGGTGGTGGCAGCGGACAGGCGCTGACGTGTCCGCGTACGGCTGGTCGTCACCGTTCTCCTCCTCCGCCGGGCGAGGAGGCGAGGGATGCGGGTGCGCGCTCGGCGTGGGCGGTCGCCGTGGCGTGCACGGTCAACGCTCGCACGCCGACGAGCTGCAGGATCTGCATCCGCTGTCGGTGGGTGACCTGGACGGTCACCGCATCGCCTGCGACGGACGCTGTGCCGCTGTCTCCGGTGGAGGCGACGTACCTGCGGGCTGCTTCGGCCGCCTGTTGCTTCAGCAAGCGGACGTCGCCGCCGCGCCGCAGGCGGGCGAGGTCCACTTGCTCGGCTCCAGTGCGGGCTGCTTCCTGCGCGACGTCCATAGCCCGGGTTTTGCCGGCCAGGGTGAGGCCGCCGTCCAGAACGATCCCCGCGAACAGCCACAGAGCGAGAAAGACCCCCACGAAGAATGCTGTCGCCTGTCCGCCGTCACCGCAGCGGGCCCGGATGCCGGCGGTGAACCCCGTGTGGGCGCTCGCGGGAGGGTTCATGAGCTGCTCCGGTAGGAGTCGACGACCGAGTAGGCCGTGTCGGCCAGGACGACGTGGCCGGGCATCGCCGTACGGGTGAGGTCTCCCAGTTCGGCGGTGCAGTTGATCCGCACCCGCACCGTCGAGCCTGGGTCCAGGTGGTCAGTGGTCACGCTGACCTGGGGCCTGCCGCACGCCGCTCCGCCGTCCTTGATGGCCTGGGCCGCGGCGCGCTGGGCCTGCGCGCGGGCGCCCTGTTCGGTGCGGGCCAGCGACGCGGCGCGGGCGGCCTGATGAGCGGCGTCGGCAACCAGCAGGCGGGCGTCGGCGAGCCGCCCGAGGGCGACCACGAACAGCAGGAGGAGGACGAGGAGCGGCGTGAGCACCACGACTTCGACCGTGGCCGAGCCCCGCTCGTTGCTGGGTCCGGCGACAGGCGGCTGTGCGGAGGAGCGTGCGGTCACAGTCGGTTTCCGCCTGGAGTAGTGGTGAGGCGTTCGGTGGGGCCGGAGGCCGTGCCCGCCACGTGCAGGTTCACGCCGGGCACCACGGTGATGACGGTTCCCTCGACCCGCACGCTGGTCCCGGTGCGGTTGCGGTCGACGGTCACGGCCGGGCGGGTCAGGATGTGGGGACCGAGGCTGTCGATGCTCTGCCACGCCTGTGCCCGGCCGTCGCCCGCCGTCCCGTCCTCGACGCGAGCCGCGGCAAGGGCCCGCTGTGCGGCGTACTGGGCGATGTGGCGGGCGTGCCAGGCGAGAGCGAACTGCACCACCAGCAATGTGAGCAGGAGCACGAGCGGGACGACCAGTACGAGCTGCGTCGTGGCCGCGCCGCGATCGTCGCGCGGCCTGGTGGTGGGAACGGTCACCGGTCAGCCCAGCGAGATGCCGTGCGCCTTGGCCGTGACCTTCGCGACGATGATGCCGACCACGGTCATGGCGAGGATCGCCAGCAGGGCGGTGATCACGATGGTCTCGGTGGTGTACCCCGCGTCCTGGCGGGCGCGGGAGCGCACGTCGGCCAGGTGGACGCGGACCAGAAGGGCCAAGTGGTCGAAGCGGAGCATCAGGAAGCACCTTCTCCTTCGGTCGTACGGTTCAGGGTCAGTTCATGGACAGGACGAAGTCGAGAGCGGGATAGCCGATCAGCACCAGGAACGCGGCGAACAGCGCCACCACCGGCAGGGACATCTGCTCCGTTGCCGCCTGCGCCGCCTCGTCGGCCTCCGCGATCCGGCGCCGGCGCATGGCCCGCGCCTTCGCGGCAAGTGAGTCGCGGATCTTGGCGCCCTCGCTCCCGGCCAGGCTCAGCGCCGCAGCCAGTTCGGTCAGGTCGGCAACGCCGAGTGTGCGCCCGAGATTGTCCAGCTGAACGGCGGGTGGGGTGCGGGTGAGCTGCGCTACGTGGAGGGCGTGGCGCAGTTTTCCGGCGGCCCAGCCCGCAGGAGCGGCGACCGCCTGGGTGAGGGCTTGCTGGACCCCCGCGCCGCCGGCCAGAGCGATCACCGTGAGGTCCAGAACGAGGCTGAGGGTGTGCCGCATCTCGCGGCGCCGCCGCTGGGCCTGCTTGCGCAGCCTCAGGTCGGGTGCGAAGAACAGCACGACGGCCAGGGCGAGGCAGCCGCCGACCGGCACCGTCCACCCGAGCGTGATCCCCGCGCCCACACGCAGCAGCACGACGGCCGACCAGGGCATGACCAGCCCCGCCGCCGCACACACCGCCTTCCCGGCCAGGTGCGCGTCCTCGGCCGTGCCGCACGCAGCCAGGTCCAGGCGGAGGGCGGCTGTCGGGAAGCCGAGTGCCCGGATCAGCGGCACCGCTCGGCTGCCCAGCCGGGTCGCCCACTCGGCGTTGTCACGATCCGGAATCCGCGGCTGGCGCGGCGGAGTGGGTGCGTCAAGCGCCGCCAGGACGTCAACCAGAGCGGGCCGAGGGGGGCACAGGCCGTAGACCAGGACCGTTGCTCCGCCGCCGAAGAGAGCACCCAACACGATGACGATCACCGCAGGTCCCCCTTGCCTGCCGCCACCGCTTCCTCCTGCTGCGCGGCGGGGCCGAGGAGCCGGACGGGTTCGTCCAGACGGCCGATGACCGTGAGGCAGACGAACCCCGCCGCGAACAGCGCTCCGACCACCGCGAGGACGGCCTGCCCGCTCAGTGAGTCGTACGGCGCCATGTAGGGGCGGTTGAGGACCACCAGGCCCACCGCCATCCCCAGGGTGACGATCACCGTGACGCGGATGCCGGTCCTCACGCTGGCGCGGCCGGCACTGACGCGCTGCCGCATCGCCACCTGCTCGCGTACCGCCTCCGCCAACTCACCCAGCAGCCGCGACAGGTGGCTCGTCTGCTGCTCGGCCGCCATCACCAGCGCGGCCACCACCACGTCGGCCAGCGGATCGTCGGCGCTCCGGGCGAAGTCCCGTAGCACCCCCGGCAGAGGCCTGCCTGATCTCAAGGCCCGTGCCACATGCTGTAGTTCGTGTTTCAATGCCGCGGGAGCGATGCCCGCCGTGGCCAGTACCGCCTGCTCCAGCCCGGCCGCCGCCGCCAAGGTGTCGCGCAGCATCTCCGTCCAGGTGGCCAGCGCCTCCAGGCGCTCCGTCCGCCGGGCCGCACCCCGATCCGAACCCAGCAGCCCCGGCAGGGTCAGCACGCCGACCGCGGTGAGAATCCCGGCCACCGGCCACGACGTCACCGCTCCTGCGACCAACCCCCCAACCGCGGCGGTCACCATCCTGCGCGACGTCCATCCGGCCGGCAGCAGCCTCACCACAGCGTGTCCAAGCCCCGGGCCTCCGACACCGGGGTCGTCCGGGTCCCGTCGCAAGAGCCCGCGGACGATGACGACCAGGCCGACACCGAATCCCGTCCCGCAGCCGATCGCCGCCAGCGTCATGGTGCCGGGTCCGAATCCGTGGGCCATCACTCCCCTCCCCACCACGGTTCGGCACTGGCCCGGACGTCCAGTCCGGCGGCGACCAGTTCCTCAAGCGTCTCGGTACGCAACGGGCTGGCCGGAACGGCCCTGCCGTCACGGCCTGGCCGGTAGACCTCGTTGGACACGACGTGAGCGCCCTCGGCGTCCAGGACCTCGCGCACGGAGTCGATGACACGCCGGCCGCCGGAGTCCCAGCCCAGGTGAACGACGAAGTGGACGGCGGAGGCCACCATGAGGTTCGTCGCCTCCAGGGACAGCCGCTCGGGGGCCTGGGCAGCGTAGGCGGCGAACTTGGTGAACACCCCTCGCGAGGTCGAGGCGTGGATGGTAGACAGGGAACCGTCGTTTCCCTGGCTCATCGCGTTGCACATCGGGATGACCTCCGCGCCGCGGATCTCCCCGACGATCACCCGGTCCGGGGACATCCGCAACCCCCACCGCACCAGCTCCGCCTGGTCGACGCCGCCACGCCCTTCGATGTTCGGCTCGCGCGCCTGCATGGCCACCACGTTCGGGTGCGCCGCTGTATCGGTGTCCAGACCGAGCTCGAAGGTGTCCTCGATCGTCACCAGCCGCTCCTCCGGGGGAATCTGATGGGCGAAGGCCCGGAGCACGGTGGTCTTCCCGACGTTGGTACCGCCGCCGATGACCACGTTCTTGCGCGCCCTGACCAGCGTGGTCAAGAACCCGGCGAGCACGGGGTCGCACACGCCCAGCCGCACCAGGTCGGCCATCGACGCGGCCGGGAACCGGTGACGCCGGATCGTCAGCGACACCCGGCCGGTGACCGCCATCACCGCGAAGAGCCGCGAGCCATCGGGCAGCTGCAGGTTCACCCGCGGCACACCGCGGTCGAACCGCCGCTCCTCGGCACCGGTTCGGGCGGCCAGCGTCCGGACGAGCTCCACCAGTTCCTCGTCGGAGGCGGCCACCGGCGCCCCCCGACGCCACTTGCCGCCGGCACCCTTCACCCAGACCGCGTCACAACCGTTGACGCAGATGTTCTCCAAGCCCTCGTCGGCCAGCAGTCCTTCCAAGCCGCCCGTACCGAACAGGGCGTCCCTGATCGCCTGCGCGGCGCGCTCTTCCACCGCCGCGTCCATCACCTGACCGCCCCCGGCCAGTGCGACCCGCCGCTGCCCGGCCAGTTCCTCGGCCAGCAGTCGCTCCACGGTCAGACGACGCTCCCGGTCGTCCTCCGGCGCCAATCCTGCCGCCTCCCGTTCGGCCGCATACGCCGTCAGCCGCGACACCACCCGTTGCCTCACCGCCCCGGTCCAGTGCCCGACCTCATCCGCCGGCCTCACGCCTGCCGGCATCAGCAACTCACTCACCGCACGCTCTCCCGCGTCCCAGTCGATGTGCGAACCGGCTTGTCCCCAACGGCTTCGTGCTCACCGCCTGCGGGGTCGGCGGCAGCCAGTTGACCGGCCAGCCTGCCGAGGGCGATGACGAGCGGCTGCCTACGTGCCCGTCGGGAACCCCGGTTTCCGTCACGGCCCCCCGACAGCGCCGCCGCGCCCTTCACGTCCCAGGGCAGGAAAACCACCCGCGGAATCCGCAACGCGCCCGCGATTTCGTCCCCCTTAAAGGGGCACGGCCCCACCACGGCCAGCGTCGAACGCCCCGCCGGAAGCCGGGAATCGGGAAGGTACTGCGACACGTGCGTCAGCGACTCCGCACCGCCACGGGTGACGACGACCGCGTGATCCGCGACGTCCAGGAACGGCTGAACCTCGTCGGTGAGTCGCCCGACATCGAGCAGCACAGTGCCCCGGTCAGCCTCCTCACCCAACAGCAGTCGCCTGCCGGCCTCGCCCGCCAGGAGTCGAACTGCCTGGGTGCAGGGCCTGCGGCCAGGCACCGCCGGCACCACACGCACACCGACCGGCAACTCGTGGACAGCACCCAGCAGCGATCCCGGATGAGGCTGCCCAGCCGCGGCCGCCACGTCCAGCAGCGAAGGTGCCGGTGGCAGCCCGAAGCGGATCATCACATCCCCACCGCAGCAGTCAGCCTCGACCATCACCGGCCGCACGCCGTCATCCGCCTGAACGGGCCACCCAGCCGCCAACGCCAACACGGACGTCGTGACCCCGGGTGCACCGGACACCGAACCGACCACCACCAGCCGCCTCACGGAGCCTCCCGTCCCTGGGCCGGCAGCACCACAACCCGTGGGCTCTCCAATCCAGCCGCCCTTCGTGCCGCCCCTGTCTCGACGAGCACGGTCACCACCCTCGGACCACCCGCCGACACAGGTGCCTCCACCGAGGTGACCGTCCCCACCACCACCGGATCGGGCACCGCATCCGTACCGGTCACCTCCACGCCAGCACCCTCAGAAGCAGGGCCGGGCAGGAGGGCGACACGCTCACCCATCGACAGATCGGGCGGTGCACCCCCGGCTTCCACGGCCAGAGCCACCTGCGAGAAACCCATGGGCGGAAAGTCGGCACGCGCCCCCACCTGGTGCGGGGCCAGCAGACTCCCGGCCACCAGCGGCGTGCGCACCAACCGGCCCAACACGCTCCTACGCCTGGACACTGGTACCACGCCCGAGTCGGCCGCGACCTTCACCACGCGCAGGTCGCCCGCTTTGAGCACAGCTCCCGGAGGCACGTCGTGTGCCACCGCAAGCACCTCTGTGCGCCGTCCCACCTCCTGGGCCACCACCGCGAATCCAACGGCCGAGGCCACCACGACCCCCGCACCCGCCCATGCCCAACCCAGCTTGCGCCGCCTGCCACCGGAAACGACCGGCGGCTGATCCGGCCCCGGCCGTCTCGCGCCCGGCACCCGGAGCCGAGCCCGGTCATCAGCCGAAGAAGACAAGGAGGTACCCACGGCCCGCCTCTCAGAAAAGAAGATCTCCAGGAATTCCGACTACTGCCCGCCGGTGTACGCGAAGGCAACAGCCGCCCAACGGTTCAGCCGGTCACAACGGCTTGCACCTCGTCGACCACCAGCTGCTGCCGCGCAGACGTCACCAGCCCGCGCACCTCCCCCGCCCTGCCGCCACCCCGCCAGGTGACGTCCCATTCCACCCGCACCGCCACGTCGAAAGCTCCGTCCGGCGCGGACGCACGTTGATAGGTGTAACCACAGTCCGGCGACGACTGATCCGGAGGAACAGCATCCGAATACGGCGTCCCCGGCCCGTGGCACACCACCTCCCCGCCTTCCCCCATCGACCACGTCGTCTGAACCGGCCGCGCGGTCGCCGTCACCCTCACGCCCTCTACCGCAACAGACGTCGAAACCGGCCGCCAACCCGATCGCTCAACCCACAGCCACGTCGGCACCCGCACCACCTGATCAACCGCCGAATCCGGACTCGTACGGATCACCGGCTCGGGCAACCTCAACTGCTTCACCGCCCGCTCCACAACCATCTCGACCGGCACCCCGCGGCCAACGCTCGGATGCGGCTTCTTCGTCGCCGTCGAACCGTCGAAGCGAGGCAGCACACCGAAACCGTCGCCCAAGTCATACTCAAAACCGTCCGAAGGAATGACCGGAGTTCCCACCGCGCCTCCGCCACTCACATCCCTCGCGTTCTGATGGGGCTCCGGAGTTGTGCGCGATGAACCACCGGCAGTTTCCACGGCACGATATGCCTCCACGTCACAGGCAGCAGGCGTGCAGGTGACGGAAGCCCCTGGGGTGATTCCGCCATTAGCCGCTGCGCTTAGAGGGAAGAGCAGCACTGTAGTACACGAGGCCACCGCCAAGAAAAATGCGGCGAACTTCAACACGTTCCCACCTGGTCGAAGTACAGACGCACTACGCGCCACGCCCCAGCACGCACTTCGAGAGTCGCGTCTACTCGATGCCGACCACCAGGCACGTCGTTCTCAAGCTCACCGTCTCTGGTGTACAGCAACCACTGGGTGTCATCGATGCAATCCCGGATGACCGCTTGCGTGGCAGCACTCTTCACGATGGTCGGATCAACGACCGGAGTTCCTCTACCGACGACATCCTTCTGGCGGTCCGCCTCCATTATGTAGCGCAGCAACATCAAGGCGCCTGCGGATGCATGGTCCCGCAGCCGAGGGTCGTTTTCGTTCGGGTTCCTGGAAACGACGACGAGGTCGTTCATCATGGCCCTATAGGCCAGGAGAGGCCCCTGATTGCCCGGGCGCGAAGCACCAGGCATCGCCGATGCGCTCACAGTCACCGGCGAAGCCACCGGCCGCCCGTCCGAGGAGGCCTTTGAACAGCCCGATGCCACCAGCACCGTGATCGCCACAACCAAGACGCTCTTGGCCAGCAGACCCGTCCGCACCGCACCTCTCCGTCACCGATTCAGATCATCCACACACTCTATGTGATCAGACTTGGCTGGCTTACCCACTGGAGCGGCGGCCAATCCAGATTCCAGGGTGAATTCAGCTCGGGCTGGTCTCTATCGAGGCACGTCAAAGCGGGAAGTCATCCCAAGTTGAGGAACGGGCCCCAATCACTCGAAAGTGTGAGACCCGCTCTTCGACCTTCGACTCCTCGCGGAGCCTCTCTTGCACAGAGGCTATGAGACGACATCCGCTTCAGATGATCTACTCACCCGGGGCGCCCGGGATGATCAGCCATGCCGTCTTCGTGGCCTCCGTCGCACTGAAGCCCCACGCGCCGTTCGTGAGTGCGTGCACGATGGGCAGACCACGGCCTCGCTCGGCGAGCACCGAGGTCAACGCCTCCAGACCACCACCGCGATGCTGCTCCTCGGTTTCGTACAGCGAACCGCCCACGATGAAAGGCGGAACCCTCGGGATAGACGGGTCGTGGTCCTCAACTTCACACACGACCTCATCGCCAGAAGTACGCAGTCGGATTTCATACGGCCCCATGGCGTGCTCGACGGCATTGGCGACGAACTCCGAAACGCAGATGATCACGTCATCGATGACACCGGCGCCGTAGCCGAGTTGCTCAAGTGCGCCACGAATAGCAGTCCGCGCCTGTGTGGTAGCGTCAGACTCGCCCCTGTCCCACCGCCACACCACGACCGGAAAAGGGCCCGGAATCCGGTTGATCGTCATCGCCGACCTCCCCGCACAGCGTGGCGGCCCCGCGTCACTCGTCGGTGCCGCCCCCGGCCCGGCCGTACCTGTTCCCGTTCTTCGACGAGCGCAAGCGAGCCACCTGCCATGACGAGAAGAGAAAGCAGAACGACAGCAGTGAGGACGGGCACCATGAGGGGAATCTCCCTTGATCGCGAATGCGGCACGACGACCACACCGCAAATCCACCAAGAGCGGAATGCCCCTCTTTAGATTTCGCGCAGAGATTTTTCAACGACAGCGAGACCACCGTTGCGGGCAGCTTGGATTGTTCGGGGAATCCGCCCTCGCAGGTTCGTCCAGTAGTGGCCGACGAAATTCCTCTGCTGGTGCCGCGCGACACCCGCGAGGTACCGCGTCGCGGCCGTCCTCCAGGAGGCGTGGCAGCGTCTCGCCGAGCCCGCCGCCCCGGGCACGTCGCCGAGCGCCTCACGGAGCACCAGGCCGCCGTCCCGGGCTTCCAGCGCCGTGTCGACGCCGAAGCGCGGGCCTTCGTCGCCCGCCGGCTGTTCCACCGGTACGAGCAGGGCGGGCGGGAGGCCGGAAAGGCAGTCGGACCACCGCGCTCCAGCCCGTGCTGGTGCTCGCTGATCGACTCCCCCGCGAGCACCAACTGCTGCGCGTCGCCTACCGCAATAGCGGCCGCGTCGCGGTGCGGCCTGGGCAGAATCGGTGACACCGGCCAAGAGCGTGGTTGCCGATAAACGCCGGCACGCTGAACCGGGCGCGGGGCGCCAGGGCGTGGTTCATGGAAGTCTTCGACGGAAGCCAACTTCTGATGTATCAGCCACCAGGACCCCGCCAGGGCGGCAGGGACGCCGCTCACCGTCGAGGAGGCCGCAACCTGGCCGATCTCCCACCCTCGGTACGGCCGCACCTTCGAAGCGCAGCCCGCCGTGACTGCCGCGTGATCAGCTCGCCGGAACGCCACAGCCGAGCAGTGCGTCCAACTGCGCCACCGTGTCGGCGGCATCGGTGTGGTGGATGGTGCGGATACCCAGGGCTACGGCGGGCGGCAGATTCACCTCGTGGTCGTCCACGAAGACACAGTCCTCGCCGGCCAGCTGGAGCTGGTCAAGGGTGTGTGCGTAGATGCCGGGATCGGGCTTACGCACTCCGACCTGCTCGGACAGCACGATGGCGTCCCACTCCCCGTCCCACATGCCCAACGCCTTGTACGGGTTGAAGGGCGCGAGGCCGAAGCTGTTGGAGAGCATCGCCACTTTGATGCCCGCGGCACGGGCTCGGCGGGCGGCATCGACCATGCGCGGCTCCAGGGGGAGGTTCGCCAGGGCGCGCCGCATCAGGTCGGTCGGGTCGATGCCGAGGATTCCGCCGATGACCTGGTTCCACTGCTCCTGGGTGGCCTCCCCGACCTCCAGCGCCTTGTAAACCGCCACTCCGTCCGGGTGGTCGTTCAACGCGTGGAAGTACGCGCCGGGGGTCAGGCCCTCGCTGCGCTCGAAGGCTTCTCCGTTGAGTCGCATCCGGATGGTGAGAACGCCGCCGAAGTCGAGGATCAGGCCGCGGTAGGTCATTGCTGGCTCCGTACACATGTGGCTCACCGCAGGGGTGGTAGCGCGGGCACGCCTAGCACGGATGGTAGCTGCTGGTCGAGTGCTCCCTCCTGCGCGAGCGGGAGACGTACCCTGGCAGTAGCGAAGGTCACAGCGGCTGCGGTACGGCGAGGGAGCGTCAGTTCATGACCGTAGAACAGGACTTCGGTATCGGCGCTCGCATCCGGTACTACCGGGAGCGTCGGGGACTCTCGCAGAAAGCCATGGCTGAGCTCGTCGGCAAGTCGGAGAACTGGGCCTACAAGGTGGAGAAGGGCGTCCTGCCGATCGATCGTCTTTCTGTGCTCATCGACCTCGCGCGAGTGCTGCACGTTCGCGATCTGACCGATCTGACCGGAGGTGTTCTGGCGGGAGCCGTTTCGGGGCCGCGGACCGGGCACGAGGCCGTGCCGGCGATCCGCCGCGTGCTCGCCTTGCCCTCCTCGCTGCTGCCGTCCGAAGTCGGCGCAGTGCCCGTGGACGAATTCCAGTCCGCCGTCAACGACGCGTGGCGTGTCTACGAGACGCAGACCCGGGACCGGTACTCAGACATCGGCGGCCGGCTTCCGAATCTGCTGCGGCAGGGCTACGCCGCCGTTCGCGACGCCGAAGACGGCGAGCAGCAGCGGCAGGCGGTGGGGCTGTTGATCTCCGTGTACGGCATGGCTCAGGTCTGGCTGCGCCGGGTCGGCGAGCCGGTCCAAGCCCGTATCGCTGCCGACCGAGGCGTAGCCCTGGCCGACCAGGTCGGAGATCCGGCACTTTTGGCAGCGGCGACGTGGAACCTGGCGTGCGTACTCACCTCCACAGGAGACGTGGCCGACAGCGTTGCCCTGGCGCGGGAGACCATTGCCAGCTGTCCTCCGGGAGAGGACGCCTCGGCGGAGCACCTGTCCGCGTATGGAGCGCTTCATCTGTCGGCGGCCGTGGCCGCTGTACGTGACAATCAGGGACCGGTGGCGTGGGATCTGTACCGCGGCGCGGAGCGGGCAGCGGTTCGTCTCGGTGAGGACAGGAACGACTGGCACACCAGCTTCGGGCCGACGAACGTGGCCATGCACGCCGTGCATCTTCGGGCAGAGGAAGGTGACACGGCGGAGGCGCTACGGGTGGCCGACGGCGTGGAGGACAACCCGGAGTTGCCGCTTGAGCGACGTACTCGGTACCTGATCGAGGTCATGAACTGTAATCGCATCCATCGTGACGACTTCGCCACGGTGTACATGCTCAAACGCATCACCGCCCAATCCCCCGAAGAGGTGAGGTTCTCCCCTCTGGTCCGAGAGGCGGTCGCGGACCTACTCAAGCGGGAAAAGCCCATGTGGCGGCAGGATCTGAGATCGGTGGCCCAGCACATCGGCATGGCTGCGTAGAGGTCGCGGGCCCCTGACCGTTTGTCTGCCCTGATTTTTCCTCAGGGTCGCTCTGCGACCGTACTCTTACGGTTCGTGACATGACCAAACGTCATCTGCAGCTACGTGGGCCTGTGCGGCCTTGGCGAGTTGAACGGGCTCCCGGGGCTCCGGGGCTCACTCAGGCCGGACGTGTCGCTGTCCCGGTCCGGCTGTGGCGGACCGGGAGGCGGATCCTCGCGGCCGACATCTCGCTGGTCCTCACCGCCGAGGACGCCGAGGCATTGTGCTGCGAGCTGGCGGCCCTCCTGCACCTTGACGGTGAACAGGGGTCCGTCACGTGAGTCGGCGACCCCGGAGCGTCATTGACAGCGAGCGTCGCCGGGACCTCCTGATGGCAAGCGCCGGCCTGCACCCGGCCAGCGTGACCGTCGGTGCCGCGCAACGATCTCCGGCCTTGAAGCTGCCTCGCTTCCTCCGCGCTCGACGTGACGGGGCGGACTCATGACCAGGTTGGTTCACCCAACCGGAGCCAGCGTCACCGCTCCCACCGCTCCACTCTGTCCGTGATCGAGCCCGTCTGCGACGACTTCTCGGTGCGGATCGCAGTGAGCGCGGAGGAGAAAGGCGTCCTCAAAGGTGGTGCGCCGGGGCGCTGGGTGGAGCGGCTTCGCCGCCTCAGCACCGTAAAACTCCCTTTCTGGGGCTTGTCCAAGCTCGTGGGGGACGTCGAGTCGCGGATCACCGAACTGGTGACGAACGGTCTTCGGCACGGCGTCGGCAGTCAGGTGGTCTGTCGCCAGCTGATCGGCGTTGGGTGTGTTGCGGCGGCGGTGGACGAGGGATCGTCCCGCCGGCCGAAGATCCTCAGGCCCGAGCCTTGTCCGGAGAACGGCCGCGGCACGGTGCTCGTCCACGCGCTCGCGGCGTCCTCGGACGTCGCCGAGTACGGGACGCGAACCCGGCCCGTCTTCGCGAGCCGGTTGCCAACTATCTGAACCCTAGCCAGGAAACTTCTATGATTGGACGTCAGGGCGTGGTTCAGCCCGACCGCGTGGACGAGCACACGAAGTTCGAGGACACCCTTCTCGGCGGCCTCGGCAAGCTCATTACCGTCGGCCGGGTCGCCGGTCTGCCGCTGTATTCCAACGGTGCCCAGCAGGTTGCCGCTCGTCGGGCGGAGACCGTGCAGCTCAACGCCATCGACGCCGCGACTGCCGACGCGCTGGCCGCCACCTTGCTGATGAACCAGCCGGAGCGGACCCGCGTACTCAGTGCGGGGCTCGCTTCCGAGTTGGCCCGACGTCCGGACGGAGCCCCTGAGGCGTCCTGCGGGCCACAGGCTGCCGCGACGCACCTGCGGGTTGCGCTCGCCGTCTGCTCGGTTAACGTCGAAGTCCGACCGCCTCGCGCCGGCTCCTCCCGGATCACGCTGGGCAGCGCCGACCGTACGGCTGTCCTCCGCCTCGCCACCCTCATCGAGACCGGCACTGGCCGGCTCATCCGCCTCGCCGAGGACCTGCGCGCCGCCCTGCTGCGGACCGGCGTCCACGTCGAGTACCTGACCGCCGACAGGGGCGCCGTCCACCTGGCGGAAATGTCACCCGCCGACGGTGCCCGCCTCCTGCGCCTCCTCACCGGGACCACGTCGCCGAACACGGCGAGAGGCAACACCCCGACGACCGGCGACGAGGACGGACCCGAGCTCGCCGACCGGCTCGGCGCCGCGCTCCACCGGGCAAGCGGAGCAACGGTCGAGGTCACCTACGAGCCCGCCTGCCTGCGCTACCCCTGCGAGCCCGGACTCCTGATCGGCCCCCGCTCCCGCCCCCCGCCACCCGTGCCCTGATCAACCTACTCACCAAGAGACAGCTATGACTGACATGTCCAACGCCACCCTGCCCAGCCCGGCTGATCGCGCGCAGCTCGCGGACACCGTGGTCGGCCTTCGTGCCCGACTGAGCGACGCCGTCTCCGTCCTCGACGAATGGCTTGGCGCGCCGGCTCTTCTCCGGTCCAGGAAGTCGGCCGCTCTTCTGGACGTCCTCGTACCCGAGTTGCAGGCCCACTTGGACGTCGTACAGCGGATCACCATCCGCATCACGGCGATGGAGAGCTTCAGCCCGGCCGACCACCAGGCCCTTCACCGCGTGACGTGCGTCCAGCCGAAGGTCGCTCCGCCACGACTCGCCTTGTACTTCCAGACGGGCTACACCCTGGAGGAGATCGGCCGAAAGGTCGGAAAGGACCCGTCCGACATCCGCGTTGCCCTCCGCATCGTCGGTATCTCCACGTCCGACGACTTGGAGCCCGACGACCTTGAGCTCGAGGACCGCTGAGGCAGCGGGGACGCAGGCTCGCTGACGCCAGCTCTGCTCAGACGGGAGATCCCATGGAATCCACTTTCACCGACATCACGGCCGAATGCGCCGCCCTCCGGTCCCGCATGAGAAGACAGCACCATGTGACGGACGCCCGGCGAAGGTACCGCCTGGTGATGTGCCTGCTCCGGGCCCTGTACGACCGGGCCGTTCGCCGCGGGTGCGTGACGTGGCGGCACATCCTGACCGAGGAAGTGGCCGAAGTGTTCGCCGAGGTGGGCGACGAGGCAGCGATGCGGCACGAACTCGTCCAGGTGCTGCGGTCGTCGTCTGCATGCTTGAGGACCTGGAGCAACCGCCCATTTCGCCGTAGGTGAGGGCGACTCCACCAGCGTGCCGTCCGCGCAGGAGCCCGGCCTCCCGGCCCACTTCACAACCCTCGTTCGCCATAGGGCGCTTCGCGCCACAAAGGAGACAACCGGTGGTAAACGTCCCCAGCATGACCGATGAGATGGGGCAGGACGCCTTCCGCGAGCAGACCTTGCGCGACGCCATGGTGCGGAGCCTTGCCGAATCCGGTGCCGCACAGGACCCGCGGGTCGTCGCGGCCTTCCGCACGGTTCCCCGGCACCTGGCGGTCCCGGACGTGGACGTGTCCAAGGTGTACGACGCGGAGATGGCGGCCGTCACCAAGTCGGACGCCGACGGGGTGGGAATCAGCTCGATCTCGGCAGCGCGCATCCAGGCCATGCAGATCGAGCAGGCCCGGATCGCGCCCGGAATGAGCGTGCTGGAGGTCGGCTCGGGCGGCCCCAACGCCGCGTACCTCGCAGAGATGACCGGAACGGAAGGCCACGTGGTCACCGTGGACATCGACGCCGATGTGACGGATCGGGCGACCACCTTCCTCAAGTCGACCGGCTACAGCAACGTCACCGTCCTCACAGCCGATGCGGAGTACGGCGCCCCCGCCCACGAACCGTTCGACCGGATCGTCGTCACCGTGCAGGCCGCCGACATCCCGCCCGCGTGGATTCACCAGCTCAGGGACGGCGGCCGGCTCGTCGTTCCGCTCCGGATGCGCGGCATGACCCGCACGGTGGCCTTCGTCCGTGACGGCGACCGTCTGGTCAGCGACGGTTTCGAACTGTGCGGTTTCGTGCCGATGCAGGGCGTGGGCGAGAACCGTGTCCGCCTCGCCGTCCTCCACGACGTCGCGGAGGAAGAGATCGGCCTGCGGCTCGACGGGCACCCCGAGCCGGACACCGAGGCTCTCACCGAGGCGCTGGGCATGCCGCCGGAGACGGTGTGGTCGACGGTGACCCTCGGCGGCTCGGAGTCCGCCGAACACCTGGACCTGTGGCTGACGACCGCGCTGGACAACCTCCCGCTGATGGCGGCGAAGCCCGGCGCCCGCAAGCGCGGACTGGTCGCCTCCGCCTCGCCCCTCGGCATTCCGACCCTCGTCGACGGCGACAGCTTCGCCTACCGCACCGTGCGGGCCACGGACGACGAGGACCGGTACGAGCTGGGGGCGATCGGGCACGGCCCGCGGGGACGGCAGCTCGCCGAGCGCCTGGTCGCCGAGGTCCGGACCTGGGACCGGGAGCACCGCGGCGACCAGGCCCGCATCGAGGTCTACCCGGCGGGCACGCCGGACGACCGGATTCCCGCGGGGCGCCGCATCGAGCGGCGTCACACGCGGGTCGCGATCACCTGGCCGTAGCCCATCGGGCCGGCGGTCAGGCTGCACAGCACATCCGACCAACCCACCCTTTCGGAGGAATCACATGGCACAGCAGAAGGTCACCGTCCTCAAGGCGGGGACGGACTACTCCGACGACGACTTCGACCTGGACATCGAGACGGTCACCGCAGCCCCGGTGCTCGGTGCGCTGCTGAAGGACACGGACGACGGCTGCGGTTCCACCTGCCAGTCCGCCTGTTCCAACAGCACCTGCATCGCCGGCTGACCTGACCCCCGTCCGGGGCCGGGCGGCACACCACCCGCCCGGCCCCGCACCGTGCAGAGATGAGGAGGCAACGATGTATCAGGCGCTCGACACAGGCGTGATCCGATCCGCGCTCGTACCGCTGGCAGACCCGCTGCCCTCCTGGCCCGGGGACTTCACCGACTCCGCGCGGTTGCGGCGGTGGATGGGCGAGGTCTGGGCGGAGAGGCGCCGGGCCGAGGCGATCAGCCACGCGGCACCCATCCTCGCGCAGGCGGTCCGCAAGGCCCTCGACGGTTCCGCGCCTCCCTCGCGTGTCGAGCGCACCGCGCGCTCCCTGAGCCGGTACCTGCTGCGCATGAAGTACCGCGCCACGCCCTTCGGCCTGTTCGCCGGAACGACCTCCACACGCCTCGGGCAGCAGACGCACGTTCGCTGGGGACCGGAGCACAAGGCGTTCGCCGGAGTTGGCGCGGAGTGGCTGCACGAGGTCATCACGATGCTGGAAGGCAACCTGGCGGTGTTCCGGCGTCTGGCGGTGGTGGCTGACCCGACGTGGACCGTGCGGGGCTCCCGGATCACCATTGCCTACCAGCCGGGTCCGGACGGGCCGGCGAGTACGAACCTGCTCCGTACGCGGGCGGCCGAGCAGGCGCTCGCCCTGGCCCGCACCCCGATCCTGGTGCGGGACCTCGTGGACAAGATCGGGGCGGACCACCCGCGCGCGCCCGCGTCCACCATCGAGACGATGGTCGCCGAACTCGTCGCCCACCGCGTTCTGTTGACCAACCTTCGGCCGCCGACGACGACTCCGGACGCCCTCGGCCACCTGATCGCTCAGCTCGATCGGGCTGACGTCGACCTTCCGCAAGCGGCGCAGATGCGCCGGATCGACCGTGCCCTTCGGCGACACGACGGTTCCCGAGGTGCCCGACCTGACGTCCAGGCTGCTCTACGGGTCCAGGCGGTCGAGGCCATGTCCGCGCTCGCGCCGGCCACGGCCCGGTCCTTGGTGGTCAACGTCCGCCCCGACGTGGAGGTGGTCCTGCCTGAACGGGTGGCGCGCGAAGCGAAAGCGGCCTTGGAGGTCATGGCGCGGATCACTCCGTTCCCGCACGGCTCGCCGGCATGGAGCGACTACCGGGCCCGCTTCCTGGAGCGGTACAGCATGGGCACCATCGTGCCCCTACGCGACCTCACCGACCCAGACGTCGGCCTCGGAGTCCCCGCCGGATACCGCGGCAGCGTCCTCCCGCGTCCGGTCCTGGCCACGACACCGCGCGACGAACACCTGCTCGCGCTCGCCCAGGAAGCCGCGCTCACCCACAGGCGCAGCGTCACTCTCACCGAGGCGGACGTCGCCGCCTTGTCCGTCGGCGAACCGATCCAGGTGCCGGCCCACGTCGAACTGTGCTTCACCGTGCTCGGCACGTGTGAACGCGATCTGGACGAGGGGAGGTTCGCACTCTCCGTGGTCGGCCTGTCGCTGGCCGCCGGCACCACCGTAGGCAGGTTCCTGTCCATGCTGCCGCCCGACGAGCTGAACCGCCGGGCGGAGATGTACCGGACCCTGCCGACCCTGACCGCCGGCGCAGTGCGGGCCCAGGTGTCCGGCCCTCCGATGAAGCAGCCGGTCCTCAACGTGGCCCGCGCTCCCGTCGTCGTGCCCGAAGTGCTGGCCCTCGGTGAGTTCAACTCCGCCGCCACGCTCGACCTCGCAGACCTCGGCGTCGTCGCGGATGCCGGACGCCTCTACCTGGTGTCCCTGTCCACCGGGCGCGTCATCGAGCCATCGGTGATGAACGCCGTTGAGCTCAGCCACGGCACCCACCCTCTGCTGCGCTTCCTGTGCGAGGCGCACCGATCCCACGCAGCTGTCCTCACCCCGTTCACCTGGGGCGCCGCCGCCCGCCTGCCCTTCCTGCCGGAAGTCCGCTACGGCCGCACCATCTTGACCCCGGCCTGCTGGCGGCTGCGCGCGGAAGACCTGGGCTCGGGGAACGACTGGGAGAGGAGCCTCACCACCTGGCGCCACCAGCACGGCGTCCCCCTCACGGTCTCCCTCGGAGACGACGACCAGCGCCTGCGGCTCGACCTCGCCCTCAGCGCCCACCGGACCCTCCTACGGAACGCGGTGTCCGGCCACCGCAGCGTCGTCCTGCACGAGGCACCGGACGAAAGGGCCTTCGGCTGGATCGGACACGCCCACGAAGTGGTTCTCCCCTTCGCCGCCCAGCAGCAGCCCAAGCCCGCCCCCGCCCTCCGGCACGCGCCCGTCGCCAAGCGCGACACCGGCCGCCTGCCGGGCCGATCGAACCGGGCCTACCTGAAGCTCTACGGCAACACGGCCCGCGTCCCGGAACTGCTGACCACGCACCTTCCCCGGCTGCTCGTCGGCGGGAACCCCGCCTGGTTCGTCCGGTACGCCGACCCCTCACCTCACGTACGCCTGCGTCTGCACCTGCTGGAACCCGACACGTTCGGTGCCACGGCACAGAAGGTCGCGGCCTGGGCTGCCGCTCTTCGGGAGGAGGGCGTGATCCAGCGCATCGCGTGGGAGACCGACCTCCCCGAAACCGGCCGGTACGGCGCCGGAGCCACCTTCGAGGCCGCCGAAGCGTACTTCGAGGCCGACTCCAACGCGGCACTCGCGCAGTTGCTCCTGGACTCCGCCGACCAGCGGCTCGCCGTCGCCGCGGTCGGCTTCGTGGACATCGGCACCGGACTGCTCGGCTCCCGGGCCAAGGCGTTCCGCTGGCTGACCGGGAACCTGCGGCGCGCCGAGGGCGAGGCCCCTCCCCGCGAGGTACAGGCCCTGGCCGTGCGCCTCGCGGGGAGCGACACCTTCGCCGAGGACCTCGTCAGCACCGCGGGTAACGCCGGATTCGCTGTGGCCGCGGCGTGGGAAGCACGGCGGGAGGCACTGTCCCGGTACCGCGTCGCCTTGGAGGAGTCAGGGATCGAGCCGGCCGACGTGCTGCCGTCGCTGCTCCACATGCACCACAACCGTTTTGTCGGCATCAACCCTGCCGCCGAGGCCACGTGCCGCCGCACCGCCCGCGCGGCAGCCCTGTCATGGACCGCCCGGCCCGAAGGAGACCCGCGGTGACCCAGACCCTCTCCACCACCACTTCCTTGTCGTTTCGGCAGTCCCTCGCCCACGGCCCCCTCGGCACCGCCCTGCCGGCCATCGAACAGGCCCGCCGCGGCACCGGCACCTGGGAGAAGGTGCACCAGAGCCTGTCCGGCCTCGGCCCCCTCATCGACGGCCCGGCCGCCAACCTCTACCTCGGAGCCCCCGCCACTGCCTTCGTCCTCCACCTGGCCGCAGACGGAACCAGCCGCTACAGCAGTGCCCTCCGGGCCCTCGACACCATCGTGGCCGCACACACCCGTCGGCGCCTGGACGCCGCACACGCCCGCATCAACGCGGGCCGGCAAACCGAGTTCGCCGAGTACGACCTGTTCCGCGGCCTCACCGGCATCGGCGCCGGGCTCCTGCTCAGGCAACCTCACAGCCCTGAGCTGAAGGGCGTTCTCGAATACCTGGTCCGGCTGACCGAGCCGCTCCCCGCGGGCGGTGAGCTGTCGCCCGGGTGGTGGGTCGGCCACGCCCCGACCAGCCACACGGCCGCAACGCCGGGCGGACACGCCAACGCCGGCATGGCCCACGGCATCGCCGGACCCCTCGCGCTGCTGGCCCTCACCATGCGTGCCGGGATCACCGTGGACGGCCACGAAGCGGCCATCCACCGCGTCTGCCGCTGGTTGGACCGGATACGGCAGCACGACCACCGCGGGGTGCACTGGCCGCGGTGGGTCAGCGAGGACGGGCCCGCTCCCGCCCTACCGGCAGCACCGAGCTGGTGCTACGGAACCCCGGGCCTGGCCCGCGCCCAGCAGCTCGCCGGCATCGTCACCGAAGACGCCGACCGCACGCGGATGGCCGAACGCGCCCTGCTCCACTGCCTGCTCGACCCCGCCCAGCTCGACCAGATCGCCGGCCGCGGCCTGTGCCACGGCTTCGCCGGCATCATGCGAACGGCCCAGCGCGTAGCCCAGGACTCCGCCAGCCCCGCCCCTCTCGTCAGCCAGCTCCAGCTGCTGCGCGACCGCCTCCTCACCGCCGACGTGCCCGAGGAGGACGGCTTCCTCGAAGGCGTTGCCGGCGCCGCCCTCGCATTCCAGGACGCCGACTCCGAAAGCGACTACGCCGCCCAGGGGCAGTGGGACGCCTGCCTGCTGCTGACATGACGAATCCACCCACACGCGACGTGAAGCGTGCCGAGGCCGCCGTTCTGGACGTCCTGGCCGGCACGCCGATTGAGGACGCCGCCCGCCGTGCACGCATCCCTACCAGCCGCCTCGCCGAAGACATCGCACGGTACCGGGCCGCCGGCCGGGCCGCCCTCGAATCACGCGTCCGAGAATGGCACCAGGTGAACGTCCGGTTCGCCGACTACCCGACCGCGCACCGCGCGGTCCGCGCCCACCTGCTGCCGAGCCTTCGGACCGGTCCTGTCGGGACCTGGTGGTTCGTGCGCAAGCACCCCAACTGGCGCTTCCGCTTCCACCCCGTCAGCTGCGCCACCACAAAGGACATGGCGATCCACCTCGCCGACGCCCTCGACAGGGCGACCTCGCGGGGCGCCGTCCAGGACTGGCGGCCCGGACGCTACGAGCCCGAGACCTTCGCCTTCGGCGGTGACGTCGGCATGGACATCGCCCACGACCTCTTCCACGTGGACAGCATCGGCACCCTCGACTACCTCCACCGCGCCGCAGACAGCAGCCAGGTACCTGCCGCCAACGTCGCCTCGCTGCTCGCCATGACCGTGCTGATGCGCGCCGCACACCTGGAGTTCGGCGAACAAGGCGACGTATGGGGCCAGGTGGAACGACACCGCCCCCTCGAAACCGACCTGGACCTTGGAACGGTCAGGACCATGATCGAGCCGATGGGGCGCCTTCTCCTCACCGATGCCCGTCCTCTGCTGACGGACGGCCCGCTCACCCCCCTTCGGCCGTGGTTCGAGGGCCTGGAACGATGCGGCCGGCTACTCGCCCAAGCATCGTCGGACTGCCGACTGTCACCCGGCCTTCGACGTGTGCTGGCCCGCCACGTGCTCTTCCACTGGAACAGAATGGGCTTCACCGCCCGGCAACAAGCCATCTGGTCCCACGCCGCCCGGGAGGCGGTGCTCGGGAGCTGACACGGACCGGCTTAACAGTCACGCCGCCCGCACGGCCCTCCAACCACGAGAACCTCGACCTGACGGGCGGGCCGTCGACAGGCCCCAGTCAGCTGCCGGCGGATGACCGCGCGGCTCAGCGCGGGTTCATCCACGCCCGGCGCACGCGTGACGTTGTGCACGTGCCGGCTGGGGACGATCGGCAGCAGCGGAGTGACGCACTGGCGGCACCTGCGGGACTGAATCAAGGCCCGCATCCGGCCCCGCCAGCACGAACAGATGGCCCTTTGCTCGCTGGAGCCGGGCCGTGTTGGCGGGCCGGTGATTGCCCCCGCCGCGTCCGGTCCTGGCTCCCTGTCGCGGCTCCGCGGTGTCGCCCCCGAATCCAGTAACACGGAGACGGACGCTGAGCACGAAGTATGCGCTGACGACGCGCTCGGCGCCCCCAGGCGAGCTGCCATGGCAGAACAACCGCTGGGACCGATGAGACGCAGTGATCAAATCAAGCAGAAGAAACCCAGTGCTTCTGAAGCTCGGCGATCTCACCGGTCACCATCTTCGCCCCCCAGAAGGAGACTCACCAACAGATACTCGGCGGAGAGGAGAAGCGCCTTGACCTTCGTTATGTCGCCCCGCGACGCGTGCTTGATCTTCTGCACGGGTTTACGAATCCGCCGTGACATGACGGCAAACGCGTCGGCCTGGGCTTCGATCAGTTCCCGGTCGTCACCCAGATTCCGAGCAAGATACTTAGCGCGCAGAGCGTGAGGTGGCCGTGACTCCCCTTCCCATTCGGCCTTCGGGCGCCTTCCTTCCTCGTGCCATTCCCGGACCTTGTCGTCTGGAGCTGCTGCCCTGAATGTCCGATCCACGACCTCGATCACACAGTTGGCGGCCTTCACCGCGGCAGCCGGCCCCGCCCGGTCGACTTCATCCCACGCACCGTCCAGGAGCTCGGGCACCGTCGGATCGAGGGAAGCAAGCACCGCATACAGGTCTCGGAACACGTTGACGCGAGCTTCCTCCCAAGGAGCGAGGACCATGCCTTCAACGCGCTCGTTCGCCTCCTCGGAGATGTCGTCGTCCCACGCCACCGATGTGAGCAGGTCACCACCCACCAGGCCCAGGGTGGCCTGCCCGGCCACTAGCACGGCTCCGGCTTCGATCTCCGTGCTGTCAGGGATGGTCTGCGCAAGGCGATCCCGCCAAGCCAGCACGGGCCGACCACTGAGGTCGCTAAGAAGTCTGTGCCCCGACTTTTGCTGGACGACCCAAGAAGTGAGATCCGTCTGATTCCGAGCCAGGTCAGAGAGATGATCCAAAGCGGTCGAAGGGCCTTGTGCACGCAGCATAGACACCCGGCGGTTCGACTCCAGTGAAGCTCGCCAACTTGTCAAAGCGCCCGGTCCCACGGTCTGCTCGGCAAGATGGGAAGTCGCCGCAAATTGAGCCAACCGCGCAGGACCAGGTGTATATCGATCAAGCCCAGTCAGACTCGCAACCGCCGCAGATCCCAACGTTGTCCGCGCTGCCTCTCCTGCATCAGGCCGCAGAGATCCGAGAGCCTGCAACGTGCTTCCCGCGAAAGAGTTCCACGACTCATATCGACGGGCGAATTCTGCCACCACACTCGCGAGGGAGGAAGTTCCGACCATCTCCGAGGCACGGAGGGTCAACTCCCCCAGCACAGCCACACGAGACGCCTCCAACCGCTTCGCGAGTCCGTTGGAGGCGGGGCTGTCGGCGACGATCCTCGCCGCGATAGCGCTGAGTGATTGCGTCTGAGTGGCAGCGATCTGCGCCGAGAGCGCGCCGAGCGCTGACCTCTGCTCGGCGGCGAAGCGGTCGGCGATGGCGCCGAGAGAGCTGGCCTGGGCGGCAGCCATATGCTTGCCCACGTCCCTGAAGGCGGGGCTGTCGGCGACGATCCTCGCCGCGATAGCGCTGAGTGATTGCGTCTGAGTGGCAGCGATCTGCGCCGAGAGCGCGCCGAGCGCTGACCTCTGCTCGGCGGCGAAGCGGTCGGCGATGGCGCCGAGAGAGCTGGCCTGGGCGGCAGCCATATGCTTGCCCACGTCCCTGAAGGCGGGGCTGTCGGCGACGATCCTCGCCGCGATAGCGCTGAGTGATTGCGTCTGAGTGGCAGCGATCTGCGCCGAGAGCGCGCCGAGCGCTGACCTCTGCTCGGCGGCGAAGCGGTCGGCGATGGCGCCGAGAGAGCTGGCCTGGGCGGCAGCCATATGCTTGCCCACGTCCCTGAAGGCGGGGCTGTCGGCGACGATCCTCGCCGCGATAGCGCTGAGTGATTGCGTCTGAGTGGCAGCGATCTGCGCCGAGAGCGCGCCGAGCGCTGACCTCTGCTCGGCGGCGAAGCGGTCGGCGATGGCGCCGAGAGAGCTGGCCTGGGCGGCAGCCATATGCTTGCCCACGTCCCTGAAGGCGGGGCTGTCGGCGACGATCCTCGCCGCGATAGCGCTGAGTGATTGCGTCTGAGTGGCAGCGATCTGCGCCGAGAGCGCGCCGAGCGCTGACCTCTGCTCGGCGGCGAAGCGGTCGGCGATGGCGCCGAGAGAGCTGGCCTGGGCGGCAGCCATATGCTTGCCCACGTCCTTGAAGGCGGGGCTGTCGGCGATGGTCCTCACGGCGACCGACACCGCAGAGTGTGCGACCGGGGAAGGGTTGCGACGGCTGGCTTCAGACGCGGCGTCGCCCTCCACCGACTCGTTGTCCTCCGGGCCGCTCGGGTCGTCATCCATTTGAATCTCCCCCCTTGTGCGCTAGCTGGAGCGACGATAGTCCTCCTCTCTGACATATGGGGAGACGTTGGAAGTTGACTCAACCCCTTCATCGGCCGGCCAACCCGCGAGTTCAGAGAAGGGTTCCGAACCCGCGCGATGTCCCGGGCCGAGGGCGTCGCTTCCCCGGCTCGGGCGGGGCGGCCTCGTTGGCCTCGTTCCGCCGCGCGCCGCGCCGCAGTTACCGTCTCGCCGGCCGCCGCGTTCAGCTCCACCTGGCACAGCCCCGCTACGCCCGGCGCCGCGGTCCCCGTAGACCTGGCGACCGTCGACGTCGCCGCGATCGTCTACTTTCCCCGGCAGTTCCGCCACCGACGCCTGCTCGCAGAGGCCCCCTGGCACCCCGCTCCGGCGGCCCGTCCGTCACCGCCACGGCGGCGGCGGCCGAGGTTCCGACGGCGCGGCTGAGCGGCGGCGCTCAGCCGTCACTTCGCCCGTCACAAGTGATCTGGTAGGCGAACTCTGCTGCCCATCGTCGCAGCGAGCGAAGGCTATCCCGGGTCAGTGCAGACACGGGCTATCGCTCCAAGTGAACAGTCTCAACAATCTCCAATGTTTGGCGGTCGGAATTCATCCGTTCCCATGTTCCGGGTGCCGCGCCGGGGGCACTTCGCAAGAAGTGCCGACAGACCCCGCCACCAGCCGAAACGCTGACGGCGGGGTCTTTGTCTATGTGCAGCCCGGAGCGGTCTGCGGCAGCCATCTGACAATGATCGCATTGTCATAGCGCGTTGTTCCTGGGGTTGACGCGCGCCTCCCCGCCGTGTCTGTGACGCGTTGACGGTGGAGTCGCTCCGTCGTCAACATGCACGCGTCACTCGGAGCGCTCCAAGACCGCCGGAATGTCTCCGCTCAAGTCGAACATGAGCCACTCCAGCCAAGACGGCTCCACGTCCAACTCCGCAGCCCATGAGTGCATTGCACGCACGTAGGTCACATAGCGAGTGGGCCAGTGCCGGGTTCCTGCCGCCTCGTAGCTCACCCATCCGAGCGCGTTGAGGGTTCGGAAGACACGGCTGTCCAATATCAAGGCACGTTCGTCTGTGGACTCGTCGTCCACAGCTGCAAACCACTTGGTGAAGAACGATCGCCCAACCCCAGCCACCCGGAACTGCCTGTACGCGGAAGCAAGGTCACCGTTCCACACCAGGTCAGCCGTACGGGACAGGACATCGGTGAGGTGCGGATCGCCCAGCGCCGCTTCGGTGTAACGCGGACCACGTCCGTTGGAGGTTCCCGAACCCCAGATCATGACGGCGACGAATACCTGCCGAAGCCCGCCAGGATCAGTACCGGCCTCATCTCTGAGAAGAGCGAGATCCTGGCGGCCGATCAACCGCTCCTTGGCCGTGGGCCCGGCCGTACCCCGCTGCAACACAGCACTCACGCCATGCGGCTCCAACCGCGGCCGCCAGACATCGGGCCGGAAGAGCACCGCCTTCTGCCGCCTGTGACCGTTCGCTTCAACGGCGGGCCGCAGCCGTTCAGCCACACCTCTTGCCACATCATCCACAGGTGCCAGTATGCCGAGGAATCCATGTCAGTGAGGTTTTCTCAGCGAAATGATCTTCGCGACGATTCGCGAAGATCATTTCGCTGAGAAAACCTCAATGCCCCTCCCAGCACAACGGCTTCTCCCACCTCCGGAGTCGTGTGCGCAAGTTCGAATCCTGCCGGGGGCACTTCCGCACTCAGGTGTGCAAGTGCCGTGAGACCCCGCTTTCAGCAGAAATGCTGCGTGTCGGGTTATTTGCTGCCCCCACCCCTACGCGGCCGAACGCGACTCCCCAGCAGTGGTCACGGCTGAGTCACATCGACCAGCACCCACGGCGTCAAGCGGAGCGCACCGAGGCCGCCGGAACGTCTCCGTTCAGGTCGAACGTGAGCCACTTCAGTCAGACGGCTCCACGTCCGCCCCTTCGGCCCATAATGCATCGCACGAACATAGATCACATAGCAAGGGAGATTTCTCAACGCTGATCATTTTCAGGCTCCGCTGAGGACGCGCCCAGCACCGGGTGATGTCGCCGATACGACAGGGGCTGAGCATGATGGGCTTGAAGGCGCGCCAGCGCTCTTTGAGTTCGGCGGCGGCGCGTTCGCCGAAGACGCCCCACGGCTTCCGTCACGTCGACCGCACGAGCCGAACCGTCGAGCAGGCAGGTAAAGCGATGAGCGGCAGCCCGGCCCGCTCCGGCTACTTCGTGACGATGGTCCTGGCCAACGCCCACCTACGGGCCAGAGCCGTGAACGGAGCATGCCGAATAGCGCTCGACGCACGCACCGGACGTGAACGAGCGGCTCCGCGCCGACCGATGCGTCAGCCGCCTCGGCGAGTCCCGCGCTGCACTCGCGCCAGACGCAAATCCCCCTGCGGTACAGCAGTTGCAGGAGCAGGCTGGTGACCACCGGCTGTCGAGCGCCGTACCCAACACCCCTGGACAGACAAGTCAGACATGCCCGTTGGATCAGATCTTACGGACGCCACGCCTCCCGGTAGTCGGGGTGATCGGCGTAGGACTGCGCGAGCACGCGGAGTGCGTACGCGAGACCGGTCACGCGTGGATCTGCCGGCTCCATGGCTTCGCACTCTCGCGCCAGCATGTCAACCAGGTCGAGCATCGGCAGATGGCTGTCGAGCAGGGCGTCACCACCAAAGCGGTAGGCAACCTCGGCGTAGGCATGGTTGTCCCATTCATACCGTGCGTGGATGAACTTCAGAACCTCGTCCATGGCTTCATTGTCACTTGCCGCCATCGACACCGGGCAGAGGCGGCTCACAGGTCAGAACGGCTTCCCATCGCGCCGACTGCCACCCGTCCGCTTGTCTTTCGTCTGCCGGGCGAACTCCGTTGCTGCCTTGGACTCGGCAACCGCCTTGCCGCCAGATTCCGTACGAGCCGACGTATGACGCGGCCGCTGGCTAGTCTGAAGAGCCACGGCGCGAGGGGCGTGGCTTCCCATCGACGAAACAGAGAACCGAAACCGGGGAGTTGCGCAGTGGCCCCTACTGGTGACACGACCGGTCCCACGCATGGGCGACGATCGCCGGCCGGCTCCGGCTTCTCCGCGCCTGCGTCCGGCCGGGCTCGGGTCGGGAGGCTGGACGACCAGGTGCCCTTCCTCGCGCGGCTGGAACAGCAGCAGCGCATCGCCCTGTTGGAACTCGGTCACCCCATGAAGTACGACCCGCGGTCCACCTTGCTGCATCAGGACGAGCCGTCCACGCATGTCGTCCTCATCCTCAGCGGCTGGACCAAGGTCACCCACACCGCGGCCACCGGCTACGAGGCCCTGCTCGCCTTACGCGGGCCTGGCGACATCGTCGGTGAGGCGTCCGCCGTCAGCGGTCGGCCCCGCGCGGCGACGGTGACCGCGCTCGGCGAGGTAGGAGCCGTCGTCATCGATCGCGACCGCTTCCTGGCCCACCTGTCCGCCTCTCCGGCCACCGCGCTCCAGCTTCTCGGCCTGACTGCGGACCGCACGCGCGCGAGTGACCGGCAGCGGGTGGAGCAGGGGGCTCTCGGAGTACGAGAGCGGCTGGCGATCCTTCTGCTGGATCTGGCCCGCACGCACGGCGAGCAGGATCCGGAAGGGGTCCGACTGACCAGCGGGTTGAGCCAGCACGAGCTGGCGGGCTCGGTCGGAGCGTCCCGTGAGGCGGTGGCCCGGCTCCTTAAGGATCTGCGAGAACGCGGCATCGTCCGGACCGGTCGCAGAGGGCTGGTCATCGTTCGCCCGGATCAACTACGCAGGATCGGCCGAGGCGAATAGCCGGCCGGTCGACCGCTCGCTGGCGGCGGCCGTGTGTGTACTCGGTCACAGACGCGGTGTGACGACGTTCCTCCCCCACTGTCGGACCCTCACGGGATAGTGCTGCGGACCGAGCCGAACCGTCCGAGAGGCACGCATGTCGTTGACCCTGACGGAACCCGTCAACCGAACGATCCTGCTGCTCGACATCGAGAGTTTCAGCAAGCGGGACGACGTCGAACAGGCATTTCTGCGTAGAGGACTGCACAGCGTGGTCGAGGACGTTCTCGCCGAAGCGGGCGTCGAGCCGGACCGGCAGTACCGGGAGGACCGCGGGGATGGTCTGATCATCCTGGTCAGTGCCGACATCCCGAAGACCGCGCTGCTGCGAGCTCTGCTGACGACCGCCCCGGACGCGCTGCGCGACTACAACAGGGTGGCGGCGAGCAGCGCGCAGATGCGGCTGCGGACCGTCCTTGCCTCAGGGGAAGTCGCCCGTGATCCCCGCGAAGGGACGGTCGGCGGGCTCGTCGGACACGACCTGAACCAGGCGTGCCGACTGCTCGACGCCGATGTCCTGCGCGAGGCGCTCAAACAGCGGGCCACCGACTGCGTCCTGTGCGTGTCGACGCCGGTGTACGAAGGCGTCGTCCGCCATGGCCACCGTGGACTGCGGCCGGAGGAGTTCCACCGGGTGGACGTCGCGGTGAAGACCGACCGCCTCGAAGCGTGGCTGCACGGGCCCCTCCCCCAGCGGGCCTCCGCCGCCGCGGCCGCGTCCTGCGACGGCGGCAGCGACTCCCCTGCCGGTGGTACCGCTGACGCGTCCATCGCCCGCAACCGGGTCACCGAGGGAGGCGGAACGAACATCACCGTGCACGGAGGCTCTTTGACCTTCGGAGGCAGCCAGGTCAACGGTGACCAGATCGGTGTGAGCGGCGGCAACGTCACCGGCGACGTCGTCATGGGCAGCGTCCAGCGCGGGGAGCAGGGCGGTCGCTGATGAGTGAGCAGCCCCGCCAGGACGGGACGGACGCACGCGGTCCTGGCGAGACCGAACCGCAGCCCGGTCAGCAGGAGCCGACGGACGATCCGCAGGCCGCGGAGGAGGGCGACAGCCCGCAGGACCCGTGGGCCGCCCGCCTCGAACTGATCCGGCACGCACCGGCCTCCTTCGGAGGCAGTCTGGTCGGCGGCAGCCAGACGGGGGTCAGCGGTGGCAACGTCGCCGGCGACGTCATCATGGGCACGAAGATCGAGCAGCACATCCGCCTCGGGGGTTCCCACCACGCGTCCGGGGACGTCCCCGCGTCCGAACTGGAGGAGCGCGCACGGGTCTTCGCGGGATACGAGGAGCTCGTGCACCCGCTCCTCGGGCGATTGCGCGAAGAGCGGGTTCTCGTGCTGTCAGGGGCGCCCTTCAGCGGCCGCCACAGCGCCGCGCTGATGCTGCTGCACGCTGTGAAGGCTGTACCCGTGCGCGCCCTCGATCCGAAGACCACGCCCGCCCTGCTCAAGGACGAGGTGGTGGGGACGTCACGGGGCTACCTGGTCAGCGACCTGGTGACGAGCCGCGACAACCAGCTGCGTGACGTCGATGTCTGGGCCGTGCGGGACGAGCTGGAAAAGAAGAACGCCTACCTGGTCGTCACGGTCGATCTGTACGCCGTACTGCGCGGCATCAGAGTGGTCGAGTGGCGCCCTCCGTCCCCTGAGGCCGTTCTCCGTTCGCAGCTGCACGCCCTGGTGGACGATCCGCCGCGGGAGAGGGAACTGCTCGCTCTGCCGGCCGCCCGCGAGTTCCTCGCCCACAAGGACCACCAGCTCCGTGAGGCAGCCGTGTTCGCCAAGGCCCTGGCCGGCTACGTGGACGGTGAGGCGGGCCACGAGGAGCTGGCCGCCGTCAGCAGGGGGCTGCTCCGGAAACAGGTTCAGGAGTGGTTCAGCGACGACCAGACCCAGCTGCGGGACAAGGCCTTCCTTCTCTCCCTGGCGGCGTTCGACGAAGCGGCGTACGCCCTGACCGCGGAGCTCAGCGACGACCTGTTCACACAGTTCCAGCGGACCGAAGACGCCGGATCCCACTCACGCGTGGGCATCTTCGGCACGTCGATCACCAAGCGGCTGCTGCTCGCACGCGCCGAGGAGTATCCGCAGAAGGAGCACACCGAGTGGGGGCCGGTGACGCAGCGCATGGCCCGCTTCCTGGAGCCCCGGACCGCCGGCGAGGTCCTCCGCGAGGTGTGGACGGGCCATCCGTCCGCGCGGCCCGCGCTGATCCGCTGGCTGGAGCGGCTCGCCGAGGACGGCCGGCCCCTGGTACGCACCAGGGCGGCGGTGACCGCGGCCGTGCTGGCCGACGCCGACCTTCCGTCGGCGATGGCGCTGATCATCGAGCGTTGGGCGGGGTCGAAGCGCTATCGGACGTGCCTGGTCGCCGCCAACACCCTCGCGATGGCCCATGCCATCGGCGCCCCCAACATCCCGGGGATCCTACGATCCTGGTGCGACACGGATTCCGGGGTCCGGCTCCGGTGGACGGCGATCCGTGTCTACGGCCTGATCGGCGCGAAGATGCCGCAGGCAGCGCTGGAGGCGCTGGTGGACGCGGCCCGGGTGGCTGACGACGAAGCTGAGGTCGGGCACATCGCCGAGTCCGTCGCACTGCTGCTGACCGATCAGTCGTCCGCGGTCCGCGGGCAGATCCTGCACGACCTGGTCCAACTCCTCCAGGGCAAAGCGCCCGCCGACGAACTGGTACTGCGTGCCTTCGTCCTCGCGTGCACGCATACGGACGACCGGCTGCTCCTGCAGTGGTATGCCGAGGCCGCCGCCCAGGGAAGCACCGAGGACGCCCGGCTCCTGGCCTACCTGTGGCGGACCGCCCTGAGCGACCTGAGGTACACCGGCGACGCGCTGAAGGCCCTGGGCGGATGGGTCCGCGCGGCCGATGACGACCTCCAGGTCGAGGGACAGCTGGCCGCGCTGCTTCCCGCTCTCGCGCTCACCGCCGAGGATCGCAAGCGCCTCAGCCACATGCTGCGGACGTTGCACGACAGGCACGGCGAGCCTCTCAAGGTCACCACGCGGTTGCTGAACCCGATGCTCGGGCCCGGCGTCAACCCCCCACCCGTCCATGAGCTGACGAACGCAGAGCAAGGAGAGATGCCCCATGGCGGACTTCCGTCGCGAACCTGACTGGGACCAGGGCGCGCACCGGCACAGCGTCCTCGTCGACCCGGTTGTGACGGTTCGCCAGTTGGCGCGGTTCGACTACCGCAAGAGCTACAGCCGGATCGACAACGCCCTGGTCTTCGCCACGAACAAGGGAGAACACGACACCTATCTCCCGCCGCGTCGCCCCAGCCGGTCGGAGCTCGCCACAAGGCGGTACACCGCCGTGTACGAGGTGGACATGGGGGTCCACTCCTGCACCGGGTCGCTGTCGCTGCCGAGTGACAACGACGCCTTCGACTTCACGGCCGACCTGGCGATGACCTGGCAGGTCACCCGCCCGGAACAGTTCGTGACCAGCCGGGAGCGGGACGTCCCGGCGTTGTTGACCAGACGCCTGGAGGAGCTGATGCGCGAGGTCAGCCGCAGGTTCCCGATCGACCGGAGTTCGGAGGCGGAAGGGGCCGTGCGCCAGGCGGTCGCCGCCGCCGGACCGCTGGCGGAGGGGGCCGGGCTGCGCGTGTCATGGGCGGTCCGGCTGCGCCAGGACGACGACGCCGTCGCGCAGCAGCGTGCGCTGCGCGAGATCCGGTACTCCGACCAGCGGCTCGGCTCCTCCCACGACCTTGCGATGCGTGAGGACGAACTCCGGGCCGAACGGGAAAGGGCACAGGCCGACCAGCGCCACGAACTCGCGATCCGGCAGAGCCACCAGGAGGCGGAGCTGAGGAAACTGGAGGCGGAGAAGATCGAGTACTACCAGTACTACCTCCAGCACGGCGGTGTGGCGTCCTGGGCCCTCCACCTGAGCCGGCACCCCGAGGACTTCCGGCTGGTGATGGAGAACCTGCGCGAGGACGAACTCACCCTGATCCGCAGCCAGCGGGAGGTCGCCCTGCAGGTGCTGAAGGGGGAAGGCAACCTGGAGGACTACCAGCGTGCGGGCCTTACCGCCCCGGCGACGCGCATCGTCGAAGAGCTCCTCACCCGGGGCCTGCCCGACACCGAACCGGCGCCGCCCGTACCGGTACAGGGCGCCCTGCCCTGGCAGCCCGCAGGCGACACCCGGGCATCCTTCCGGAAGCCCCCCGGTACGGCTCAGGCCGACGACGCGGGGGACGGACGGTGAGCGGACCGGGCGCGGACAGTTCCGCCGTGGGTTCCCGTCTTCTCATGGAGCTGCGGGCGGAGACCGCGCACGCGGACAACAAGGCCTCCCTGCTCCTGGGAGCTCTCAGCATGACGGTCGGCCTGTTCGGGGGCCTGCTCGCGACACGCCGATGGACGGTGTCGCAGCTCTCCGCCGCCGGCACCGTGCTGTGGTGGGCGGCGGTGGCGGTGCTGGCCGGATCGCTGCTCTCCCTCCTCCTCGCCGTGCGTCCCCGGTACGGCGCCAGCCCGTGGAGACCGGGGCGCCCCCTGACGTACTTCGACGACATCCGTCGTGCGGCAGGGCAGGGGCTGCTGGCCGAAGCGCTCGACCACACGACGACCGATCCGGACGCGGGGCTGCTCAGTGCGCTGGCCGAGAACAGCCGCATCGTCGACCGCAAGCACCGCTGGATACGCGCTGGCTTGGCCCTCTATCTCGCGGGAGCTGTGCTCCTACCGACCGCGCTCGCCCTGCGCTGAACGTCGCCGGTCCCATCGCAACGCCTCCGCGCGCGACCGAACGCTCACCGAGGAAGACATTTCTCCATGACGACTCCAGCCGACCCCATCCGCTCCGGCAGCGCCCCCTCTTCGGACGCCCCCGCGTACCCGAGGACCTCGGTGCCGCCACCGCCGACGTACCCGGGCGCCGGTGTTCCCCCGCCTCGGAGTGGGAACACCGGGAGGGCGGTGCCGCCACCCCCTCCGTCGTACCCCACTGGGCCAAGGCAGAGCACCCAGCGGACAGCGCCCTCCAGCACACCGATCCGGCCTCACACCGGCCAGGAGGACTCGAAGCCGAGCACCGGTCCCCGTTTCGGGGTCGGACCTGCGGCCGCCCGCCGAGGGCGGGTCCACCTGTCGCGCCGGCAGCGGCGTGTCGATGCCGCGACCATGGGGCAACTGCTCCTGCATTTGCCCCCGTTCGTCGTGAGTCTCGTGATCGTGGTGACGATCTCCTACGCTCTGCTCCCGCACTCGGGATGGTTGATCGTGCTTCTCTGGCTCGCCTCGGGGACCCTGGCGTTCCACCGGCCCACGGAGAGCGCCCTCGCCCGGCACCTGCTGAACCTCCGCTACCCGACGCCGTCGGAACGTGCTCGGCTGGAGCCCGTCTGGCGTGAGGTGACCGCCCGCGCGGGTGTCGAGGGCCGCGCCTACGAGCTGTGGATCGAGGAGAGTGACGACCTCAACGCGCTGGCCGCGGCGGGCCACATCGTGGGCGTCACCCGTTTCTCCCTGGAGAACCTGACCAGTAGTCACCTCGGCGCCGTTCTCGCCCACGAACTGGCACACCATGTCGGCGGCCACGCCTGGTCCTCACTCCTGGGGGAATGGTACGCGTTGCCAGGGCGGCTCGCGTGGGTCGGCGTTCGCAGGCTGGCCCGGCTCGTTATCGCCCTCGGCCGTCGTCTCAACAGCTGCCTGGGAGTGGCTCTCCTCCTGGCGGCGGCAGGCGTCGTGGTGGCCTTCGCCCTGGCATACTGGTTCGTCATTCTGGCTCTGGTCATGGCGCCGTATCCACTGGCCGCCGTGGCCCGCCGGGCAGAGCTGCGTGCGGACCAGCACGCTGCGGCCCTCGGCTTCGGGCCGATGCTCGCCGAGGTGCTCCAGACGATGCACGCGGAGGCGTCGGGGGCCGGCGGCGCCATGACGACGTCCTTCGCCGCCCGCGGCAGGACCGGCGCCTTCGGCACCGTCGTCCGGGCGCATGACGGCCGCCGAGGACTCCTGGCCAAACTCCTGGCCTCGCACCCCGACTACCACACGCGCCTGCACCATCTGTCGGCGTATCTCAGCCCAGGCCGCTGAACAGCGAGGTCCGGACTCGCCACAGCGGCTGGTGCTGAGGGTGGCGTGTTCGAGGGCGCGCCAGCGGCAAGGGACCGGGCAGGGTGAAACGAACGCCCGCCGCGGCCGGCTGGGGTCGGCCGGCCGCGGCGGGCGTCGTCGCTTGGCGCGTGGCGCTGGTGGTGGGGTCAGGGCGCGGGGCAGAGGTTCATGGGGAGGACGCCGGGGCCGCTGGTCTCGGTCCTGACGCTGTGCACCGTCACCGGCGAGCCGGAGGCGATGCGGAAGTCGCTGCTGCCGTTCTCCCGGTTGGCGAAGTAGGAGTCCGGCACGGTGACCGTCGCCGTCTTCCAGGTGTCGGTGTTCGTGTTGGTGACGCTCAGTGCCCTGGTGTAGGCGCCGCTGGTGCCGGCCGCGTCGTACTGCAGGCTCCAGGAGTCGGTGCCCGAGTCGTAGTACGAGATGGTGAAGGTGGTCGAGCTGGTCGTGCCGAAGGCCAGCCGCTTGTCGAGCTGGAAGTACATGTTCAGGTCGTCCGTCACGAGCGGGACCGTGGTGCGCGCGGACTGGCCGCCGACCGTCTGGGGCGTGGTGGAGCCGTCCCCGCCCACCTCGTGCTGGGCCAGGCCCTGCGCGGTGTTGGTGTCGCCCAGCGTGGTGCAGGCTGTGGCCGTGTCACCGGTGCCGACCACGGAGACCGGGAAGGAGAGGGTGGGCAGCGGGATCTTCGTGTCCGTCGAGGACAGGGCGATCGGCACCGCCTCGAAGCCCTGCGGCGCGTCGGCCGCGGCGGACACGGAGAGCTCGACCTGCGCCTTTCCGTCGGCTCCCACCGTCGTGGTGCCGGTGGCCGGGGTGACGGTGACGCCGGCGGGCGGGTTCGCGTTCCAGGTGAGGGTGCGGATCGGCTTCGACGGCGTGATCTCGGAACCGGCGTCCACGGTCAGCGCCATGGTGGTGTCGGCGCTCGCGCCGGTCGGCACGGTCACGGCCGCGGGGGTGGTCGTCATGTCGACCGGGGTGACGCCCGTCGGGAAGGTGGCGCGCCCCGCCGGGAAGGACGGCGGGCGGTCGGCGGTGCGGGCTCCCCACGCGGTGTCGGGCGTGGAGCCGACCGTGTAGTCCAGGGACAGCGGACGGCCGCGGCCGAGCAGGTCGGTGGCCGGGAGCCAGTCATCCGAGGTGCGCTGCCCGTTCACGGACAGGCCGTGCACGTAGTACGTGTCGGCGGACGTGCCGGGCGCGGAGACGGTGACCTGGCGTCCGTCCAGGTTCAGCTGGACGCGGGGGAAGAGCGGGGTGCCGAGGGCGAGGACCGGCGTGCCCGGTGTCTCGGGGTACATGCCCATGGCCGACCAGACGTACCAGGAGCTCATCGCGCCCAGGTCGTCGTTGCCCGGCTCACCGCCGGGGGTGTCGGAGTAGACCGTGTCGATCAGCTGGTGGACGGTGGACTGCGTCTTGTACGGCTCCCCCGTGTAGTCGTACACCCAGGGCGCGAGCAGGTCGATCTCGTTGCCCGCCCAGTACGTCGGGTCGTTGGGGCCCGAGTTGAACGAGGTGAAGAAGGCGTCGAGCCTGCGGTTGGCGTTGTCGTCGCCGCCCATGGCCTGGACGAGGCCGCCGAGGTTCTGCGGCACGGCCCACGCGTACTGGGCGGCGTTGCCCTCCTGGAAGCCGGACTGGCCGAAGCTCGACATGCCCGCGGTGACCGGGTCGCCCGTCGGGAACGCCCCGTCGCCGTCGCGGGGCTGGAGGTAGCCGGAGCCCGTGTTGAAGAGCTTGGTCCAGTTCTGCGAGCGGTCGAGGAAGGTGCGGTAGGTGGAGCTCGCGCCGGTCGCCTGGGCGAACTTCGCGATGGAGAAGTCGTCGAGCGCGTACTCCAGCGTCTCGGAGGCGCCGTTGGTGACCGCGGAGTTGTTGGTGCTGGAGTCGTTCGGCACGTAGCCGAGCTTCTGGTAGTCGGCCGACTGCGGGCGCTCCTCGTACCAGCCCTGGCCGAGTTGGTCCTTCGTCGGCACCGCGGTGGCACCCTTGACCATGGCCTTCAGCGCGGCCTTCGTGTCGAAGTCGCGGGCGCCGAAGGTGTACGCCTCGGCGATGATGGGATCGGCCGCGTCACCGTTCATCACGCCGGTCTCGGTGTTCCCGTTGGGCCATTTCGGCAGCCAGCCGCCCTGCTCCGCGTCGTTGAGCAGGGACTGCACCATGTCGCTCGTCTGCTTCGGCAGCAGGGTCGCGAGCAGCGGGATCTCCGAACGGTAGATGTCCCAGCCGGAGAAGTTGGTGTACTGGGTCCTGCCCGGCGGCAGCGTGTGGGTCTTCAGGTCGAACCCCTGGTACTGCCCGTTCGCGTCGCTGAAGGTGGTCGGGACCAGGAGCGCGTGGTACAGCGCGGTGTAGAACTGCACCTGGTGGTCGCGGGTGCCGCCGCCGACCTGGATCTTCGACAGGAGCTGCCGCCAGGTGTCGTGCGCGCTCCGGGCGACGGCCTGTTCGCTCCATCCCCGGTTCTCGGCCGCGAGGTTGGCCTTGGCGCCGGCCTCACTGACGTAGCTGATACCCACCTTCATCCCGACGTGTCCCGCGTCGGTGGTGTCGAAGGTGACCCAGCCGCCCGAGCCCTTGCCGCTCGCGTCCGTCCGCGAACCCGGGTTCGTGCCCTTGGAGTTCCAGGTGCCGTACGAGGTGAAGGGCCGGTCGAAGGAGACCGCGTAGTAGACCGGCTCGGGAAGCTGCTGGTCCCCGCAGAAGTGGCCGCTGGTGATGGAGCCGCTGACCTCGTGGTCGCCGTCGATGCTGACGTCGGCCGCGGTGTCGCCGTTCTGTGAATCCCCGGCTTTGAAGAGGAAGTTGGCCTGGTTCGTGGCGGGGAACCCGAAGTCGCCGATGCCCGTACGGGTGGTCGCCGCGAGCTTGGCGCTCATCTCGCCGTCGGCGCCGAGCCTCATCTCGTAGCTGCCGGGCGCGGCCTTCTCGTCGTCGTGGCTGAACGGCTCCGTGGCGTTGGTCGGGTTGGCGGGAATGGCTCCGGTCGTGGGCAGGATCGGCAGGTTGCCCTCGATGTTGCAGCCGGCGCCCGAGACATGGGTGACCGTCAGTCCGATGGTCGATCCGGAGTCGTACGCGTAGCCGCCGCTCGCCGGGCGCTTGGGCGAGGTGTCGGGGCTCCAGGCCACCATGCCGAACGGCATCGAGGCGCCGGGGAACATGTCGACGTCCCCGACGTTCGCGCCGCCGCTACCGGTGCCGAGGAAGGTGTCGACGAGGCTGGTCGGGTCGGCCACCAGCGGCGCGGCCGCCTCGGCGCTCTGGGCGGCGAGCCCCAGGGTTCCCGCGACCAGTGCGGCGGTGATGCCCGCGCCGACCAGTCGGAATCTGCGTGTCCTCACTACGGGTACTCGTCCTCTCCCACGATGGGCTGACGACGCCTGACAACGTTGTCAGCGGGGTGACGCACTTCCCTGTTCGTTCGCTCCGGATCGCTCCGGATCACCGGCTTCCCGTTCGCTCCGGATCGGTCGCGCTGCGTTCGCTCCGGAAGGGAGCCGCTTGCTCGGGTACCGCAGACTTCTATGCCTTCGGCGCCGGAGGCGTCAAGGGGGCCGGTGCTGCCGGGCGGCAGGGTTCGGCAGGGTTCGGCACGGCGCGGCACGGTATGGAGGCCGACACGGCCGAAACGGCGGGCGCCGGGCCGCGGGTGCGGGTGCCGGCCTTGGGCGTTGGGGGGCCGGGAGGCCGGGGCCGCGTGGTCGCCGTGCGCGCCGATGGCCGGCAAGCCGTCCGGGGAGGGGTGGGACGGCCTGCCGGCCGCTTGGTGTCGCGGCTCTCGGAAGGCGGTCAGGCGGAGGCGAGGATCTCCTGCCGGATCTCCGGGAAGTCGGTGACCGCGCCGACGAGCCCGAGGGCCTTGGCGACGGCCAGGTCACGTGGGGTGTTCACCGACCAGGCCATGACGTCGATGCCGGCGTCCCGGCAGCGGTCGACGGAGTCCAGGTTCACCAGCCGCATGTCGACGCTGACGAGCCGTGCGCCCACCGCGCGGGCCCGGTCCGCCAGGTCGGGGTCGGTGGGGTCGGCGACCAGCACCATGGTGCCGCCGGGCAGCTCGCGGTTGAACTCGTGCAGCGCCTCGTCGAAGAACGAGAGCACCTGCACGCGCCCCAGCAGGTCCTGCTCCCGGATGAGCCGCGCCAGCACCCGGGCCGCGTGCACGTCCTTGATCTCGGCCTGGATCGGCAGGTCCGGCCGCATCGCCTCCAGGACCTCGCCGAACAGCGGGACGCGCTCGCCCTGCCCGGCGTCCAGGGTCCGCAGCTCCGCGACGGTGAGGTCGCTCACGGCCCCCGACCCGTTGGTGGTGCGGTCGACGGTCTCGTCGTGCATGACGACCAGTTCGCCGTCCTTGCTCAGGTGCAGGTCGAGTTCGATGCCGTCCAGCAGCTCGTGCTGCGCCCGCAGGAACGACCTGATCGTGTTCTCCGGCTCGACGCCCATGACGCCCCGGTGCCCGTAGGCGAAAAATGCCATGTCCCGCGCTCTCTCGGTGGTGGTTTCCCGGCTTCTCGGTTGCCGGGTACGCATCCGGTCCGCACCCGGCTCGTACCCGGTTCGTGCCCGGCTGCCCAGTTACTCACGGAACTCGGGAACCGGGCACTCGCGGCACGCCCCGCGGGTCAGTCGCCCAGCTTCGCGTTGTACGCGGCGATCTGGCTGTCGGCCAGCTTCTGGACGCTCGCCAGCTCCTTCGTGGCGTCGGCGCCCTGGAGGACCACAGCGGAGATCGCGTTCTGCACGTCCTGGCGGATCTGCGGCATGACGCCCTGGGAGCAGCCCTGCGTGGCGGTGTTCAGCGGCGTCTTCTCCAGCTGCGTGACGGCGGTGCCGAACTCCGGGTTCTGCGCGACCCACTGCTTGTCGGTCGGGTCGTCGAGGGCGCTCTTGAGCACCGGGAAGTAGCCGGTGGTCGTGTGGACGCCGACCTGCGACTTCTCGCTGTCCAGGAACTTCTCGAAGTCCCAGGCCGCGCGCTCCTTCTGGGCGTTGCCGGAGTTGACGACCCACAGCGAGGCGCCGCCGATGATCGGGCCGCCGGAGTCGCCGGAGTCGACCTTCGGGTAGAAGCCGGTGCCCACCGTGAACGGGGACTTGGCCTTGGCCGCCGCCTGGACGAACTGGCCGAGGGAGCCGGTGGACTCGGGGAGCATCGCGACGGTGCCGGAGGCCCGCGTCCCCGAGGTGGCCGAGGTCCTCACCCACCCGTGACCGGTCGGCCCAAGCGGCGGTCCCGCGCCGAGCGCCGACTGCCGCAAGCGCCCCCGCTACCGGCGCCAAGGCTGGTGGCGGGGGCGTCACGTGTGTGCGCCGCGACCATCAGCAGGGCGCGGCGGCCTTGTTGGCTCTCGGCGGTGTCGGCAGTTCGGCGACAGCGAGGGGGAACTACCTTGCGAAGTCGCCTGACTCGTCCAACCGCACGGGTGAACCGGGGCGTTCGGGCGTCCAGCCGCGTGCGAGGGCGGTGCGGATGGACCGCACGACATCGGCCGGCAGCACCGGTTGCCCCTCTCTGCCCATCCAGTTGCCCATACGCGGTTGGTCGGTGGTGACGACGAGCACCGCACCTGGCCGGTCCGCACGCTCGACGGCATAGGTGCAGGGCGACCAGCACAAACCCTGGCTGTAGGTGGGCTTCCGCCGCAGCCGCCATCGATACGGCAGGCCGTCGACAACGACGCTTCGCGACCCTCGTCTGTTCAGCGCCATCCCCGCCCCTCTCTGTACGGGTGGAGAGAGTAGCCCGCCGCCCAGCGCTCCGCAGGCGATGTCAGGCACCGTGCCCTCCGTGCGGTTTCCCGGAGCGAGCACGCGACGGTCGTGCGGGACTGGCGGCGTAACCGGCCGGGTACCGGTCTCGTTCACCGGTGGCCTCTTCATCGTCTTCCGCCGGAGCCGTTCACCATGTCCCTACGTACCTCCGGCCCAGCCGCCGGCGCCGTGGCCCTCCTCACCCGCCCTCGGGCGGTGACGCCTGGGGAAGCGCCCGGCCCGCGGGTCTCGGCGCGCGGAGGTCGGGCGTGAAGATCACCGATCTGTCCGGCTGTGCCGTGGACCCCGGCCGGGTCGTCTCGTTCGCCCTCGGAGTGCCGGAGGACCCCGGCACGGTGGGCGCGCCGCCGGACGGCCGCCCGCCGGCGTACGTGCAGGAAGCCCACATCCGCACGGTGCGCGATCTGCGGGAGCGGGGGGTGGACGCGCCCGCCTGGGTCGGTACCGCCTTCGACCTGCCGGCGCACACCGAACTCGCCGCCGTCGAGCACGTGTTGCGGCAGTGGACGCTGCGCCACGAGACGCTGCGCAGCGGCTTCGCCTGGGAGGGAGACGGCCTGCGCCGTTTCACCCTCGCACCGGAGCAGGTGCGGCTGCGCCGGACCGACCACGGCCACCACGCGCGCGCCGAGGACGTGTGCCGCCTCCTCCAGGAGCGGTTCGACGCCGCGACGAACCCCCTCCAGTGGCCCAACTTCGTCTACGCCGTCGTCCAGAGCGCGCAGGTCACCCGCCTGTACCTGGGCTTCGACCACACCAACGTGGACGCCTACTCGATCAACCTGATGCCCGCCCAGATCCGCGGCGAACTCGCCCGGTACGCGGCCCAGTTCACACCTCCGTACACGGCACAGGGGTGCGAAGGGTCCGCCCCGGCACCGCAGGCGCTCACCCGACCGCCCGCGCCGCGGAGACCGGAACCCGAGGCCGCTGCCGCCGCCACACCTGGCGGCGACGACGCCGCCCTCGACGCCCTCAGCGGGAACGGCCGCTGCGAGAGCCGTGAAAGCCACGACAGCTACGAGAGCTACGACAGCTACGTGGACTTCTGCGGGATCGAACGGGCCCAGGCCGACGAGGCCCGTGCGGCGGACGCGGCCGTCGAACGCTGGCGGAGCTTCATCGCCGCCTGCGGCGGTGCGCTGCCGTCCTTCCCCCTCGACACGGGCGTCTGCCCTGGCGACTTCCCCGAACAGCACCTGTGGACGGAGATGATCACCGACGCCGACCAGGCCGCCGCCTTCGACGCGCGCTGCCGTGCCCACGGAGGCGTCCTGCCCGGGCTGGTCGCCGCCTCCGCCCTCGTCGTCCAGGAGGCGGGCGGCCCCTCGACCTACCGTACGGTCGTCCCCTTCCACACCCGGGCGACGTCCCGCTGGGACCTTTCCGTCGGCTGGTACGTGGGCGTCGTACCGGTGGAGATCGCCACCGGCGAGGCCCGCGACTTCGCCGACCTCCTCACCATGGCGCGCGCCGCGCTGCGGGCCGACCGCCGGCTGGCCCGGCTGCCCGTCGCCCGCGCCCTGGCGCTCCTCGGCGAGGACTTCAGGCCCAGTTCGCCCGACCTGTTCTCGCTGCTGTCCTACACCGACTCCCGCGCCGCCCCCGGTGCGGCGGACTGGGAGGCGTGGCGGTCCAGGACCCTCCTGCGGGTCTCGCGCAGCGACCAGGTGTGCGTCTGGACCACCCGTGTCCACGACGGCCTCCAACTCGTCGTGCGCTACCCGGACACGCCCCAGGCCCAGAAGAGCGTGGCGCGCTACGCCGAGGGGCTGCGCGCCGTCGTCAACACCGTCGCGCGCACCGGGCGCTGACCGACGGCCGGCCGTCCTCGCGGGTCACCCAGCTGGCTTCCGAAGTGGACTCAGCTGCAGGGGAGTTCACCCGATGGGCGCTCACGCCCGGCGGCCGGCCTCTAGCCTGGTCCACTCGGGGCTCAAGGCCCATGGCTCAGGGCTCAGGACTCGAAGCTCACGACCCATGGCTCAGGAGTCAGGAGTCAGCGCCGGGGGGCGCGGGCCGGGGTGGGGGCGGGTTTCGGTGGACGACAGCACGCGGGCGGCGGCACCGGGCGGCGGTGTGCTGACGATGGCGCCGCTCGGCGAACTGCCCGGCGTCGCCATGGGTGGAGCGGCGTGGGGCGCGTGGCAGCCGGCTGGGGGCTCGGCCGTCCTCGCGGTGGGCGGCGGTGACGGAACGGTTCGGCTGTGGGAGGCCGGGAAGGCCCAGGACGGCGCCCCGGACGGCGCCCCGGACGGCGCCGCGGCCTTCGCCCGGCAGGTGCGCTGGGGCGCGTGGGGGCGGGCCGGCGGCCGCACCGTCCTCGCCACCGGCGCCGAGGACGGCACGGTGCGGCTGTGGAACCCCGAGAACCTCGCGGACGCCGGCCTGCCGCTGAACTCCCCCGCCGGGGAGGCGATGTGGGGGGCGTGGCTCCTCGGCGACGGCGCCCCGCTGCTGGCCTGCGCCGGTGACGGGGGCGGTCTGCTGTTCTGGGGGCCGGAGGGCCTGTTCATCGCGGACCGCGGCCCTGGTGTCGACCCGCCGCGCTGGGGAGCCTGGGGCAGCGCCGGCGGTCGCGCCCTGCTGGCCACCGGGGGCTCCGACGGCGCCGTCCACCTGTGGGACCCGGAGCTGCCGGACCTGACGGTCACGCACCTCCACGGTCACCACGGCTGGGTGCGGTGGGGGGCCTGGGGCAGCGCGGCGGACCGTACCGTCCTGGCCACCGGCGACCTGAAGGGCACCGTGCGGCTGTGGGACCCGGTGGCCGGGGCCCCTCTCGGCGGACCGCTCCTCGGCCACCAGGGCGATGTGCGCTGGGGTGCGTGGGGGCGGGTGGACGGCCGCGGCGTCCTCGCCACCGGCGGCCAGGACGGCACCGTACGGCTGTGGGACCCGGTGGCCGGGGCGGCACTGGGTGCGCCGCTGCCCGGGCACGCGGGCGAGGTGCGGTGGGGTGCGTGGGCGCGGATCGGCGGCCGGTCGGTCCTGGCCACGGGCGACCTGTACGGCACCGTACGGCTGTGGGACGCCGCCGCGGCGAGCCCGCTGTGCGAGCCGCTCCCCTGCCACACCGGCATGGTCAAGTGGGGTGCGTGGGCCGACGTCGCGGGCCGCCCGGTGCTGGCCACCGGCGGGTACGACGGCACCCGGCTGTGGGAGGTCGTCGAGGAGCGCCCGGTGCCCCGGCTGCCCGGGTACCGGTCGGACACCGCGCCGGCCGCCGACGAGCTGGGCCGGACGGCGGACGCCCTCGCCGTGGCCGAGCTGGTCACCGCGCGCAGCGCCCGACCGCCCCTCGCCGTGGGCCTGTTCGGGGACTGGGGCGAGGGCAAGACGCACTTCCTGGAGCTGCTGCGGCAGCACGTCCGCGCGGTCGCGGGCCCCGACAACGTCCTCACGCACAGCGCGGTGCGGCAGATCCGGTTCAACGCCTGGCACTACGCCGAGACCGACCTGTGGGCCAGCCTCATCGCGGAGATGTTCGCCCAACTCGTCGAGGACTCCGACGCGGACGCCGCGACCGAGCAGCGCCGGCAGTCCCGGCTGACCGCCGAACTCGTCGCGGGCCGCGGTCTGCGGGAGCGGCTGCACGCCGCCCGCGAGCGCCGCGCGGCACTCCGCCGGTCCCTGCGGCAACCGGGCACCGCCTTCGAGGCGCTGCCGCCGGAGCAGCAGGACCGGCTCGCGGACCTCGCGGGCGACCGGGCCGCCGAGCTCTACCGCGACGCGGCCGCGACCGTCCTGGCCGCGGGTGACGGCGCCCGCCTGACCTGGACGCTGATCCGCGGTGTCCCCCTGCGCACGGTGCTCCGCGTCGCGGGCGCCTGCGGGGTCCTCGCCCTCCTGGCGGTGGCGTCGGCCTGGGAGCTGCCCGCGCTGTGGAAGTGGCTGGGCGCCGCCCCGGGCGTGGCCGCGCTGCTGGCCGCCGGCGGCCTGGCCCGCCGCTTCGCCGCCGCCACCCGCGCCCGGGGCAGCGCGGCGTGGGCGGCCGCCCGGGACTTCGGGCAGCGTCAACGCGGGCGCGTGGAGACGGCGTTGGAGGTCGCCGACGCCGAGGTCGAGGCGCTGGAGGCGCAGCTGCGGAACCTCACCGCGGCCGGCCAGCTGGCCGGACTGGTCGGTGACCGCGCCGCCGCGACGGACTACCGCGGCCGGCTGGGCCTGATGACCCGTATCCGGGAGGACTTCCGCCAGATGGCGGCGCTCCTGGCGGAGGCGAACCCGGTGGGGGGCGACGGCGCCGGCGCGGAACCCGCCGCTGCCACGGCGCGTACGGCCGCGCCCCGCCCGGACGAGGCCGACGACCTCCTGCCGCGCATCGACCGCGTCATCGTCTACATCGACGACCTCGACCGGTGCCCGCCGCGCCGGGTCGTCGAGGTGCTCGAAGCAGTCCACCTGCTGCTCGCGGTGGACCTGTTCGTCGTGGTGGTGGCCGTGGACCCGCGATGGCTGCTGCGCGCGGTGACCTCGCACTACCAGGAGCTGATGGCGGCGGGCGGGCCGTACGCGGGTGCCGGGGACGGCGCGGTGGACCCGGACGACGACGAGCTGTGGCGGTCGAGCCCGGCGCAGTACCTGGAGAAGATCTTCCAGGTCGTGCTGACGCTCCCGCCGCTGGACACCGCGGGCTACCGCCGGCTGGTGCGCACGCTGGTCGGCGTGCGCGCGGACCGCCCTGCCGTGCCCGCTCCGGCGCACCCCGCGCCCTCCCCCGCGCAGCCCGCCGAAGCAGTCGGAGCGGCCGGGGCCGCACCGCCGACGGAGGCCGCTCCACCCGCTCCACCCGCTCCACCCGCTCCACCCGCTCCACCCGCCATAGGGTCCGAGCTCGTACCCGCGGCGCCGCCTCCGCCGGGCCCGACCGGCGCGGAGCCGGACTCCGGTACGGAGCTCCCGCCCGCGCGGGTGATCGAGCGGGTCGACCCGCTCACGCTGGAGCCGGACGAGCTGGCCCTGCTCGACCTGCTCGGGCCCCCGCTGCTCGTGGCCACGCCCCGGGCGGTGAAGCGGCTGGCGAACAGCTACGGCCTGCTCACCGCGGTCCGCCGGGAGCACCGGTCCGCCGACCTCACCGCGCGGACCGACCCGGACTCGGGCCCGCCGTACGTCCCGTACGTCCCCTACCGCGCGGGCATGGTGCTGCTGGCCGCGCTCGTCGCCCACCCGGACCTCGGGCCCGCCTTCTTCCTGCACCTGCACCACGCGGCGGCGGACCGGCCGGGCGCGGCCTGGCGGGAGTTCCGGGAGAGCCTGGCGCCCCGCCGGGAGAACGGCCGCTGGCACAACCCGGCGGACCCGGACATGACGCCGGTCCGGGCGCAGCAGTGGCAGGCCATGCTCGCCGGGCTCGCCGGGGTGGAGGCGGCCGCGGCGGAGCGGTCCCTGGACCTGCCGGTGCCGCTGCGCGCCTGGGCGCGGTGGGTGGTGCCGGTCGGCCGGCTGTCCTTCCCGACCGGCCGGATCGTCAACGCCCTCGACCGGCAGCGCCCGTTGAGCCCGCCTCCGGCGCCGGTCCCCGACCCCGGGTGACCCGCGGAGGGAAGCGGGCCCGGGAACCGAGGAGCGGGGCCCGCGACCGAGGACCGAGGACCAGGGCCGAGGATCGGGCAGCGGGCAGCGGGGGGGACGGGCCTCGGCAGCGCCGCCGGACCGCTCAGTACGCCCCGCGCCCGTCGACCACCGCGCGGAGGGTGCGGAAGAGGATGCCGAGGTCGCCGCGGAGCGACCAGTTGTCGACGTAGCGCAGGTCCAGGCTGACGGTCTCGTCCCATGACAGGTCGCTGCGCCCGCTGACCTGCCACAGGCCGGTCAGGCCCGGCTTGACGGCGAGCCGGCGCATCTCGACCGAGTCGTAGCGCTCCACCTCCTCCGGCAGCGGCGGACGCGGCCCGACCAGTGACATCTCGCCGCGCAACACATTGACGAGCTGCGGAAGTTCGTCGAGCGAGGTCCGGCGCAGGAATCGGCCGATCGAGGTGACCCGCGGGTCGCGGCGCATCTTGAACATCAGTCCGTCGCCCGCGGCCGCGTTCTCGGAGCCCAGTTCCAGCTTGCGCGCGTCGGCGTTGTTGACCATGGTGCGGAACTTCCACATCACGAAGGGCACGCCGCCCCGGCGGTAGCGGGTCTGCCGGTAGATCACCGGGCCGGGCGAGGTCGCCTTGATCGCGACCGCGACGGCCAGGAACACCGGTGCCAGCAGAACCAGCAGGACCGCCGCCCCCGTCACGTCCAGCGCTGACTTGACCAGCCGGAGGCCGGTGGCATGCCGGCTGGAGCCGACGTGCAGAACGGTCAGCCCCGCCGCGGACCTCGCTGTGAGGCGGTTGAGGTCGACGTCGACCAGCCCGGGCACCACGGCCAGCGGCAGTCCCGCGCCGTCGAGCGACCAGGAGATCCTCCGCAGCCGCTGGCCGGTCAGCCGTGCCCCGGGTACCGCCAGGACGAGGTCCGCGTGGAAGGCCAGGGCGGCGCGCAGCACCGGTTCGGAGTCGGCCGGGGTGGAGCGCGCGCTCTCGGGGAGTCGCTCCAGGACCGGGCTGCGCAGCGGGCCGTCGCCCACCGTGACGGCCCCGACCATCAGGTAGGCGTGGTCGGTGCGGGAGGCGAGCCGGTCGATCACGCCCTCCAGCGCATCCGGTTCGCCGAGCAGCAGCACCCGGTGGACCGCGTGGGCGGAGCGCAGCGCCCGCGCGCGGTGGGCCTCCGTCAGCCGCGCCGCCGTCACCGTGGCGGCCAGGGACACCGCGAACGCCGGCAGGAGCGCGCGCGGATGGACCGCCGGTTCCGCGACGGCGTACCCGACCGCCGACAGCGCCAGCATCACCGTCCAGTCCGCGACCGCGGGCCGGAAGGCCGGCCGCTCCCCGAGCGTGTCCCGGCGGTAGCGGCCGCGCAGCGCGCGCAGCCCCGTCCAGACGGCGGCGGCGGCCACCGCCCATCCGGCCGACGCCCACCCGGCCGACGCGCCGTGGCCGTGGCTGTGCCGCAGGACGCCCAGGAGCGGCAGCCCGAGGCCGAGGAGGTCCGCGAGGCAGGTGAACAGCACGTACCAGCCGGGCCGGCGGAAGGGCTCCGGACGCGTCCCGGGGCGGACGGCCGGCACCCGGGGCGGCCAGACCTCGGCGGACTCCTCCACCACCGGCGCGGCGGCACCGGCCATGATCGGGACCCGGGCAGGCGACACGGCCCCGCCGCCGTGCCGGTTGATCTCGGCGAGCACGGCCCGCCGGTGGGAGCCGTCCGGGTCGGCCAGCCGCCGTCTGAGCCCGTCGTCCACCTGCATCAGGCGCCCGGCGATGTGCAGATCGGGCGTCCGCGCGGACGCGCGCCCGCCTCGGAGCAGTTCAGCGAACCTCACACCAGCCCCCCGGTGGTGTCGACACCGTCGAACACGCCGGCCTTCATCCCGGCCAGGCCGAACGCCGAGCGCAGCGCCGCCTCCACCCGCTGGATCTCCCTGGCCACCTGCCGAGGCCTGAGCGCGAGCGCCTCGGCTATGTCCTTCTGGCTCCAGGCGTAGAGCCACCAGAGCACCGTGACGACCCGCTGGCGTGCGGTGAGCCGGGCGAACTGCTCCGGCAGCAGCCGGTCCGGCGGCTCCGGCGGGTCGCCCCTGCCGCCGGGCACGAGGGCCGCGGGCACGGCGGCGGGCTCGGTCGACCGCTCCCGCCGGAGCAGGGCGAACCGCCGCTGCCGAGGCGCGGACTCCTGCGCGATCCGGCGGGCGGTGACGGCGACCGCGTGCATCTGCGGGTCCTGGATGCCTCCCCAGCTCTTGAACATGGTCAGCAGCACGTCCTCGACCAGTTCGTCGGCGCGGCCGAAGTCACCCGCGAGCATGAAGCACGCCATCCTGCGCAGCCTGTCGTAGTTCTGCATGAAGAACTCCTCGAATTCCGCGGGCGGTTCGGCGGAGTCCTCGTCTTCGCTCTGTGTCAACCCCGGTCCTCGGACGTGTGAACTACTGCCCGCCGACGGCGAGTTCCGCGAGTCTGGCACGGTCTGCCGGTTCCGTCCGGGACGCGTCGGCCTGGATACGCCAGACGTGGGCCGGCCGGTGGTGCCATGTGCGTAGGCGCTCCCCGGGGCGGCGCCCGGCACCCGGTTGCGGCCCCTCCTTTCCGCACCCGGCGGGCCGGGCGGCCGGCTCGCCCGGGAGGGTGGGCGGAGGCGCCTCGTCCACAACGACGCCCCGCGAGAGTGGCATGGTTCTTCCAGTATCGTGCGGTGAATTTTCTTTACCCGCTCGAAACCTTGCGGGCCCTGGAGGGGGTCTGTACGGTCGGGGCGCCGGTCTCCCATGTTCCTGAAGGAGCTTCAGATGCGGGCGATCCCCAGACCTTCCCCAAGTGTCCGACACGCCGGGCGCAGGGTGGCGGTGACCGCTCTCGCGGCGGTCGGCGCGGTGTGCCTTTCCGCCCTCCCCGCGGGCGCGGCCTCCCTTTCCGCCCACCGTTCCGCTCCCCTTCCCGCGAGCGGTTCAGCGCCCCGTTCCGCCGCCTCTCCCGCCTCCCGTTCCGCCGTCCCCCGGCCGCCGCGTCCGCCGCGTCCGCCGCGTCCGCCGCCGTTCCGGCGGCCCGGCAGACCTCGGCCGCCACCGCCGCCGTCGGCGCCACGACCCCGTTCAGCGTCTACGAGGCGGAGGCCGGTACGACGGGCGGCGGCGCCACCGTGGCCTCGTTGACGTCGGCGCCGACGACGCAGTACTCCAGCGCCGCCCTCGAAGCCTCCGGCCACGCCTACGTGCACCTGGGCGGCACCGGGAGCTCCGTGCAGTGGACCAACGGCACCGGCGCGCCCATCAGCTTCCTCAACGTCCGCGCCAGCATCCCCGACTCCGCGTCCGGCGGCGGGCAGACCGCGACGCTGGACCTGTACGTCAACGGCGTCTTCCGGCAGGCCCTCAACCTCAACTCCAAGCAGTCCTGGGTGTACGAGGGCAACAACAACTACAACACCAGCGACAACCAGAACCCGGCCGACGGCGACCCCAGGGTCTTCTGGGACGAGTCGCACACCTTCGTCACCGGCACCCCGATCCCGGCCGGGGCCACGTTCTCGCTCCAGAAGGACGCCGCCAACAGCGCCGCATCCTACGACGTGGACTCCGTCGACGTGGAGAACCCGCCGGCGGCGCTCAGCCAGCCGGCGAACTCGATCTCGATCACCAGCTGCGGCGCGGTCGCGGACAACACCCCGACCAACGGCGCCGCCGACAGCCAGGCGGTGGACAGCAGGGCCGCCATCCAGAACTGCATCAACCAGGCCCAGTCGCAGGGCAAGATCCTGTGGATCCCGCAGGGCACCTTCTACGTCAAGGGCACCACCGGGCTGACCGCGCAGGGGATCACCATCGCGGGCGCGGGCCTGTGGTACAGCACCGTCTACCGCGACGTGCCGGTCCCCAACAGCACCCCGCTGGCGGCGCTGTTCGACGTGACCTCCTGCACCGTGGAGAACTTCCACATCGACGCCAACGCGGTCAGCCGCAGCACTGTAGGCGGCGACGGCGGCGCCATGGACACCACCGGCACCAACTGGGTCGCGGACGGCATCTGGACCCAGCACACCATGTCCGGCTTCTGGGCCTCGGGCACCGGCGGCACCGTGCGCAACAGCCGCCTGACGTCGGTGTGGGCGGACGGCATCAACGTCAACAACGTCTCGATGGGCGCCAGCACCGGCAACAACCTGACGGTCACCAACAACTTCGTCCGCGGCACCGGGGACGACGCCATCGCCATCAACTCGGTGAACTACAACACCAACGGCGACGGCTCCCAGACCACCTACAACCCGATGACGAACATCACCGTCAGCAACAACACCTCGATCGCGCCGTGGGGCGGCAAGGGCATCGGGATCTACGGCGGCAGCGGCCACCACGTCACGAACAACTACATCAGCGACACCGCGCGCTACATCGGCCTGGGCGCCGGGCGGTTCGGCGTCAACGGCAGCGACCTGCTGTCCGCGACGGTCTCCGGCAACACCGTCGTCCGCTCCGGCGGCAACGCCTACAGCCAGGGCCAGCCCGCCCTGCACATCGGCAACGGCGGCGACGGGCAGAACACCGGCACCGTCGACAGCGTCACCGCCACCGGCAACACGGTCGTGGACTCGCTCTACGACGGGATCGGCTTCTCCACCTCCACCAACACCCTGCTGCAGAACAACACGGTCACCGACCCCGGCCGCAACGGCATCGTGATCGCACCGCCGTTCTACCCCGCGCCGACCGGCTCCGCGACGATCAGCGGCAACACCGTCTCCGGGCTGCACTCCGGTGCCACCGCGTACGTCAACAACTCCAGTGGTTTCACCGCCACGTTGAGCGGCAACACCTGGGGGGCCGCCGCGCCCGAGGGGCCGTACGGCGGCACCGCGGCGGCGGTCCCGGGCACGGTCCAGGCGGAGAACTACGACACCGGGGGCCAGGGGGTGGCGTACAGCGTCACCAGCGTCAACGGCCAGGCCAACGGCTACCGCGCCGACGGCGTCGACCTGGAGACCACCTCGGACAGCGGCGGCGGCTACGACCTCGGCTGGACCGGCGGCGGGCAGTGGTTCCGCTACACCGTCAACGTCGCCACGGCCGGGACCTACACGGTCGGGCTGCGGGTGGCGGCCCCCTCGGCGGTCACCGACGCGCTGCACCTGTCGAACGCGGCGGGCACCAGCCTCACCGGCGCCGTCGACCTGCCCGCCACCGGCGACTGGCAGAGCTGGGGCACCGCGACCGCCAGGGTGACGCTGCCCGCGGGCCGCCAGGTCATCACCCTCAACGAGGACAACGGCGGCTGGAACGCCAACTCCCTCACCTTCACCGCGGCCGGCGGCACCGCGCCCGCGAGCCTCGCGGCGTCACCCGGCTCGCTCACCTTCGGCGGCCAGGCGGTGAACACCGCGAGCGCCGCGCAGTCCGCCACCGTCACCAACTCCGGGGGCGGCGCGGCCTCGATCTCCTCGATCACCGCCGGCGGCGACTTCGCGCAGACGAACACCTGCGGCTCGTCCGTCGCGGCCGGGGCCTCCTGCACGATCAGCGTCACCTTCACGCCGACCGCCACCGGCACCCGTACGGGGACGGTCACGATCACCGGCAGCGCCTCCAACAGCCCCACCAGCATCGCGCTCTCGGGCACCGGAAGCGCCGCGGCCGACGTCAACCTCGCGGCCGGCCGCCCGACGAGCGAGTCGAGCCACACCGACGTCTACCCGTCGTCGAACGTGACCGACGGCTCCCAGTCGACGTACTGGGAGAGCGCCGACAACGCCCTGCCGCAGTGGGTCCAGGTCGACCTCGGCTCGGCGCGCGCGGCGTCCCGGATCGTGCTGCAGCTGCCCGCCGGCTGGGGCGCGCGGACCCAGACGCTCTCCGTACTGGGCAGCACCGACGGCTCGACCTTCAGCACCGTCAAGCCCTCGGCGGCCTACACCTTCGACCCGGCGGCGAACAACACCGTCACGATCGCCTTCACCGCCACCACCCAGCGCTACTTCCGCCTGGGCTTCACCGCCAACACCGGCTGGCCGGCCGGGCAGGTCTCGGAGTTCCAGATCTGGGCCACCTGACCCCGGCCCGCCGTTCACCGCGCGTCCCCGAACCGGCCGCACCCCCACGGGTGCGGCCGGTTCCGGCTTTCCCACCGGCCCGACTCCCCCGCCGCGCTCCCCCCGAGGGTCGGCGCGGCGTCCAGTCGGCGCCCGGAGAACCACCCCCGGCGCGGCGCGTGTCCGGCCGGGGAGCGGGGGACGGATAGGTCACCGTGTGAACACGTCGAGTGATGGGAGCTCCCATGAGCCAGCAGACCACCGCGCTCCAGCCGTACGACACCGTCGCGGACGCCTACGACCGGATGGGCGAGCTCGTCACCGGGAGCTGGGGGGAGAAGCACCACCACGAGAAGGCCGCGTTCCTGGCCGCGCTGTGGGAGGGCGGGGACGTTCCGGTCGACACCGTGCTGGAACTGGCCTGCGGCACCGGCCTGATGCTCCGGGAGCTGGCCGACCTCGGCTACGAGGTCACGGGGTTGGACCGCTCCCCGGCGATGCTGGAGCGGGCCCGCGCCAGGCTCGGCGCCGAGGTGCCGCTGGTGTGCGCCGCGCTGCCGGAGGTGCCCGTCGAGCGGTGCTTCGACGCGGTCATCAGCGCCGGGGAGTCCCTGAACTACCTGACCGGGGCCGAACTCGCCACCACCTTCCAGGCCGTGGCGGCGGTGCTGCGCCCGGGCGGCTCCTTCGTCTTCGACGTCCGGGCGGCGGGCGTGATGACCGACCAGGCCGGGCCGGCCACCCTGGCCTGCGACCTCGGTGACGTGGCGTTCATCATGGCCTACTCCAACAGCCCCGAGGGCGACCGCTGCGACGTGACGTGGACGCAGTTCGTGCGCACCGGCCCGGAGCCGACCGACCCGTACGCCCGGACGGTGGAGCACCACCGCCTCTACCCGCTCACCCAGGAGGTGATCCGGGAGGCGGCCCGCGGCACGGGGCTGGTGGAGCAGGGGGTGTACGACAACTACGCCCTCACCCCGGCGGACGGCTCCACCCTCACCCAGACGTGGACCTTCCGCCGCGCGGACGCCTGACGGCCTGACGGGCGGGCGGGCGGGCGGGCCGCTCGCCGTATGCGAACAGGTCGGACGTCACGTGAAAGGAGCGGCCGACGATCGCGCGGGTAAGCGGACGGATTTCCGTGTCAACGCGCCGACGGAGTACACCGTTTCCGGCTCGTCAACGCCGCGACGCCCGTTCCTCCGTACGCTCGTCCTGTCCGCACGGAGAAACACGGCTCCGCCAAAGGCGCGTTGGAAAGAACCCTTTCTCTCGTGATAGGAGAGCGGGTACGTACAGTGCGCCGGGCTTCCGCGTCCCCTCCCCGTTCGGTCCTGCGGGCGCGCGCCTCGCGACCCCCTTGTGCGAACGAAGCATCGCCCACTGGATACCGCCGACGGTCCGGGAAAGAGCACGATGCCTTCGGTCCTTGGAACACGGAAATGACCAGCCCGTGATCGCGTGCCGCAAGGCCCACCGGAAAGGAAGCCTCACCGTGACAGTCGAGGTAGAGAAATGCGACCCGCCGGATGACGAGAGGCTCACCGAGCCCGCGCCCCGCCCCGTCGAGACGCGGCTGGACGGGCGGTCCGTGGCGGTCGAGGAGGTGGCCGCGGCGGCCCGCCGGCCCGGCCGCCGCACCTTCCTGCTGGACGAGGACGCCGTCCTCCGGATGCGGGACTCGGTGCGGCTGAAGGACGAGGTGGTCGCCGCCGGGCTGCCGGTCTACGGCGTCACGTCCGGCTTCGGGGACAGCGCGCGGCGGCAGATCTCGGCCCGGAAGGTGGAGGCCCTCCAGGCCAACCTGATCGCCGGGTTCCGCAACGGGACCGGCCCGGCCGCCGCCCCCGACGTGGTGCGGGCGACCATGATCACCCGGGCCAACTGCCTGGCGCGGGGCGGCTCCGGCATCCGGCCGGAGGTGGTCGCGCTGCTGCTGGACTGCCTCAACCACGACATCCTCCCGCTGATCCCCGAGCAGGGCTCGGTGGGAGCCAGCGGGGACCTGGTGCCCCTCTCCTACGTCGGCGCGCTCCTCACCGGCCAGGGCGAGGTGCTGCACCGCGGCGAGCGCCGGACGGCGGCGGCCGCCCTGGCGGAGGCGGGCCTGGAGCCGGTCTCGCTGGCCTCGAAGGAGGGCCTGGCCCTGGTCAACGGCACGTCGTTCATGGCCGGGTTCGCCGTCCTGGCGCTCGGCGACGCCGCTGAGCTCGCCTTCACCGCCGACCTGTGCACGGCCCTGGCCTCGCAGGCGCTGGACGGCAACCCGCTGCACTTCACCGCGTTCGTCTTCGACCAGAAGCCGCACGCCGGGTCGGTCGCCAGCGCCCGGCTGGTCCGCCGGCTGCTGGGCCGGGAGCAGGAGGGTGCCGCCGTGCCGAACCAGGCCGGCCACGCCACCGGGGCGATGCCGCGGGGCGCCGGGTTCCGGACGCTGGAGCGGCCCATCCAGGACCGCTACTCGATCCGCTGCGCGCCGCACGTGACGGGGGTGCTGCGGGACACCCTCACGTGGGCGTCGGAGTGGACCCGGGTCGAGATCAACTCGTCCAACGACAACCCGCTGTTCGACACCGGTGCCGGCGTGGTGGTCAACGGCGGCAACTTCTACGGCGGCCACATCGGCCAGGCCATGGACGCCCTGAAGACCGCCGTCGCCAGCGTGGGCGACCTGCTGGAGCGGCAGTTGCAGCTGGCCGTGGACGAGAAGTACAACAACGGCCTGACCCCCAACCTCATCCCGCGGTTCGCGGACGACGACTGGGAGGCCGGCCTGCACCACGGCTTCAAGTCGCTCCAGCTGGTCGCCTCGGCGCTGACGGCGGAGGCGCTGAAGCTGACCATGCCGGCGTCGTCCTTCTCCCGCTCGACCGAGGCCCACAACCAGGACAAGGTCAGCATGGGCACCATCGCCGCGCGGGACGCCCGGACAGTGGTCGAGACGGTCCGGCAGGTCGCCGCCATCCACCTGCTCGCCCTGTGCCAGGCCGCCGAACTGCGCGGCCCGGACCGGCTCAGCCCCGCGACGGCCGCCGCGCTGGCCGCCGTCCGCGCCGTGTCGCCCGCGCTGGACCGGGACCGCGGGATGGAGGACGACATCCAGCGGGTGGCCGGCCTGATCGCCTCCGGCCGGCTGCACCGGGAGGTGGAGGCGGCCATCGGGTAGCCCGAGGACGCGGGCCCTCTGTGCCGACGGGATGCTGTTGGTTGGTCGGGGCGGGCTCCCTGTGAAGCTGCTCGTGGTGGGCGGCAGCGCCCCGTAGCATCTCCGGCTGACAGGCGACGGCCCGTCAGCCGGACAGGGTGAGCCCGAAGACCGCCCTGGGACGGTCCTGGAAGCGGAGAGCCGTACGGCACGCCCTCGACAGCTGCGTGAGTGGGTCGTACGGCTCGTGCGGGGTGGTCAGCGGGTGATCAGCTCGAGGACGGCTGCGCTGACCGGTGGCAGGTTGGCGCGGTGGGCCCACTGGTAGGCGTCGTGCTCGGTGAGGACGATCGGCTCGGTGTCCTTCACAGTGCCGCCGAAGTTGAACTGGCGGGTGGCGCCGCCGCGGCTGCTGGTGTAGTCGAAGTGGCCGATGTAGCCGGTGACCGTGTCGATGGTCAGGCCGGTTTCCTCGGTGGTCTCGCGGTGGAGGGCCCCCAGGATGGACTCGCCAGCCTCGACCTTGCCGGAGGGGATCTCCCACAGACCGCCCAGGTAGTCGTCCGGCTTGCGGCGCACGAGCAGCACCCGGTCGGCGTCGGTGATGACGGCCCCGGCCACGAAGCCCGTGATGCCATCGGCTCGGGCGTCGGCCACCAGGCGGTTCAGGAAGTCGGGGGAGGGCGTCGTCATGCCAGCAGCTCCTTGTGATGGTCGCTCACCTTTGCGGCCACGCGCACGTACTGATCGGCCAGCGCGAGATCCTGCTCACGATGCCAGACCGGGAGTTTGATCGTGTGCCGGTAAGTGTGTTCGGCGACGGGGAAGGACCCGGGCGGGTACTGCCGGTGGTGCTGCGGGTGTCCGGGGAACAGTCGGTCCGGGTGCCGGTAGAGCGGGAGTTCGTGCAGCGGCCTGGTGGAGCCGGACCGGTCGAACTCGCTGGCGCCCTCGGCCAGCAGGGCCTGGTGGAACCGCTCGATCGGCAGGCCGCCGAGCTCGTCGGGCCGGTAGGTGAGCGTCAACCCGTACCAGGAGTGGATCACACCTTCGGGGACCGGCGTAACGTCCAGACCGGGGACTTGGGCGAGGTGCTCGGTGAGGTAGCGGGCGATCTCGGCGCGGCCGGCGAGGTAGCCGTCGAGGCGGTGGAGCTGGTCAAAGGCGAGGGCCGCGGCGAGCGGGTGGATGCGGAGCTTGAGGCCGGAGCCGGTGACGGCATACCGCGCGAGCGGATGGCTGTCCGGGATCTCGGACCGGCACCGCTTGTTGTAGTGGGCGAACATAAGCACCCGGTAGTAGGTGTCGTCATCGTTGCTGAGCACGAACCCGCCCTCGCCGCCCGACAGCGGCTTGGGGCCGTTGAGGGAGAATGCGGAGGCCAAGCCGAAGGTGCCGACCTTCTTCCCATCGATACCGGCGCCGTGGGCGTGCGAGCCGTCCTCCAGCAGCACCAGGTCGTGGGCGTCCGCGATCGCCGCCAGTTGGGCCATGCCGGCGGGGCGGCCCCACAGGTGGGTGACCATCAGCGCCCGGGTGCGCGGAGTGATCAGCTCCTCGACCCTCGCGGGGTCGATGTTGCCGTCCGGGCCGGTCTCGCACAGCACCGGTACCGCGCGCAGGTGGAACAGCGGGGAGGCAGTGGCGTGGAACGTCCAGGCAGGCACGATCACCTCGTCCCCGGCCTTGATCCGCACGGCCGCGTAGGTGGCGTGCAGGGCGGCGGTGCCGGAACAGGTGGTGATCGCGTGCCGGACGCCGAAGTACCCCTTGAGGGCGTCCTCCAGTTCGGCCACGATGCCGGAGCGCCCGGGGATGGACACGGCGGTGTCCAACTGGGCGGCGACCCTGGCGCGGGTGACGTCGTCGATCGGCGGCCAGCTGAAGTGCGGACCGGTGGCGATCGCTTCGGGCTGACCGCCGAGCAGGGCGAGCGTGGTCACAGCATCTCCTTCGGATCGATGTAGCGCCCGGCTGTCTTGGACGCGTAGCACGTGGCGATGAAGGCGGCGTGGGCGAGGTGCTGTTCGGGGCCGGAGGTGTTGGGGCGATCGCCGTCCAAGACCCGGCAGAAGTAGTCGATCTGCGCGGTGGCGGCACTGACCGGGGCGTGCGGGCGGGCCAGCTCCTCCACGACCGTGCCGTTCAGGTCGAGCCTCTGCACCTGGCCCTTGGTCAGAAGCACGGAGCCGCGGGTGCCAACGACACGCAGCTTCTCGGTCTTGGGGGCCGCCCAGCGCGACAGCAGCACCGAGCCGTACAGGTCGGTGTCGTAGCCGAGTTGGATGACGGCTGTGTCCTCGGCGTCGTAGCCGGCTCCGGGAACGGCAGCGGCGGAGAACTCGGCGAGGATGCGGTTGGGCAGGCCGAAGTACCACAGCAGCAGGTCGATGAGGTGATAGCCCATGTCGATGATGCAGCCGCCGCCGGCCTGCTTGATGTCCCCGCGCCAGCCGGCCCCGGGGTGGTCGGTGTGGAAGGTGTACTGGCCGTCGATCAGGAACGGGGTACCGATCTGGTCGAGCAGGCCCAGCACGCTGGTATAGATCGGATTGAACCGGCGCTGGAGGGTGACCATCAGCTCGATCTGCCCGGCCTGGCAGATCTGGGCGAGTTCGCGGGCCTCGGCGAGCGAGGTGGCGAACGGCTTCTCCTTCAGCACGTGCACGCCGCGCTTGGCGCACTCCTTGATCACGGCCCGGCCGGCATGGTGCGGGACGGCGACTATGACGAAGTCCGGCTTCACCGCATCCAGCAGGTCGCTGGGGAGGGTGAAGGCGGCTACCTGGAGCTGCTCTTGACGCTCACGCAGGGTAGTCGGGTTGCTGTCGCAGACGGCGACGAGCTCGGCCCGGATGGAGTCGAGCAGGCCGGGCAGGTGGTCATCGACCGCCTGATGGCCGAGTCCGATGACCGCGGCACGCCGTTTCATGGGCACATTCCTTCCGCTTCGCGAAGGGGGATCTTCGGTGTGCGTCGAGTACAGCCCGACTCAGCGTGACCGGAAAGACTTTGCCGGTAGTCCCGGGGTTGTCCCACCATGGCTGACGGTAGGCTCGCGGTCACCATCGATGATGGGATGGGCGCTGTGGACGACCCGATCCGGCATCCCGTTGCCTATGCGCGCACCCTGCGTGGCTGGTCCCAGGGCGACTTCGCCACGGTCCTCGACCGGGTGGCTCGCCGTCACGGGCTTCGCTCCGGCGCCGACAAGACGGCCGTAAGCCGATGGGAGAACTGGCGCAAGACTCCGAACCTCGAATCGCAGTTGCTGATCGCCGAGGCCTTCGACGTCCCGATCACGGACGTGGAGGCATACGGCTGGCCGTACTGGCTGCCCGGACGGGACGAGCCGCTGCCGCTGGGAGCGGCCTATACCGTCCGAGCGCTCCACGACGCACAGAGAGCCTCCATGGACCGCCGTAGCTTCATGACCTACAGCGCCACCTCGCTGGCTGGCCTGGCCTCCCAGTGGGCCACGATCGAACCCGGACGCCTCGTCTCGGCGTTCGGCGGCAAAAGGGTGGACCCCGAACTCGTGGACTGGCTTGAGGACACCAGCGCGAAGCTGACGGCCCTGCCCACCGAGCAGCGCCAGCACACCATTCGCCTGATGGACGCCCACCTCGCCACCGTCACCGAGCTGATCGAGGACGGCCGCTACAGCGAGGCCACCGGCCGCCGCCTGCACCTGCTCGCGGCCTCCCTCGCCACTGCGGGCGGCTGGTACCGCTTCGACCACGGCCGACACTGGGCAGCCGGCAAGCTCTGGGGCGCCGCCTTGCAGTCCGCCCACGCCGCCGGCGACCGCGATCACGGCGCCGGGGTGCTCTCGGACTTCGCCTACCAGGCGAACTGGCTCGGCGAGCCGAAGATCTCCGTCGAGCAGCTCGGATTCGCCCTGTCGGGTACTGGCCACCCCACCGCCCGGTCTCTGCTGTTCCTGCGCAGGGCCAGGGCCCACGCGGCGCTCGGCGACCGTTCGGCCTGCTACCGCGACCTGTCACAGGCCGAGGACGCCCTGGGCGTGCATGCCGCAGACCCCGCGCCGGACTGGTGCGCGTGGATGAGCCCGGCCGACCTCGCTGTCGACTCCGGCCAATGTCTGCTCGACCTCGGCCGCACCGAGGAGGCTCACGTCCGGATCATTGAGGGCATGGCCCTGCTGCCACAAGCCCGGGACAAGACACGCGGGATCTTTCTGACCTACCAGGCCAAGGGGCACCTGCGGTCCAACGACATCGAGCAGGCACTCGCCCTCACCGGCGAGTCGCTCGACCTGGCCACGCGGATCGGCGCCCCGCGATGCGTCACGCTGGTTCGCGATCTCGCACCGGCCTTCACGGCCTACCGCCAGGTCGACGGTGTCGCGGAGTTCCTCGAACGACTCCGGGCAAGCTGAGCGCCGTCAGCACCCGGCCGTCAGGAATCCGCCCGATCGTACGCCGGTCGGGGAAGTCCGTTGTCGTCCATGGGGAGCCCTCTCTTCCGCTGGGTCAGGGCAGAAGGACGTCCCGCGCGATGTCGAAGCGGTCCGGCGGCCGGCCGGGGAGTTCGATGCTGCCGTCGCCGGCTGCCGCCCCCGCACTCGCGCTCGCGCCGGCCGACGGCGCAGGGGGCCCGCGTGGTGGCCCGCCGGGCGGCCGTGT